>JAISUG010000119.1 GCA_031272185.1 Lachnospiraceae bacterium
GTGGCGGGGAAAGCCAGGCGTATCAACGTGATCATGCCTTTCCTGTATGAATCCCGCCAGATCAAGCGTTCAGGCAGGGAGTCATTGGACTGCGCACTGGCGCTGCAGGAGCTGGTGGACATGGGGGTGACGAACATCATCACTTTCGACGCCCACGACGCCCGGGTGCAAAACGCCATCCCGGACAAAGGTTTCGAGACCGTCCAGGCCACATACCAGTTCATCAAGAACCTGCTGAACGTGGAAACCAACCTGCAGGTGGACAGCGCCCACATGATGGTGGTCAGTCCCGACGAGGCCGGCATGAGCCGGGCGGTGTATTTCGCCAATGTGCTGGGGCTGGACATGGGGATGTTCTACAAGCGCAAGGACTACACCCGCATGGTGGGCGGGCAAAACCCGGTGGTGGCCCATGAGTTTCTAGGCAGCGAAGTGGAAGGGAAAGACGTCATCATAGTGGACGACATGATTTCTTCCGGGGAGTCGGTGCGGGACACGGCCAAGGAACTGAAGAAGCGCCGCGCCAGGAAGGTGTTCGTGTGCGCCACTTTCGGGCTGTTCACCAATGGGCTGGCCAAGTTTGACGAATACTACGAAAAGGGGTACATAGACCGCCTGCTGACCACGAACCTGGTCTACCAGATGCCGGACCTGCTGGCGAGGCCGTATTATATCGACGTGGACATGAGCAAGTACATCGCCCTCATCATAGACAGCCTGAACCACGATGCGTCCATCAGCGAGTTTTTGAACCCCACGGCGCGCATCAACAAATACATGGAGGCATACAGGGCCAGGCAGGCGCAGGCATAAGCGCAGGTGCAGGCACAAGCTCAGTGACCCCGCTCCCGGGACGTGGCAGGACAAGGTATGGCCCCGCAGGCCAAACAATGCGCGTATGATATTGGTCTCGACTTTGCGCAAGGTTTGGTCGGCGGGGCATTATGCTACCCCAGGTCTATGTACCTGTAGCGGACCCCCGCCTCATCCAGGAAGAGTTTTTCCCTGTGGTGGCAGGAGAACAGGATGATCTGGCCGCCGTAGCCGGCCACCAGGCAGTTGATGGCATTGCCCAGGCGTTCGTCGTCATAGAGCACGAAGCTGTCGTCCAGGATGAGGGGCAGGCGGTCGGCACCGTTTTCGATGAGGCGGGCGCTGGCGAGGCGCAGCCCCAGGTACACCTGGTCCAGCGCACCGGAGCTGATACG
Organism: Lachnospiraceae bacterium; assembly: GCA_031272185.1. Lineage (GTDB taxonomy): Bacteria > Bacillota > Clostridia > Lachnospirales > Lachnospiraceae > JAISUG01. The sequence goes on from JAISUG010000119.1 coordinate 1,209, forward strand.
GGTGATGGGCACGGTGCGGTCTTTGGTGTAGAGGTAGATGTTCAGCTGCTCGTCTATGGATATGCGCTGGTAGACGCCGCCGGAAATCTCCCGGACCAGGTTCGAGGCCGCCGCATTCAGGTGGGGGCCGAAAGAGTTTTTGATCATTTCAGAGAGCGCCACCAGGGTTTCGGTGGCCAAGTCGATGGAGTCTATCTCCGTGAGCAGGCGCTCATTTTCCGTCAATGCGTTGCGGGACACCTGTATCTGCTGCTGCAGTGACGCCAGCCGGACCAGGCGCTCTTCCAGTTCCTGGCGGATCTCCTGCTGGTAGTGGAGCGCGCGTTTGTCGGACTCCTGTTCCTGGGCAAGGGAAACCAGCTCCTCCGACAGGCGCTCCATCGCTTTTTCATTCACGCCTATGGAGTCGTATGTCCGGTGGAAGCCCTCGATGCGCTCATCCATCGCTTGGAGGGCCGCCGGGGAAATCTCGGAATCCCCCAGGTGGCGGAAGAAGATCTCTTCCAGCACGTGGGCGGTGAGGGCGGCTTCCTTTTTGCGCGACCCCACCCATATGCGCAGGATGATGCACAGCACCAGGAATGCCGCGCCGATGCCGCCCAGCACCAGGTAGGCGGAAGTGTCGGCCAACACCGCCGACAGCAGCGGCCCCAGGCGCAGCACGCCCAGGGACGTAAGAAGGAACAGGGCGGCGTCGCCCACCATTACGATGATGCCGATGATGAGCGAAAGCACCGAAAACACAGGGCCCGCTTTGCCCTCGCTCTGGTGCCTTAGCACCTGGTAGTCTTCGTAAAGCTGGTTGATCTGGGCGCCGTAGCTGGTGATGGACTCCGCGTCGACGAATTTGTTTTGTTCCAGCAGCCTTTCGCTCCGGTCGTTTTCCCTGGCGAGCTCTTCTTTTTCTTTTCCTTTCTCCTCGGCGCGCCTGCGTGTCTCGTCGGCCTTTTTCTGGGCGGGGCCCAGGCGGTTTTCGTATTTCGGCGAGGAAATCTCGGTTTCCAGCTTGCGGGTCTCGCTGATGAGTCCGGCGTAGGTTTTGGCCGCTTCAGGCACGACCATGATTTCGAAGGCCTGTTTCTGGTGCTCCAGGAAGGTGATGGCGCCGGATGCGTTCAGGGCGGAGTTGCCGGTGGTGTTCACATTGGAGAGGTAGCGGCGCAGCTCCTGCGCCATCTCGGATTCGGTGACGCTTTTGAGCTGTTTGATGCTGACGGTGTTGTCGTAGGAGATCTTGGTCAGGCCGCAGAGGATGTTTTTTAGCGTGCCGGGCGCATCCGCCTCATCATGGCCGTCGGTTTCGTTGAAAATACGGAAAGAGGGGCGGGGCTGGAGGAAAGTGCGTTCCAGACGGTAGGTCTTCCCGGCGTTTTCCACACGGAGGCTGCCGCCGTAGACCTCGCCGTCTTCCCACGGCTGGTAAATATTGTAATAATCATCCGGGTCAGGGACGCCGCTTTTCGGCTCCAGGCCGAAGAACATGCTGCGTATGAATGTGTGGATGGTGGATTTGCCGGCTTCGTTTTTCCCGTAGATGACATTGAGCCCCCCGTCGAAGGACATGGAGAAGTCATGGAATTTGCCGAACCCGTCTATGTGCAGTGTGAGCAGGCGCATGGCTATCTCCTTTCCTCGATGGTCTGCAGCAGGGCGTGGATGCCGTAGTAGAGGGCCTTTTTCTCGATGGGGCTGGCGTCCGGTTTTTGGAACTTCTGTATATAGTACCCGATCACGTCGTCGGGGTGTTCCCTGACAAGCTCGGAGAAATCGTACTGCGGCTCGGTTTCGTCGATCACGTCCACGATGCGCAGGTTGGACATGATGGGCTGGAGGTTGAACGTGGTGTCGGACCGGCGCAGCCCGGTGATGCGGAGGCGGTAGATGTTCTGGAGGCCCCGGGCCTTCACCGACCCCATCACCGTGTCCAGCAACTCCTTGTTGGTGGTCTGGGGGGAGATGTGCACGGCAAAAGGCACGTAGGCCAGTTTGGCCATGGGTATGAAATCCAGGGCCGTAACCGCAAAGGAGCGGGGGTGTATCTGCCCCAGGACCACCCCGTGCTCGCCCAGCTCCGCTTTGCCCAGCGGTTCGGGGGAGCCGCAGTAGGCGATGGCGCGGTTTTTCAGGAGCTCGTATTTGTGGCGGGAGCCCAGGGCGATGTATGTGAACCCGGAGTCGCTTAGGCTCTCCGTCTGGATGGGGACGTGGAGGTCGTCGCCGGCATAGGCCAGCAGGATGTGGATGCGCCCGTCGAAAGGCGCCTTCACGTCGTCCAGCACCGGGTCCGTGATCTCGGAGGAGTGGTAGGAAAACCCATGTACCTCGGTATTTATCTCCGGGAAATAGACGCCGGTGGGCGCCTCGTCCAGGAAATATGTGACATTGGGGGCCCATGTGAAGCTGTGGAGGGCAGAGCTGCCGGTCACCCTGTCGAAGCTGCCGGCGATGATGGCCACGCGGGTGCCGGGGATGGAGGAAAACAGGTGGTTCAAGTCCTTCAGGTCCTGTTCCAGGGGCTGGGAATGGAACAGGTCTCCCGTGATGAACAGGAAGTCCACTTCTTCCTGTTTCGCCAGCTGGATGATCCTGCCGAAAGTGTCCTTGACTGCCTGGGCGCGTTCCAGCCCCCATGGTTTGTCGCAGTCGGGGATCACGCCCCAGTGCACGTCCCCCGTGTGAATGAATTTCATCGGTCACCTCGCATCGCGGTCCCGCCATATAGCCGGCAGCCCGACCGCCGGTTCCCCGGGGCGGCGCGGGCAAAAGGCATCGACGTCGTGTCGCAGTACATGGTTCATAGTTCGCAGTTCCCGGCGGTCCTGGGGTAGGGCAGCACGTCCCGGATATTGGCCATGCCGGTCAGGTACATCACCAGCCGCTCGAACCCCAGCCCGAACCCGGCGTGGCGCACGCTGCCGTAGCGGCGCAGGTCCAGGTAGAAACCGTAGTCGTCAAGCCCCATGCCCATCTGCCCCATGCGGGACTCCAGCTTTTCGTATGACTCTTCCCGCTGGCTGCCGCCGATGATCTCGCCGATGGCGGGAACAAGGCAGTCCATGGCCGCCACGGTCCGCCCGTCGTCGTTTTGCTTCATGTAGAATGCCTTGATATCCTTCGGGTAGTCGGTGACGAACACCGGGCGCCCGAAGAGATGTTCCGTCAGGAAGCGTTCGTGCTCGGTCTGCAGGTCCGCGCCCCAGTATGCTTTGTAGGTGAAGCGGTCGTTGTGCTTTTCCAGCTCCGACACCGCATCGGTGTAGGTGATGTGCCCGAACTCGGATGCCGCCACGCCCTCCAGGCGGGCGATGAGGCCTTTGTCCACGAACTGGTTGCAAAAGTCCATCTCATGTGGCGCATGCTCCAGGATATAGCGTATGACATATCGGAGCAGGCCCTCGGCCTCGGCCATGTCGTCGTGGATGTCGGCGAAAGCCATCTCCGGCTCGATCATCCAAAACTCGGCGGCATGACGGGGTGTATTGGAGTTTTCGGCGCGGAAGGTGGGGCCGAATGTGTATACATTGCGGAAAGCCAGCGCGAAGGCCTCCACGTCCAGCTGCCCGCTCACCGTGAGGTTCGTGGGCTTGCCGAAAAAATCCGCCGAATAGTCGACACCCCCGCCGGGCATGGCCGGGACTGCACCCAGGGGCAGGGTGGTAACCTGGAACATCTCCCCCGCGCCCTCGGCGTCGCTGCCGGTGATGATGGGGGTGTGCACGTAGACGAACCCCCGCTCCTGGAAATAGCTGTGGATCGCAAAGGCGGCCAGCGAGCGGATGCGGAAAACCGCCTGGAACGTGTTCGCCCTGGGCCGCAGGTGGGGGATGGTGCGCAGGAACTCCATGGTGTGGCGTTTTTTCTGAAGGGGGTAGTCGGATGGGGATGCGCCCTCCACCACCACGCAGGCCGCCTGGATTTCGAAAGGCTGCTTCGCCTGGGGGGTGGCCACCAGGCGCCCCTCGACTGTGACGGCCGCGCCCGCGCCAAGCCCGGACACTTCCCGGAAGTTCTCCATGGTGTCGTGGTATACGGCCTGCAACGGGCGGAAATCCGTGCCGTCTGACAGCGTGATGAAGCCGAATGTTTTGGAGTCGCGCAGGCTTTTGACCCAGCCGCCCACCCGGACCACCCGGTCTAAGTGGGCCTGTGTGTGCGCATATAGTTCGCTGATGGTGATAATGTCCATAATAACCTTTCTCTTCGCGCCGTGCATATCAAAGACGGTTGCGGCATATATTTACAGTATACTTTATTTTGTCCTGCTGTTCAAGTTTTTTTGTGACGATGTGGCAAAGTTGATGGGATTTATAGGGTCATGGCGGATTGTTGACAAAGAAGATAAAAAAATGTTGAAGATTTTGTTCACTATCTACAAGAAATATGCTATAATGAATCAAGGAGGAACGAACGCAGCAGAAATATAGCGGCAGCGAAGTGCCATCGGGATTCAAGAAACGGTTACAGCGAGGGTACGGTTTGAACGCCCCGGGGCGATGGGGGGCCATCGGTCGGCGGGGCAAACAGCGAGGGGGGCGATGTGATTAAAAAAGAGATGATTGCCATGTTACTGGCAGGGGGGCAGGGGAGCCGCCTGGGCGTGTTGACCCAGAAGGTGGCCAAACCGGCTGTTTCCTTTGGCGGGAAATACCGGATCATTGATTTCCCCCTGAGCAATTGCATCAATTCCGGCGTGGATACGGTGGGCGTGCTGACCCAGTACCAGCCCTTGAGGCTGAACACCCATATCGGCATCGGGATACCCTGGGACCTGGACAGGAACAAAGGAGGCGTCACCGTGCTGCCGCCATATGAGCGCAGTGCGGGGAGCGACTGGTATACAGGCACCGCCAATGCCATTTTCCAAAACATGGAATACATGGAAACGTACAACCCCGACTACGTGCTCATCCTCTCGGGCGACCACATCTACAAGATGGACTACGAGGTCATGCTGGAGTACCACAAAGCGAACAATGCGGACGTGACCATCGCGGCCATGCCGGTGCCTATGGAGGAGGCCAGCCGTTTCGGCATCGTCATCACCGACGAGACCAACCGCATACTGGAATTCGAGGAGAAACCCGAGCAACCCAGGAGCAACCTGGCGTCCATGGGGATATACATTTTCAAATGGGAGTCCCTGCGGGATGCGCTCTATAAGCTCTCCGAGGTTCCGGGGTGTGATTTCGGCAAGCACATCATACCCCACTGCCATGAGAGCGGGCAGCGGATTTTCGCCTATGAGTACCACGGGTACTGGAAGGACGTGGGGACGCTGGGCTCCTACTGGGAAGCGAACATGGAGCTCATCGACATCATCCCGGAGTTCAACCTCTACGAGGAGTACTGGCGCATCTACACCAAGGGCGATATCATCCCGCCCCAGTACGTTTCCGGCGAGGCGCGGATCGAGCGCAGCATCGTGGGCGAGGGGGCGGAGATCTATGGCGAGGTGGTGAACTCGGTCATCGGGTGCGGCGTCACGGTGGGGCGGGGCGCGGTGGTGAGGGACTCCATCGTCATGAAGGGCACCCTCATCGGTGACGGCGCATTCCTGCAAAAAGCCATCGTGGCGGAGGATTCCGTCATAGGGGCGGGGGCCAGGTTGGGCGACGGCGACTATGCACCCAGCCTATTTGACCCGAAGGTCTACCAGTTCGACCTGGTGACACTGGGAGAGGGGACACACATCCCCGAGGGCGTCCGGGTGGGCAAAAACACGGCCATATCGGGCGTGACCGCGCCGGAAGACTACCCGGGGGGCTCACTTTGCGCCGGCAGCGCCATCATCAGGGGAGGGGGGAACAGATGAGGGCGATAGGCATCATCCTGGCGGGCGGCAACTCCAAACGCATGAGGGAGCTTTCCAACAAGCGCGCCATAGCGGCCATGCCCATCGGCGGCAGCTACCGCGCCATTGATTTCACGCTCAGCAACATGACCAACTCCCACGTGCAGAAAGTGGCGGTGTTCACCCAGTACAACTCCCGCTCGTTAAATGAACACCTAAGCTCCTCCAAATGGTGGGATTTCGGGCGCAAGCAGGGTGGGCTGTTCGTGTTCACGCCCACCATCACCGCCCAGTCCAACGACTGGTACAGGGGCACCGCGGACGCGCTTTACCAGAACCTGACATACCTGCGCAACAGCCATGAGCCCTATGTGGTCATCGCGTCCGGCGACGGGATCTACAAACTGGACTACAACAAAGTCCTGGAGTACCACATCGAACGCAAATCGGACATCACGGTGGTGTGCAAGTCCATGCCGGAAGGGGAGGACGTGACCCGGTTCGGGGTGGTGAAGATCAACGACGAGGGGCGCATAGTGGACTTCGAGGAGAAGCCCATAACCACCGACGCACACACCATCTCCTGCGGGATCTACGTGATCCGCAGGCGCCAGCTCATCGAGCTCATCGAGCGCTGCGCCGCGGAGGACAGGTTCGATTTCGTGAGGGACATCCTGGTGCGCTACAAGAACCTCAAGCGCATCTACGCCTACAAGATAAAAGACTACTGGAGCAACATAGCATCCGTGGACGCCTACTACAGGACCAACATGGATTTCCTGAAGCCGGAGGTGCGCTCGTATTTTTACCGGGAGTACCCCGAGATATACTCCAAGATCGACGACCTGCCGCCCGCCAAGTACAACCCTGGCGCCCAGGTGCGCAACAGCCTGATATCCAGCGGCAGCATCATCAACGGCACCGTGGAGAATTCCGTGCTGTTCAAGCAAGTCTACGTCGGGAACAACTGCACCATACGCAACTGCATCGTGCTCAATGACGTGTACATCGGGGACAACACCGTGCTGGACCACTGCGTCGTGGAGAGCAGGGACACCATCAAGGCGAACACCACATACGTGGGGACGCCCGAGGACATAAAGATCGTGCTGGAAAAAAACGAGAGGCACACTCTTTGACCGACAAAACGCTATAGACGGTGGACGGCCGATGGCGGTCCCGGCGCCGGTGGCGCAGGCATATGCGGGGGTTATCCCCAGGCCCCAAGCAGTGCCATGCGGTGCTTGGTCCCGTACCCCATTTGGGCGGACATCGTAGCTATAGAAGCTTCGCTAGCTTTATAACAGAAATAATGGCAGAGAAAGAAGGGTTTTGGAATGCAAATCACAGACGTAAGAGTAAGGAAGATGGAAAAGGAAGGCAAGATGAAAGCCATCGTTTCCATCACGCTGGACAACGAGTTCGTCATCCATGACATCAAGGTGATTGAAGGCGAGAAAGGTTTGTTTATCGCCATGCCCAGCAGGAAGGCAGCGGATGGGGAATACCGGGACATCGCACACCCCATCAATTCAGAGACGCGGGACTTGCTTCAAAGGGTGATACTGGGGAAATATGAGACCACCTGCGCCGCTGAGGTTTCGGAAGAATTTATCTAAGACAATGGCAGGAGTCTTGCCGGGCGAATCGGCAGGAAAGGCGAAGCCCCCATCCATACGGGTGGGGGCTTTGGCTTGAAGAAGCGGCTTGACCGATAGCGTCCGCGAGAGGATTCGAACCTCCGACCTACCGCTTAGGAGGCGGTCGCTCTATCCTGCTGAGCTACGTGGACGGATGTGTGCGGCAAAGGGGGGGCGGGGTGACCAGGCAGGCCACATGCGTGCCCACCTTAAGCGTTCCACTTAAGGGGTGGATACCAGCCGGGATCCCTGCCGCCGGCGCCGACAAACGCGGGCCGGGGAAAAGCACACGGTGCTATTATAAAGAAATAAGGCGTGTCTGTCAAGGGAGAAATTTGCCTTGGGGCAAAAGGCGCCCGCGGGCAAATGGCATCCAAAGTGCGGTCGGCGCCGGGGTCAGCTCTGGGGCTTGGTGGGTGGACGGGGCGCGCGGCTGCGGAACTTGACCACGCCCTGCATCCAGACCTGGCCCTTGAAGCGGCGCCCGGGCTGCGGGTCGCCCAAGAGATCCTTTGCGTTGATGGCCACGTGGAATGTCAGGTCGCTGCAGTAAAGTGTCAGGTCATAGGTGTCTTCGCCGGTGGACTCGTTGTGCAGCAGGGCGACGTTCGTGATCTCGCCGATGACGGCGTATTGGTCACACTCCACGCCGCAGGGCATGAAAGAGGAGTCCACGATGGAGTAGATGTCCTCGCGCATCACGCGGCGGGATATCTGGGCGTAGAGGTCGATGTCCTTGAATGTCAGGGACTCGATGGCATCCTCGTCCCCGTTGCGGGCGGCCTCCAGCAGCGCTGTGAGTTTCTGGTTGGCGACCTTGGCCGTCTCTATCTGGCGGCGGGTCTTCCTGATGGGCAGGAGCACCGTGCCTTTGATGCACAGGCCTGTCAGGCACACATGGTCGCTGCGGATGCTCTTGCGTTCGGCCTTGCGTTTGCGGTACTCCAATGTATTTACAATGTAAAAGATCAGGGAGATGCCCACCCTGTATTCGTCCAGCAGCCCCGCAAATGTCTCGCGCTCGGTGTGGCGCTGGATGGAGCAGTCCACGTCGGAGGTCTTGTCGTCGGAGAGCAGGTACGGGAAATAATACTCCGGCACCGGCAGGCCGTTTTCGGAGTATTCGCCGCATATCATGAGCCCCAGGCCCGGGGCGAACTCTTTGCGGAGCTGGAATATGGTGGAACCGTCGGGCAGGGTAAGCGTCTCGATGCCCGAGAGGTCGCGCATCAGGGTGTCCAGCAGCCTCGCAAAGTCATGGCTGGTTTTGAGCCGGCTAAAGCCGACCGTACGCAGAAATTTATGCATGGTCCCTCGCAAGTAATGGCAGACGACATTGGTTATATGGTCAACCCATTGTATCACACTTTCCCCGGTTCGAAAAGCCCCTTGTAGACGAAAATGAAAAGCTGTGGTATACTGAGCGATACAAGGGTCGAAATGCTCATGCGTTGCGTGCTTGCACGTAAACGCATGAGGATGAGACCCGAACGGACATGAGGAAGTAGCCCGAACAGGGCGGATTCCGAATGGGCGTAGGATTGCGAGAGCGCAATGCGCGTAGCAATCCGTTGTATCGCGAGAATGCAGGAATACATGCGTTGCGTGCTTGCAAATATGACTTATATCCCCCATGGAGGGTTCCATAGATGAAAGAGAAGAGGAATGTCGTCAGCTCGCTGTCCGTCTACCTGAAGTGGCCGCTCCTGGTCACTGCCTGCATGGTTGCGATGTGTGCCGTGGTGACGGTCGCGGATGTGCGCGCAGGGGCGATTGCAGGGATTTTTGCCGCCGCTGTGGGTATATTTTCCATCATGATGTACGTTTTCACCCAGCGCAGCCTCCTGGCGGGGATCATGGGGATGGCGGCGGACTTCGCCAGGCTCCAGTCCCATGTGCTGGGGGACATGCAGGTCCCGTACTGCATAGTGGACCACAACGGGCATTTCGTATGGCGCAACCGCGCTTTCGCGGCCCTGGGCAAAGGCGACAAGGCGCCGCGCAAGACGCTCTCGTCGTTTTTCGGCGGGCTGGACAGAGACCGCCTTGCCAAGGTCATCGGGGTCGAGACGTTCCACATGCCATACCGGGATGCAGACTACCGCATAGAGATCTGCCCCCTGGCCATCGACAAGATATCGCCTGCGTTCCTGGCAGGCGCCGGTGTCAGGGACGCGGGGGGCAAATGGGAGCCGGTTGAGGCTGGGGCGGCGCCGGGAAGTCCCGGCAGTGTGAAGAACGAGCCGGTCCATGGGGCAGTGGATGCAGTGGCAAACGCTTCGGGGAAAGCGGGCGGGGCGAAATATTTTGTCGTGTACCTGTTCGACGAAACGGAATTGCTCAGGTGCGAACAGGAGATCAGCGACATCCAGCTGGTGGTGGGGCTGATATACCTGGACAACTACGAGGAGGCGCTGGAGAGCGTGGAAGAAGTGCGCTATTCCATGCTGATGGCCCTCGTTGACAGGCGCATCACGAAATATATCACCGGCATGGGCGGCGTGGTCAAGAAAACGGAAAAGGACAAGTACTTTTTCGTCATGCAGCGCCAGCACGTGAAAGAACTGGAAGAATCCGGGTTTTCCCTCCTGGAGGATGTGAAGGCGGTCAACATCGGAAACGAGATGGCCATAACACTGAGCATAGGCCTGGGGATGGGGGATGCCAGCTATCTGCACAACTACGAATACGCCCGCACGGCCATAGACATGGCGCTGGGGCGCGGCGGCGACCAGGCGGTGGTGAAGGACGCCGGCAGGATAGAGTATTTCGGCGGCAAGAGCCCCACCACGGAGAAGATGACCCGGGTCAAGGCGAGGGTGAAGGCCCATGCGCTGCGGGAACTCATCGAGACGAAGGACCGGCTGCTGATCATGGGGCACCGGCTGAGCGACATAGACGCCTTCGGGGCGTGCGTGGGTGTATTCCGCATCGCGACCGCATTGAACAAGAAGGCCAACATCGTCATCAATGAGGTCACTTCCAGCGTGCGCCCATGGATGGACAGGTTCCTGGGCAACCCCGACTACCCGGATGACATGTTCCTCACAGGGGCAGCGGCGGCACAGCTGGCCGACGGCAACTGCCTTCTGGTGGTGTGCGACGTGCACCGCCCGTCCATCACCGACGCGCCGGAGCTGCTGGAGGCGATGAAGACCGTCGTGGTGCTGGACCACCACAGGCAGGGCGCGGAGTTCATCGACAATGCGGTGCTGGCCTATGTGGAGCCCTATGCGTCATCCACCTGCGAGATGGTGGCGGAAATGCTGCAATATGTGGCGGACGGGATAAAGATCAAATCGCCGGAGGCGGATGCCATGTATGCGGGCATCGTCATCGACACCAACTATTTCTCCCAGCAGACGGGGGTGCGGACATTCGAGGCAGCCGCATACCTGCGCAGGAGCGGCGCGGATATCACCCGTGTACGCAAACTCTTCAGGGAGGACATGGCGGACTACCAGGCGAAGGCCACCGCCATACAGAACATGGAAATATACAGGGGGTCATTCGCCATCAGCGTCTGCCCCTCCGCGGGGATAGAGAACCCCACCATCGTGGCGGCGCAGGCGGCCAATGAACTCCTGAACATCATCGGCGTGCAGGCCTCGGTGGTGCTGAGCGTGTACGAGGGGGTGGTTTACCTGTCCGCGCGCTCCATCGACGAGCTGAACGTCCAGATGCTGATGGAAAAACTGGGGGGCGGCGGACATAGGACAGTGGCGGGCGCGCAGCTGCCGGGCGCCACGATTGATGAGGCGAAGGAGCGCCTCAAGGCGGTGATCGACGAGACGGTAGGCAAATGATGTGACCGGTCGGCGGGTATGGATGCAGAAAGAGAGGTGGCCATATGGAAGTGGTGCTGTTGGAGGATGTGAAGGCATTGGGGAAAAAGGGGCAGGTGGTCAAGGTGAGCGACGGCTATGCCCGCAATTATATCTTCCCGAAGAAACTGGGCGTGGAAGCCACCCCCAAGCATTTGAACGACCTGAAGCTGCAAAAGGAAAGCGAACAGCGCCAGGCGGCGAAGCTCCTGGAGGAGGCGAAGTCCCTGGCCGCGGATATCGAGAAGGCAGGGGTCACCGTGGCCATCAAAGCCGGGGAGAGCGGCAAGGCTTTCGGGTCGGTGTCCACGAAAGAAATCGCGGCCGCCGCCAAGGAGCAGCTGGGCCTGGACATTGACAAGAAAAAGATCGCGCTGGCCGAGACGCTCAAGACTTTCGGCGAGCACGAAGTGCCCATCAAGCTGCACAGGGACGTGACGGCGCAGCTGAAAGTGACCGTGGTGGAGAGCTGAGAAATGGACGATACCCTGATAAAACGGCTCATGCCCCATAGCGCGGAGGCGGAGCAGTCGGTCATCGGCTCCATGCTCATGTCCCACGACGCCATCGTGGCCGCCGCCGAGGTCCTCACCAAGGAGGATTTTTACCAGAGCCAGTATGGCGTGATATTTGAGGCCATGCTGGAGCTTTACAATGAAAACAAGCCGGTGGAGCTGATCACGCTCCAAAACCGCCTGAAAGAGAAAGACGTGCCCCCGGAAGTGGCCAGCCTGGACTATGTGCGTGACATCTATGCATTGGTGCCCACCAGCGTGAACATCAGGCATTATGCCCAAATCGTAAAAGAAAAATCCACCCTCCGCAGGCTCATCACCACCAACGAGGAAATCGCGAACCTCTGCTATGCCGGGAAGGAAAATATCGACAGCATCCTGCAACAGACGGAGGACAGGATCTTCCGGTTGCTGCAGAACAAGACCCAGTCGGCTTTCGAGCCCGTGTCCGAAATAGCGATGCAGGTTTTCGCGGACATAGAGGAAGCGCTGCGCAACGGCGGCGCGGTGTCCGGGCTCCCCACAGGCTATGCGGACCTGGATTACAGGACCAGCGGGCTGCAAAAATCCGACCTGATACTCCTGGCGGCCCGCCCCTCCATGGGCAAGACCGCTTTCGTGCTGAACCTCCTGGACCACATCGCGGTGGCTAAGGGGTACCCCTGCCTGATGTTCAGCCTGGAGATGAGCAGGAAACAGCTGGTCAGCCGGCTGCTTTCCATGGAGGCGCGGGTGGACTCCCAGAAGATGCGCACCGGGGTGGACCTCTCGGACAGGGACTGGGACAACTTGGCGGAAGGCGTGGCCAGGATCGGGGGTTCCAACATCATCATCGACGACACGCCGGGCATCACCGTCAGCGAGATGCGCACCAAGTGCAGGAAGGTGAAGCTGCAGCTGGGCGATGTGCCCCTGCGCCTGATCGTCATAGACTACCTGCAGCTGATGAGCGGCAGCGGCAGGGGGGGCGAAAACCGCCAGCAGGAGATCTCGGAGATCTCCCGGTCGCTGAAGGCCCTGGCCAGGGAGATGGATGCCCCGGTGGTGGCGCTGTCCCAGCTAAGCCGCGCCTGCGAGTCGCGGCCCGACCACCGGCCAGAGCTCTCGGACCTGCGCGAGTCCGGGGCCATAGAGCAGGATGCGGACCTGGTGATGTTCCTGTACAGGGACGAGTATTACCACCCCGACACCGAGGCAGTGGGCGAGGCGGAGCTGATCATCAAGAAACAGCGCAACGGCCCCATCGGCACCGTCCGCCTCAAGTGGCTGCCTGAAATCCAGAGGTTCGCGAACCTGGAGCGGGGGAGGTGAGAAGTTAAAAAATTCCCTGAAAAGGGATACTTGACAATATGGGGAAATACGGTTAGAATTGTACTGTTATCCAAGGGCGGGTATGTTTTTTTGGTATCTGCCCGCATGGCACAATGACAACAAAATAGAGGAGGTGCTCGTGTAATGACCATATTGGTAATTGTTTTGGTGCTGATAATGGTTTTGCTCGTGCCGATCACATGGAACCTCGCCATCGCCCACCACAAAAAAGAGGACGAAGAGAAAATCGGCGAGGCCAGGGTCACGGCAAGAGAAATCATAGATGAAGCGATGAAAACAGCCGAAACAAAAAAACGGGAAGCTCTCCTAGAAGTGAAGGAAGAGTCGCTGCGCACGAAAAATGAATTGGACAGGGAAACAAAGGAACGGCGTGCGGAGCTTCAGCGCTATGAGAAGCGCGTTCTGAACAAAGAGGAGAACTTAGACAAGAAAGCGGAACAGATGGAGCGGCGCGACCAAGCCATCACCCAAAAGGAAGAGCAGCTGGCGCGCAAGGTCAGGGAAGTGGAGACGATCCACGAGCAAAAGCAGGCGGAGCTGGAAAAGATATCCGGCCTCACCAGCGAACAAGCAAAGGAATTCCTGCTGCATTCCGTGGAGGATGAAGTAAAGCACGACACGGCCAAACTCATCAAAGAGATGGAGCAGAAAGCCAAGGAGGAAGCGGACAAAAAAGCAAAAGAGTACGTGGTCACCTCCATCCAGCGATGCGCGGCGGACCATGTGGCGGAGACCACGGTGTCGGTGGTGCAGCTGCCCAGCGACGAGATGAAAGGCCGCATCATCGGCCGCGAGGGCCGCAACATCCGCACGCTGGAAACCATGACCGGCGTGGAGCTCATCATCGACGACACGCCTGAAGCGGTGGTGCTGTCGGGGTTCGACCCGATACGCAGGGAAGTGGCGAGGATAGCTTTGGAACGCCTCATCGTGGACGGGCGCATACATCCCGCCCGGATCGAGGAGATGGTGGAAAAGGCCCAGCGCGAAGTGGAGTCCAACATGCGCGAGGACGGGGAGGCGGCGGTGCTGAGCGTGGGGATCCACGGCATCCACCCCGAACTGGTGAAACTCCTGGGCAAGATGAAGTTCCGTACCAGCTACGGGCAGAACGCCCTGAAACATTCCATCGAGGTGGCGCAGCTGTCCGGACTCCTCGCCGGGGAGATAGGCGTGGACGTGCGGATGGCCAAGCGCGCGGGGCTGCTCCATGATATAGGCAAAGCGGTGGACCACGAGATGGAGGGTTCCCACGTGCAGCTGGGGAGCGAGCTGTGCCGCAAGTACAAGGAATCCGCAGTGGTCATCAATGCGGTGGAGTCCCACCACGGCGACACCGAGGCGACGTCACTGATATCCTGCATCGTGCAGGCGGCGGACACCATCTCGGCGGCCAGGCCCGGCGCCAGGCGGGAGACCCTGGAGACCTACACCAACAGGCTCAAACAGCTGGAAGACATCACCAACTCCTTCAAGGGCGTGGACAAATCCTACGCCATCCAGGCGGGCCGGGAGGTCCGGGTGATGGTCATACCGGAGCAGGTCAGCGACGACGACATGGTGCTGCTGGCCAGGGACGTGGCGAAGCAGATCGAGGCGTCCATGGAGTACCCGGGACAGATCAAAGTCAACGTGATCCGGGAATCTAGGGTCACGGAGACTGCGAAGTAAGCAAGAGGAAACAAAGTCTGATTCTCGGTCACCCTGGTGACCTCACCCTGGTGACCACGAGACTGCGAAGCAACGCAAACACAAAAAAGAATGGGCGGGGAGCCATCGGCATCCACGCCCATTTTAATGTGTCATATGTAGATACGCTGGTTATAGGCCGCTCACACCTGGAAAATCCTTTCGAACTTCAGCGTGGCCTCATGCTCGTCCGAGCCATTGAACAGGAACCATAGGCTGGACCCCATGTGGCCTGCGCCGGAGAACCCGCGTTTCATGTCATCGTAGCTCTTGACATTGATCCTGCGGTGGTGCGCCCCGGCATGGTGCATGGGCTCGGTGCCGCCGGGAGCGGCGCCTGGGCTTTCGCAGGTGCGGATGGCGCACACGTGGACGTCGCACTGGCAACTGTTGGCAGCGTGTATCAGCATCGTCATCGGTACTGGGTAGGCTCTTTCGTGGATGTGCACTTCTCTTTCGATCATAAGCTCCACCTCCTCATGGCCTGGAGAAAACGAAACTGTGAAATGGCGCCGATCTGAATTTGTATGCCCATCATAGCATAAACCCATAAAAAACACAATAGGTTTGTCGAAAAAAATTGATAAATTTTAGCAATAATCGAAGAATGTTGTAGATTTAACGCAATAAATCAATAACTACCACAAATATTTGTGGGGTGGGGGCGGGGCCAAAAAGGGTATGATGATAGGGTATTGGAGGGGCCTATGGAAAACAAAACATCCACCGGCGCACCGGTCGTTGGCGCCCCCGCGGGAAATGGGGACAGCCCCAAAGGGAAAGCCGGAAGTTCGGGCTTGGACCGCAAAAATCCGAAAAAGGGTATCGGCGGCCGCCTGTGGCGGAACCGCTACCTGTACCTGATGCTCCTGCCGGCAGTGGTGTACGTGGTCATATTCTCGTACATACCCATGGGCGGCATCATATTGGCGTTCAAAAACCTGAACTATGTGAAGGGGTTCCTGGGCAGCCCCTGGGTGGGGATGCAGAATTTCAAGTTCCTCTTCATGTCCAACAAGCTATGGTTCCTGACACGCAACACCATACTGTACAACCTGGCCTTCATCGCCGTGGGCATGTTCCTGGAGGTGGGGTTCGCCATCATCATCAGCGAGCTGGGCAGGAAGATGTTCAAAAAGGTCTTCCAGTCGCTGATGTTCCTGCCGTATTTCATTTCGTGGGTGGTGGTGACCGCCATCGTCCAGGCGCTTTTCAGCTATGAGTTCGGCCTGGTGAACAACATATTGGCCGCCATCGGGCTCAACCGGGTGAACATCTACGCTTCCGCGGGGATATGGCCGTATCTCCTGGTGATGTTCCGTGCGTGGAAGAACACGGGGTACGGCTCGGTGGTCTACCTGGCCACTGTCACGGGGATCGACCAGCAGATGTACGACGCCGCCAGCATAGACGGCGCCTCCATATGGCAGCGCATCCGCTACATCACCATCCCGTGCCTGGTCCCCACCATGGTCATCATGTTCATGCTGGCGCTGGGGCAGGTGTTCAGGGGCGACTTCGGGTTGTTCTACCAGCTGGTGAAGGACAATGCCATGATACTGCCCACCACGGATATCCTGGATCTGTTCATATACCGGGCCCTGTCGGCCACCAGCAATATCGGGCAGGCCAGCGCGGCGGGGTTCTACCAGTCGGTGCTTTGCTTCATCACCATCAGCACGGTGAATTTCATCATACGCAAGACCCAGCCGGACTATGCGCTATATTGAGGCGAAAGGTGTTGCCTGAAGCGGTTGCGGAGGCGGCGGGAGCCTGGGCTATGCGCTATATTGAGGCGAAAGGTGTTGTCGGAAGCGGTTGCGGAGGCGGCGAGAGCCTGGGCTATGCGCTATATTGACGCGGTGCCCCCATGGATGGCAGAGGGGGGCGGGTCTTGAACAGGCAAAGCGCGCCGCGGACCTGTGGCGTGGTGACGGGGCTTGTACACTTTGGGGGGGATTTTATGGAGGAACGCATCGTCGTAAAACCCAGGAAGAGAAAGCTGTCTTCGGACAGGCTGGCATTTGCCACCATGGGGTATTTCTTCGTGACGGCGTTCGGGCTGCTGTGCCTCTTTCCTTTCGTGGTCATTTTGATGGCGTCTTTTACCAGCGAATCCGGGCTGATGCGCAATGGGTACAATATATTCATCCCCGTGGGCACATTCTCCCTGGAAGCGTACAAACTGGCGCTGCGCACCCCCATCCGGGTGTTCTGGGCATACCGCAACACCATCTGCGCCACGGCCATAGGCACGTTTTTCGCCGTCATGATGGCCACCATGACGGGGTACGTGCTCCAGCGCAAGGACTTCGAGCACAGGAACCAATTCGCGTTTTTCTTTTTCTTCACCACGATTTTCAATGGCGGGCTGGTCCCGTGGTACATCCTGTGCGTGCGCTACCTGAAACTGCGCAACAACTTCCTGGCGCTCATCCTTCCGCTGATGTTCAGCGTGTGGAACATGATCATCGCCAAAAGCTATATCTCCGCCCTGCCATTCGAGATCACCGAGTCCGCCAAAATGGACGGTGCCAATGACCTTTCCATATATTTCCGCCTGATCCTGCCGCTGTGCACGCCGCTCTTGGCCACCATCGGGCTGTTTTCAGCGCTGGCGTATTGGAACGACTGGTATACGTCCATGCTTTTCATCACCAGCGACGAGCTCAAGAGCCTGCAGTATTTCCTACAGGAGATGATCAACAATATACAGGCGCTCAAGCAGATCGCCGCAAGGGGCGGGGCGGTGAGCTTCGAGGGGACGCTGCCCCAGGAAGGCATGAAGATGGCCATGACGGTCATCGCCACGGGGCCCATCATCTTCCTTTACCCTTTCGTGCAGAAGTATTTCGTGAAAGGGCTGACCATAGGGGCAGTGAAAGGGTGAGGGGGCGGCAAGGCGATAAGGCTGTCATTCGGATGTGCCGGGGCTGGCTGCGGCCCCGGAGGTGGCTGTGAAGGGGTGAGCAGCGATAAAGCTGTTGTCAGCATAGTGTTTGCCTGACGGGACATGGGTTAAGCTATCCAGGTCTGTGGGCAAGGTAAAAGTGAGGAGGGGTTTATGAAGAAAAGAGTGGTTGCGTTGGCAATGGCCTTGGTGATGGCCATGACACTGGCGGCGTGCGGGGGGGGGACCAAGACCGCAGATACGGCGGCCCCGGCGCCAAGCGCCGCATCCGGGGCGTCCGAGGCACCAAGCGCCGCGCCTGCGCCTGCGGCAGCCGGGGATGCGGCGGCGGCGCCGGCGGGCACCGGGGACAACCCCTGGGCGGGGTTTGACACCTCCACGGCAGTGAACATCAACTTTACGGCGTTGGGCGTGAAAGGCCCGGACTTCGACAGGGTGATCGGCCTGGTGAACGAACGGATGAAGGGGCTCATCAACACCACTGTCACCGTGACCATCATCCCCCTTTCGGATTTCGCCACGAAGTACCCGCTGGTGCTGGCGGGAGGCGAGGACGTGGACCTGATTTTCACCGCGCCTTGGCTCTTCTATGCGGAGCAGGTGGGCAACGGCGCCTTCATGGAACTGGATTTTGATTTCATCGGCAAATGGATGCCGGTGACCATGCAGACCCAGATCCCCCAGTCCTGGGACCAGGCGATGTTCGGCGGCAAGCTGTACTCCATCCCCCGCAACGAGTCGGACTTCGAGCAGGCTTATGGGGTGACCGTGCGCAAGGACATGATGGACAAATATGGCATCACCGAGATCAAGAGCGTGGAAGACCTGGAGAAATACCTGGATGCGTGCCTGGCCGAGGTGCCAAACGGCATGTTCCCCATGTATTCGTTCCCGTCATTCCCCATCGACTCTTTCCTTTTCACCCAGCTTAACAACTGGCAGACGGTGGACACGGACGTCCTGATGTGGGATGCGGACTCGAAAAACCCATTCAGCGCGGAAGACTGTTTCTACCGCTATGACACGCCTGAGTTCCTGGAGTATGCGCTGCGGCAGGCCAGGTGGGCGCAGAAAGGGTATTGGCCGGCCAATGCCATCACCGGCGTGATCCACATCAACGACCTGTTTAGGGAAGGCAAGAGCGCCTGCGACCTGAACATGTACAAGGCCGCCAACATGCATATCGACGAGATGCGCAAGAAAGGCGTGGAGTGCGAATACTATGACATCCTGCCCGAGGGCGTGTACACCCGCATCTCCCCGTACAACTACGACGGCGTGGCCATCACCTCGTTCTCCAAGAACCCGGAGCGCGCGGCCCTGGCCCTGGACGTGATGAAAAATGACGTGGCCATCAACAACCTGCTGATGGGCGGCGTGGAGGGTGAGCACTACTACCTGGACAAAGAGAACAACACCCACACCGTGGGGCCGAAATCCGCCGACTACGCATGGAGCGACTGGGCTTGGGCACTGCGTTCGCAGACCATGCCCACCGAGGGCGGCCTGGCCCCCAGCGTGCAGGCGGTGCGGGAGGACTACATCGCGCGCAACATCCCCGCGAGCATATTCCCGGTGGACGGTTTCTCATTTGACAACTCCAACGTGTCCGCGGAGTTCGCACTGGTCTCGTCCATCGTGACGGAGTACCGCTATTCCTTCGACCTGGGGGTGTTCGGCGACCAGACCGAGGCGAAGTACAACGAGTTCATCAAGCAGCTCAAGGAAGCGGGCATCGACAAGGTGGTGGCCGAGGCGAAATCCCAGCTGGCGGATTTCCTGGCTGCGAAGCAGTAAGATGAGGTGGGCCGACAAGCCGGCCCACAGGATGTTTCGGCGGCCAGGCCGGCGGGGGGAATCCCCGTTCGCCGGGCCGCCTTTTTGGTGCGATGGTTTACTGTCATGGTGGGGCGTGGGTGGGGCGGGGCGGGCGGTCGTGCCGGGGCGGGCGGGCGTGCCGGGCGGTCGGGCCGGGTGGGAATATTTGCCGCGAAAAAAAGGGGCTGCAGGCGCAGCCCCTTTCCTGTGTCCCCCGGGAACCGGCTGTGACATACAGCCGGCGCCGGGGGTTCTTGCGGTTTTCGTCAGCCCTCGGAAATCGCACCGGTGGGGCATGTGGCGGCGCAGGTGCCGCAGTCGATGCAAGAATCGGCATCGATCACATATTGGGAATCGCCCTCCGAGATGGCGCTGACAGGGCACTCCGCGGCGCAAGCCCCGCAGCTCACGCAGTCACTGCTGATTACATATGCCATAGTGATTACCTCCTTTATCGGTTTTAGCGCACGCCCTGCACGGAAGCGACATACACGTAGTATGGCTCATGCGCGGCATGCCGCCTACGCAGGCCGGACTCATGCGCAAGTACATTTTAATACAACATGCCCAAACATTCAAGCAAAATATAAAAAATGTCACCAGCGAAACAGTTCTTTGGTCTCGTAGCGGCCCAGGTCGTAGCCCCGGGCGATGTATGCGTGGGATGACTTTGCTGCATCACCCCCATACCCGAGGAATGTGCCCGCGCCGTGCATGGTGTGCAGGTTCATGAGCACCAAGCTATGTGCGCTATGCCCCAGTGATTCCAAGCAGGAAGCGATGTAAAGATGCTCGTTGAGGCGGATATAACGGGCATCGGCACATGCGAGGGCGCCGGGCGCATCCCCCCTCAGGGCGATGTGGGCCATGGAGTTGGGTGCGGCGTAGATATGCTGGTAGGCGTGTTCGGGGTCGATTTCCCATGCAAAAGACCTGCCCACCAGGTCCCGGGTGAAGTGGTGCCGCCATGACAGCGCCGTGGGCAGACCGTCCCGGTGTATGACGCCGAAGCGAATGTGCCGGGTGACCTGGCCTTGATGGAACCCCAGTTCCACCATGGTGCAGAGGTTCATTTCCAGGTCCAGGGCCAGGACGATGTCATCGTGGCCTAGGGCAAGGGTGACCAGGACCACTTGATCGTCGATGGGCAGGGCATCGTAGGTGGTGGTGACCTGGGTATGGTCAGTCGTCGATTCGAATGTCGATTCCCGGGATGCGCCGCTTGATGATATGGCCACGGTGGCAGGGCGGGTGGGGGCGGGCCGTGCCTGCGCCTCCGTGGCAGGGGCGCCCCGAAAGTCACAGTCACATGTAGTTCCGTCGTCGAAAACCAGCTGCAGGCGCCGCCCTGCGAGGATTTGGTATGCGCCAATCGGCTGTGGGGCGCCCGCCGTGGGCGTCCCCTCCCACATCCGCTTTGCCTCCCGGTACGGGCGCATGTGGGGCTTCGCATATGGCTCCGGCGCTGCGGCGATGTCGAAATTCGCCAGGGTACCCACGTGCTTGCCGAAAGCGCCGAATGTGTAGCACTCGAACTGGCTGCTGCCATTGATGCCGAAAAAGCAGCCCACGTCGTGCATGGTGTATAGGTTCATCAGCGCGAAGCCTTGGACGCCGGCCCCGCCCACTTCCAGCCAGGAATAGATGTAGATGTGGTCATTGAGCTTCACGTAGTTGGCGGGGGAAGCCAGCACCAGCCCGCCGTAGAATGTATTGAAATCCACGAAACAGGAATGCCACTGGGAACCATAAATATGCTGGATGGAGAACGTGGGAGAATATGTCCATATGATGCCGGCGCCCACGATGTCGGTGGTGAGTGAGTGCCTGGCAGTCGGCGCCACATCCTCCGGGCAGACGCTGTAGGGTTGGCCGTCAAACATGCTGACATAGCCAAATACAATGTCCCTGTGCACTTCCCGGGTGGAAACGCCGTTGCCTATCCGGCAGAAGAAAACCGTGGCCAGGCCCTGTTTCAGGTCCAGGGAGACCACGTGTGCCCTGCGGGGGCGGGTGTGCGCCAGCACATAGACGAGGAGGAACACGCCGTCGTCCACCTGAAGCGCCTCGTAGTATAAGCCGGAGAAGGTCTCGGATGTGGGGGGCGGTTCGGGCTGCAGCGAAGATGCCCCTGTTCGGCAAGGGCTTCCTGTAGGCTGGCGGGGATCCGGTCCGGGCTGGGGGGGCTCCTGTATGAGTTCGCGGTTTTCCTGCCCCGACGCAGGGGGCCTTTCCGAAGGCCCGCCCGCCCCGGCATCGATGGTCAGCGTCATGGCGTGGATGTCTGCGAAATCGTATCCCAGGGTGGCGCCATTGTCCATGGCCAGTGCCAGCCGGCGGCCCGCAAACCCGTCAATAAAGGGCGGGCGGTTCACCGAAAGGGTGCCGGTGTTGTAGTCTGCCCTGCCGTCGCACATGGCGATGATTTCGTCTTCAGAAAACTGTGGGTACTCAAAAACTGCCATTGGGGGCCCCTTTTCATAGGTGTCCATGTGATCCATAGGTTACAGCTGTTTCGCCGCCGATGATCCTCGCAAACACATGGTAACATGAAACCCGGTTCGATGGATGTGGGATATCCTGCTATTTTGAGCAATATATATTGCTTGCGGGCCACGAAGCGGCCGGCAGTCGGTATTCACCTGGCGGGGATCCTGATGCGGACCGTGGTGCCCCGCATGGGCGTACTTTCGAATACCAACCGGTACGACTCGCCGTAATACCCCACCAGTCGCTCGTTTATGTTGGAGATGCCGTAATGGGATGAGTCCGGGTGGGCGGGAGGCTGGGTCCCGGGAGATGGGGCAACGCCTCCGTCTGGTTGCGGTTTGGCCGCGGCTGCGGCAGGGGGGGCGCCGGCCAACATGGCTGGTTCGGGGGCGTATTCGCCCGCGTATTCGCCCGCCCCGGGGCCACGGCTATGCCCGTTGAGCAGTTGCAGCGTTTCCCCATCCATGCCGGCGCCATCGTCGCTGACCGTCAGGATGATGTCACCGCCATCCAGCCCCCCGGATATGCGAATCTCGCCCCCGGACCCCGGGCGTTTCATGATCCCGTGGTAGACGGCATTTTCCACCAATGGCTGCAGCAGGATGTGGGGCATACGGTATTGGTAGAGATCCACCGGCACGTCGATGGTGAGGGTGATGAGGTCATGGTAGCGCATGTTCTGTATCCGGAAGTAGCAGTTGGTGAGTTCCAGTTCTTTCCATATCTCGCAGAATTCCCCCTGTTTGTTGAGGCTGAGTTTGTAAAACCGGGACAGCAGCTCCACCACTTCGGAAACGGCGGCTGCGTCGTTGCGGTAGGCGTGGTAGTTGACCAGTTCCAGGGAATTGTACAAAAAGTGCGGGTTGATCTGGGCGCGCAGGGCCCGCAGCTCGGCATTTTTCAAATTTTTGTCGGTGATCTTCTGTGCATCGAAGAGTTTCGTGAGTTTGTCCGAAAGGTAGTTGTAGCTTTCGTAGAGCTCGCCGATCTCGTCCCTGGACCTGGGCAGGGGCAGGGGCTCGGGCATCCCGTTGCGCAGGTGTTTCATGCTGGCGGACACGGTGTTCAGGCGGCCGGCGATGCGCGACGAGAACATGAGCGAGACGATGAAACACAGGACGCCGGCGAATATGGTGAACGAAACTATGTACCACCACTGCCGCAAGTTCAGGAGGTTGAGCCCTTTGTTTTTGGGGACCACCATGCGCAGCTCCCAAGGATGGTTTTTGAATGTGCGGGACAGGATGACGTAATCCACGCCCACGTCCCGGTAGGTGGTCTCGATGACATCCAGGAAAGAGCGTCTGGCCAGGGGCTCCAGTAGCTCCGGGGCGGCGCCCCGGCCGCCCATCGCCACCGGCGACCCGTCGCCCAGGAGGTAGATGGAGCTGCCCTGCATGGAGATGGCCTGGGAGAGGATGTCCTCCACCAACTGCAGGGATATGTCCAAGCGCAGCACGGCCACAGTCCGGCTGTAGTCCTTTATGTCGCATACCCGTACCAGGTAGGAGATCTTGCCGTCGATCACCTGCTGGTGGTAGTCGTCGGCGTCACCCGCCGTCCTGGGGTCGCCGCCGATGGGCAGCCCCGCCTCACCGGTCTCGGGCATCGGGGATGCCGGGACACTTGCGGCGGTTTCAGGAACAGGAGGTGTGGGGACACCCATGGTGGTTTCGGGCGCCAGGGATGCCGGGACACCTACGGCGGTCTCAGGAATCGGAGGTGCCGGGACACCTATGGCGGTCTCGGGCATCGGGGATGCCGGGACATCTATGGCGGTTTCAGGAACCGGGGATGCCGGGACACTTGCGGCGGGGGCGGATCCTGCGGGCAAGCCGCCCTGGGCTTCCGGGGCTTGCCGGGTGGGGCTGTCATATGTCCAGGTGTTGCGGTAGTTGCTGGTGACCAATTCCCGGTAGTTGGGAACATTTTCCAGTTCGGACATGGGGAAGTAGTTTTTGTAGTCCATGATTTCCGTGTAGGCGTCCGGCACGTAGACATAGAGGCGGTCGATGCCCTCCCTGCTTTCCACGAAATCCACGATGGCGCCGGCTTTGTCCTTGAGCGCTTTGCGCTCGAACATGTCTGTGGTGCCGGAATATTCCTGGATGAGCCGCCGGGAGTTGCCGTCAAGGAGCATCAGGAGGATGTTCTGGCGCACCAGCTCGAACCGGGTCGACAAAAGCTCGTAGGTCTGGGAGAATGTGTCGTACATGGACTGGTTCGCCTGCTCCTGTGCCCGTGCGGCCGTGTAGAGGTTGAACAGCACCATGGCGGTGATGAGCGGGCAGAACACCGAAAACATGACGATGCCATACAGCTTCGTCCGGAGCCGGGTATTTTTCAGGGATTCCATGACATTCATCTCAACCGCCCGCTTTCCTGGGGGCGTATCCCATCTTCTTTTTGAACTGGAATGAGAAATAGCTGCCGCTGGTGTAGCCAACGCTCTGGGCGATGTCTTTCACCTTTTTGGTGGGGTCGGACATAAGCTCCAGGGATTTCTTGATGCGCAGGTCGGTGATGTAGTTGCCGATGGTGTTGCCGGTGACGGATTTGAACAGGTGGCATATGTATGTGGGCGAGAGGCGCATGGAACGGCTGATGGAGTCGATGGACAGCTGGGGGTTGGAGTAGTTGGCGACGATGTGGCGTATCATGCGGTTCACGATGGCATTGTCCGAGGCTTCCAATATGCTGCGGAAATAGCGCTCGATGGCATCCACGGTGAAATGTGTGAGGTCTTCCAGGAAATCCATGCCCCGGAGCCGCACCCAGACCCCCTCTTCCGGTTCCTGGTCTTCCCATATGGCCACCCCGACATTGGCCGCCTGGTTCATGAGGATCTTCAGGAGCTTGAAATAGAACTGCTTCACGTGGGAGGGCAATGTGTTGGTGTGGCGGCACAGCTCCCCGGAGAGGCTCTTGACCATGGACACCACGTAAAACGGGTCATCCCCCGTCAGGAGGTTCTTGAAACTGTCAATGGCAAATGAGTCGAAATCGAACACGTCCTGCGCCAGTGCATTGTAGTAGTTGATGCTGCCGGGCTTTTTGTAGAAGCCCTGCTGGGTCGCCAGGACGGCGGTCTCGTATGACTCCATCATATCCTCGGGCCGAGCGGCGAATTTGCCGATGCCTATGACCGAACAAAGGTGCGCGGAGGCAAGGAGCGTGTCGGACTCGGTGCCCATGCGGTCCAGCATGCTGTACATCGCCAGTGTGCTCAGCTTCTCGCCGAAATAGACCCAGACCACGTAGCAGCCGCGGTTGTACCCCACCAGGCAGCGGGTGGCGCCTTGGCTGAAGATGGAGGTCAGGCCGCCCAGAACAGTATAGTCGGGGCCTGCGGGGGCGGTGCTTTCCCGGTCGGATGTGGCGGCGCACAGCTTGACCACCGCACAGGTGTGGCTGTGGATGGTGATGGCGCCGGTGCCGAAATGCGCATTGAACTCGCCTTTCACATGCGCGATGTCTTTCGTATGCAGGAATGTGTTGGCCAGCGCATTGGCGCGGTCCAGGCGGGCATAGCGTTCCATGGTTTTGAGCTTGTCGTGGGCGTCATGTTCCGCGCTGATCTCATCGGCGAGTTTTGCGAACAGCTCCTGGAGCGCCGTGATGTCGATGGGTTTTTCGATGAAATTCACCGCGCGCAGGCGGATGGCTTTCTTGAGGTACTCGGTGTCGGTGTATCCGCTGATGAAAACGATCCTGCACGATGGGTAAAGTTCCCGTATGCGCTCTGCCAGTTCCAGCCCGTCCATGCCGGGCATACGGATGTCGGTGACCAGGATGTCAGGGGGGGTCTCCCGGACATGGGACAGGGCCTCCCGGCCGTCCGATGCCACCCGTATGACGGGGTTCCCGATGGCTTTCCAGTCGATCTGCGTGATGAGCCGTTCCCTGATGACGTATTCGTCCTCCGCGACCAAAACAAACATAACGCATCCCCCCCATGGATAAAGGAGCCCCACAGTGAAAACCCCGCACAGATGCCGCAGCCCACAGCCGTATACCGGAAACAAAAACACATATGCCTGCACTCAAGAGTATAGCACAAAACTTTCGGATTGTGTATGAAAAATTTGTGCATGTTGATGGATCCAAAATGAATTTCCAAATCCCACTCTTGGCAGGCGCAGACAGACGGATTTCACCCACAAGAGCTTACAAAGTGTGGGAGGCATTTAGCAATAATTCACACGAAATGACAGTAAATAAATCATTTTTGCGGGGCGGTGTGGGGTAGAATGGACATGCGCCCCAAATCGCGGGGTTGTTTGCGGACTTGCGCTGTGGTTTTGTGGATATGCGGGGTTGTTCGGCGCCCTGTGGGGTGCCCGTGAACCGGGGAATGGAGGGAATTATGAAAATAGGCGTCATAGCGGCCAGCGGCAAACAGGGGAAACTCATCAGCGCGGAGGCCAAGTCCAGGGGGCACGAGGTGACTGCCATCGTGCGCAATGCCGGGAAAGTGGAGGGGTACCCCGTCATTGAAAAGGACATCATGGATCTGCAGCCGGCGGACCTCATCGGGTTCGATGCGGTGGTCAGCGCATACGGGGCGGGGCCTGACGAGGAGAGCGCGAAGCAGTATGTGCCGGTCTACAAGCACCTCATGGAGGTGTTCGAGCAGATCCCGAAGGTGCGGCTGCTCATAGTGGGCGGCGCGGCGACGCTCTACACCGACTTAAAGGGCGAGCACCGTATGCTGGAGAGCATCCCCGAGCAATGGCGGGCGGTGCCATACTACATGTCGCTTGCTTTCGAGGACATCAAAAAAAGCAGCGCCAACTGGACATTCTTCTCGCCGGCGGGGTTTTTCGACCCGGAGGGGCCCCGCACGGGCAAATACCAGATCGGTTCGGATTATGTCATACTCAACGCCCAGGGGGAGAGCTACCTAAGCTATGCCGACTACGCCATCGCCATGGTGGACGAGATAGAGGGCGGGATGCACGTGCGCAAGCGCTTCACCGCGGTGTCCGACAAGGCCGCCCCATCGCCGGATGAGAAAAAAAAACCGATAGGGATATTCCCTGAGGAGTTTGTGTTCGAGGGCGCATCCCAGTACCGCAGCGCGCTGTGCGCGGAATTTGCCGGGAAACAGCTGTCGCTTATGTTTGACCGCCAGGAGGCGGTGGACGTGGTGTTTTTGACCGGGCACGACCTGATATGGTCCTGGCACGGCGGGGAGAGTTCCAAGGAGCATTACGACTGCGCGAAGCTGGACGAGAGCACGTACTTCGTGAATTTCGAGTTCAAGGACAAACACCCCAGGACGAACCTGACCCTGGTGGTGGACTACGAGCAGGGCCTGGTTACATTGGTGAACTGCTACACACACCACCATTCATTGTACCCATACCTCATCGACGCCGAGTACGATTTCGGGTACATCGTGCAGGAGGGGAAAGAGCCGCCCAGGGCGCGCCACGGGTTCACCACGGACCTGGTGGGCAAGCGCATCAAGTGGACGTATTCGCCGTATTTTTCCATCGTCCACGTGTACTACCATGCGAACTACATGCGGGTCACTTTTGACCCCGCCGACATGCGGGAGCCCGACCCCGTGATGATGGAAGAGATGCGCCAAAACCCATACGACGAGAAGACATGGTACATCAAGATCAAGGAAGGCGTGTACCTGGTCAACTGCTCCGAGCAGAACATGTCCCGGCGGGGCCGGACAGGGAACAGCATGCTGTTCCTGGAAGACCTGAAACGGATGCACGACGTGGGGCGTTCTTTCGGGCACGCCACGGACCCCGCAACCGGCGAGGTCCATGGGGAGAACTACATATTCGGCGCCTACGGCAAGTGGATGGAGAGCGACGGCAGCGTGGAAAGCCTGCCCAATGTATATGTGGCTGGGCTGGTGGGCGAAGGGGAATGAGCCGCATGGCCGCCCAAGAGGCAACGCCGCGGCAGCTGCCGGGGCTTCCATTGCATCGGTGAATGGGGCGAAGCCGCATGTCCGCCCGAGAGGTTTAAGAGATGACAAAGGCAAAAACCGCAGCGCATGTGCGTTGCGGTTTTTCTATGGCGGGTGTGGCTGTGTGCGCCCGGCCCGGTCAACATGGCCGGCCCCGGCTGCCCTTCTTTGGGACCGGGAACGGCCCTTAAGTGCGCTTGGTCAGCCGATCTCAGTCAGCAGCCGTGCGATGATGGTGTATGCGCAGCATGGCCAGCTGCCCCCGGCCCCAGGCAGCAGCGCCTCGCCGGTCAAGGGGTTTATGAGGAACGGGTAGTCGCCGTCTTTCAGGGCGCCCAGGTAGCGTGTCGCGATCATCTTGCCGGTTTCTTTTCGGGCTGACCCCAAAAGGCCCGCACAGATGTAGATCATGGTGGGCGGGAGGATGCAGCCCCGTCCGAAGGCCATTTCCGAGAGCTTGAAATCGTCACTGTGCAGTTTTTCGGTGGCCAGCCCGTATGGGCAGAGGAAATCTCCTTCCACGCTTAGGTCGTCCGCAAGTTTGTCCAGGATGTGCCGGGGCAGGCGGTCGCCCAGGATCACGGGGATGTAGTGCACCAGCGACCCGGACGTGATGAACTCGCCCGCATAGGGCGCATATGCGGCGAACATCTCACCGTTCCAGAGGACGGAAATGAGCCTCTCCAGCAGCGACCGGGATTTGGCGTACCAGCCATCGACGACGGGCTGCCCTTTTCCCAGGATTCGGGCCAAGTCGCCCACCGCCTCGAAAAGCAGCGACAGGTATGCAGCGATGTCAGGGGTGGAGACCACCAAATGGTCCTTGAATATGGTGCAGTCGTCCAGGCCGGTTTCGTCGCTGTGGTGGAGGCTGGGCAGGCCGTCGCCGTCCTCGTCGCGGTTGGCCATGAACCAGTCCCCGAACCCGCCCACTATCTCATACAGTTTTTCCACCTGTTCCCTGGGCGCCTCTACGGCCAGGTCGTGGTGCGCCATCACCTGCTTGATGGCCCAGCCATGTATGGGCGGCTTGGTGAAGTGGGTGATGACGATGGAGTCGTCGTAGGTGTCCGCAAACTGCCCGACGTCATTGACCCGCTCCTGGGGGCCCAGCATCAGGTCCATGGCGAGTCCCAAGTGTTCCTGCATGGCCACGGCGTTTTGGCACATCTGCCATTGGGAGGAGATGAAGTTGCGGATCATGAGCATCAGCGTGTGCCCCACCACGCCGGTGGGGTGCATGATGTGGGACCACAGTGTGTACTGGGCCTTGATGCGGCCTTCCTCGAAGGGGGCCGCAAAATGTGGCATGGCGGCGTCGAACGACAGCCAGTCCGCCAGCATGTCGGCTTTCGCCTGTTCGTAGGTGGGGTATGAATCCCGCACCCATGCGTCGTGGGAAAACTCCTCCATGATCAGGGTAAATGTGCCGTCGGGGGCAGGTGTGGTGGTTCCATGGATCTCAGAGCTGGAAATCTTCTCCCAGTCCCAGTAGCGTCCGAATGTGAAACCGGATCCGCCGGTGCCTTTGAACAGGATGGAGCTGTTCATGCGGAACATCCCCTCCCAGGCGCCATCTTTGCGGGGTTTCGCTATCTCGTGGCGTTCCATGATCTTGTGGAAAGACAGGCCCATACCCGGGTCGCCCTGGGCCGCCATCATGGTGGGGGAGGCGAAGGTGAAGCGCACGCACCCATGGCGGGTGTGGAGCGTCAGTTCGTCGGGGGCGGACGCCGCCGCGAAGGGGACCTTGCGCCCTGCGTAGGTGGGTGCGATGTCGATGAGCTTGAATTTGTCCCTGGCCAGGAGGCTGGAGCCGTGGAAGCTGGTGAGCTCCAGCGTCTCGTTGCCGTAGCCTTCGCCTGTCACGAACAGGCCGAACCATGCGCCCCTGCACTTGAAGATGTTGTCGTGGATGTAGGTGAACTGGGGCAGGTCCCGGAAATACGGGTCGGTGGGTTTCGGTGTTGCGGTGGGTTTCGGGGTTGCGGTTGTTTCCATGTGTGTGATCCTTTCATCCGGCGGCGGTGTCAAGGCCGCCTGTTCCTATGCCCGGGGTCTTAGCCCATCGTATTGCGGCATCCTGGCGCCCGTCCGCGAACAGACGGGGGTGCGCAGGCACATCCTGTGGTCCGGGTGTTCATTTGCTTTTCGCAGAGGGCATTTCCCACTGGAAATCGTATGTGTATGGGCTGGGCGCGGTTTCTTCCGGGAATGTGTCCGTCACATATTTGCCGAATGCGCTGATCATGTAGGATTCCGGCTGCCCCTGGGGGTTCACGCCGAAGAAGCATCCCACGTCGGTGACCCTGTGGGTGTCCATGAGCATGAACCCCTGGGTGCCGCTGCCGAAGTTTTTCTCTATCCATGAGTAGACGTACACGTTTTCGTCGATCTTCAGGTAGATGGACTCCTCCTCGAAGAGCTTGCGGTTTGCCTGTTCCTTTTTTTGCGCGTCGTCCATGGTCTCGTCGATGGTCTGCCGGGAGAGCACGGCCCTGGAGAGCCTGTCCGTGAAGTAGATGTGGGTGATGGAAAACACCGGGCTGTATGTGTAGCAGATCTTTTTGCCCACCATGTCCGTGGTGTGGCAGTGGCGCGCCGTGGGCAAGGGCTTGCCCGGAATGCGCAGCGCGCCGAAACGCAGGGTGCGCTTCACCAGGTTGACGAATGTCGGGTCTTCGCCCTGGGTGGAAAAGTTGCCCGTGCACAGGTCTTGGTGAAGGTCGATGATGAGTGTGACGCCCTCCCTGGGCCAGCGGCCTTTCTTTTCGAAGTGCACCAGGTAGTGTTCGTCCGTGGCCTTCAGGCAGTCGTAGCCGTGGCTTTCCTTTTCGCACCCGTTCGCGGACCAGGTGAGGCGGTGCCCGTCGTCGAATGTCACCGCGACTTCCATCCCGTCGTCAAAAACAATGTCAAAGGTCCGGCCGGCCAGCTCGAAGCAGTAAGGGCGGCGGTACTGGGAGATGCCCTCAAACTCTGTGGTGTACATGGCCTCCGCACCGGTGAACGTCTGGCCGGTGATATTGGCCGCTGCGCCAAGGGGGGGTACTGCATCCGGGTTTCCGGCGGCGCCTGGTGGGCCCTGGGCTGTTGTATCGGATGCCTGTCTTTCTGCTATGTTGGATTTTTTGGTTTCTTTCGGCATATATGCCTCCTTTGCGGTGTGCGAAACTGTAGTGCCCCGCCGACCAAACCTTGTGCAACATTGAGGCCAATGCCGGGCGCGCATTGTTTAGTTGGTGGAGCAACAGCAATGTCAGATGGGCACAAATCCCACTACGATCATAGCACGATGCGCACTTTATGGGGTTATCAGAATGTTGGGATTGCTATCATGATTTTGCAATATCGGTATTTTGGTTTCAATCAAATGTCTTCCCGTGGGCGCGGAGGTAGCCGCCTTCGCTGCCCCCGTCGGGGTCGCGGTGGGTCCAGTGGATGCCGCCGCCGTTTTCGTTCCAGTAGTATTCGCCGTAGAACTCCACCGTGTCGCCCACTGCCAGGGGTTCCACACGGGGCGCGATGTCGATGTTGTGAGCCACGGCCAATGTCTGGCCGGAGGCCAGGCGCAGGATGAAACGCTGGTGGCGGGAGCCGTCGTCATCGTCCGCAAGGATGCGGGTGACTTCGCCGCTGCCCGCCACAAACACGCCTTCTTGGCGGCTCTCAAAGAGGGCGGCAAGCTGCGCATCTGAGTCGGAGGGCTGTGTTGCGGCAGTCCCGGGAGGGGCCCAAGAACCGGAATAAGCGGATGAGTCGGACGAGTCGGAAGTATCGGACCAGCCGAAAGTATCAGACGAATCGGAAGTATCGGACGAGCCGGAAGTATCGGACGAGCCGGAAGCATCGGACGAGCCGGAAGCATCGGACCAGCCGGACGGCTGGCTGTGGGAAACTACATCCTGCGGGGAAGCGGGTTCGGACGAGGATACGGTGGTGAGGGCAGATGCAGGTTCGCCTGCGCTTTGGTGGGTGGTGTTCCAGACTTCCCACAGTATGGCAACCACCAATAGTGCGAGGAAGCCATACTTGAACAGGCGGCTGTATTTGTTTGCGTTTTTCTTCGCATTTGCCATATGGTCACTTCATCTATCTGCACGGGTGAGCCACGGCGGCATCGCCTCATGGGTGTGGTCACTTCATCTGTCTGCACGGGTGAGCCGCACCGGCATCGCCTCATGGATGTGGTCACTTCACCCATTTGAAGGGTTTCTCCCCCTTGGTGCGGGTGTAGTAGCGGAAATACACCTTGGCGATCATGTATTCCTTCGGCACGTAGGTATTGATCCACACCCGGGCGTCCGCGGAGAGGTTGCGGTTGTCGCCCAAGGCGAAATAGTGGTCGGCGGGCACTTCGTAGTGCAGCGGCGGCGCCTGGACCATGGGCTCCTTGAGATAGGGTTCGTCCAGGGGCACCTCGGACCCGTTGCGGTATACATGGCCGTCATAGATGTCGATGATATCGCCCGGGACGCCTATGATGCGCTTCACGTAGTAGATTTCCGGGTCGTCGGGGAACCTGAAAATCGCCACGTCCCCAAACTCCGGCTCACCGAAACGGTACGCCAGGCGCAGCCCGATGACCCGGTCGCCGGTCATGATGGTGTTTTCCATGGAGCCGCTGGGCACTTTGCTGTTGGCGATGATGAAAGTGTTCAGCACGAAAGCGATCAGGGCGGCGGTGATGATGACCTTGATCCAGCTGATGACCTCTTCTTTCCAGTCGACACGCCGGGTGGGGTCTTCCAACTCCAGTTCCTGTCTCCGATTGGTTGCCTTGGTGCGCCCTGCGGGCTGCCTACCGTAACTGTCTTTCATATCCACATCCCATGCATCGTCCGGTCCCGGCTGATCAAGTGTGCTGTCTTTTCTCATTTCAAGTCCTTGCCTATCTTTCAAGATGATTTCACTCCAAACATTCACTCGTGAGCATTACTACAGTGTAAATGAATTTCCGCATTTTTACAAGGGGTAGGGTGAATTTGTAAGCATTTATTCATAAAGAAAGGCAACGGTTGGTGTCGTCGCCGGGCGGCGCCGGGCAGTTGCCTGCTTGCATTTTGATAAATAGAGAAAGGCGATGGTTGTGGTGTCGCCATACCCGAGATTGCGGCATGGGGGAAGATGTGGTAAGATGAAGGCAAAGAAGCCACGAGCTTGCGGGGCGCCGGAACACGGTGGGCATGGGGGAAGATGTGGTAAGATGAGAGCAAAGAAGCGTGCCGCCGGCGTCAGCGGCGGAATGGAGGTCAATATGGGAAGCAGAGGGGAAGACACATGAAAACAGCCTCTGGTGGTGATGGCAGAAAACCGAAGCGCAGCGCCACGTGCAGTGGATGGCCCAGAGTTGCCCGGCGGTTGGGGGGCGCCTGTTTTTTGCTGGCGGTTACGGTGGCGGCGCAGCTGCTGGCGAGGAATGTGCGGGGGTTTGCGCCATGGTACACGACGCATGTCTACCCTGTCCTGGTGGGGGTGTTTGCCCGTGTGAGCGGTGTGTTCCCTTTCAGTGTGTCAGAAATCGCGCTGTATGTGGCGGTGGTCTGGGTGGTGGCGTCGGTGGTGCGGTGCGTTATGGCTGCCATCGGCACCGGAAGCATAAGGGCAAAGGTCATCAAAGCTACGCAGGCCAACGGAGCTACGCAGGGCAACGGATCTTCGCAGGGCGGCGGCGAATCGGTGATGTGCCCTTTGGTGGCGTTCGCAACGAGGTGCTTCCTTTTCATCGCAGTCATCGCTTTCCTTTACACGGCCAACTGCGGGGTGAATTATTATGCGGCGCCGTTTTCGCAGCTGGAGGGGCTTGTGGCGGAACCTGCTTCCCGGGAGGCGCTTGTGGAGCTGTGCGAGTATTTAACGAAACGGGTGAACGAGGCGGCGGGGGAGGTCTACGGGGAGGCGGGGGCTGCGGCCGGCACAGGTGACGCCGCGGTCGCGGCCATGGTGGCCTTGGGGGGGCGATATCCCAGCCTGGCGGGGTATTACCCCCGGCCCAAGGGCGTGTGGGTGTCGAGGATACTGTCCGTGCAGCAGCTAAGCGGGGTGTACTCGCCATTTGCCGTGGAGGCGAACTACAACCGGGAGATGACGGCGTACAACATCCCACACACCATGTGCCATGAGCTGTCCCATCTGCGGGGGTTCATGCGGGAGGACGAGGCGAATTTCATCGGTTTCCTGGCATGCATCGGTTCGGAAGATGCATATTTCCGGTACAGCGGCTGGGTCACGGGATGGGTGTATGCAGGCAATGCGCTGGCCCGGGCGGACCGGGAGGCTTACCTGCGGCTCTATGGCCGCCTGGACGGCCGTGTCGTGGCGGACCTGGGGGAAAACAATGCATTTTGGGACAGGTTCGAGGGCAAGGTGGCCGAGGTGGCCGAGAAGGTCAACGACACCTACCTCAAGGCCAATTCCCAGTCGGACGGTGTGCAAAGCTATGGCCGCATGGTGGACCTGATGCTGGGGTACGGGTTCGGGGAAAGGGGTTAAGAGGACATGTCGATTGGGGAACTATTCTTGGTGGCGGTGAGCCTGTCCATGGATGCATTTGCGGTGTCGGTGTGCAAGGGGCTGGCGGCGAAAGCGCCCACCGCCCGGCAGACCCTGGTCGTGGGGCTGTATTTTGGGGCGTTCCAGGCCTTGATGCCCCTGCTGGGGTATTTCGTGGGGTCGCGGTTCGAGGCTTTTGTGGCGGCATTCTCACATTGGATCGCATTTGCGCTGCTGGCGCTGATCGGCGTCAATATGATCAGGGAGTCCAGGGAAGCGGACACATGCAGCGTGACAAGCGCGTCTTTCGGGCCCAGGGATATGCTGCCCCTGGCCCTGGCCACCAGCATCGACGCATTTGCGGTGGGGGTGTCTTTCGCATTCCTGGAGATCAATATCTGGTTGTCTGTCATATTCATCGGCATTATCACACTGTGCCTGTCCGTGGTGGGTGTGCGCTCGGGCAAGGCTTTCGGTGGCCACCTGAAAAGCCGCGCGGAGCTGGTGGGCGGCCTGATCCTCATAGGGATCGGGGTTAAGATCGTGGTGGAGGGCCTATTTTTCTGAGGTGTGGCCACGTCCCCGGCTGCCATCCGGCCCAAGGCGAAAAAACAGCGCATGTCCCGTAGGGCAGGCGCTGTTTTGGGGTGACGGATATGTCGCCGCGGGTATGTGCAGGGTGCAGGGTGCAGGGGGCGGGGCGCCCCGTGTGCCGCATCTGTCAGATATGCACCCGCATGTAGTTTTTCTTCCCACGGCGGAAGATGACCCCGTCCCCGGCGAAACGTTCCATGGCGAATGTGGCCTTCACGTCCGTGACGGGTTCGCCGTCTGCCGTGACGCCGCCCTGCTCCACGTTGCGGCGGCCCTCGGAACGTGTGGGGACCAGCCCGGACTTTTGCAGGATGGAGAGGATGTCGATGGCGCCCCCCGCAAAATCAGCGTCCCACAGCCGGAAGGCGGGCATGTTTTCCAGGCCCGCATCCGCCCCGCCCCCGAAAAGCGCCCGGGAAGCGGCCTGTGCCTTGTCGGCCTCGCCCTCTGAGTGCACCAGTTTCGTCAGCTC
Source organism: Lachnospiraceae bacterium (assembly GCA_031272185.1). Classification (GTDB taxonomy): domain Bacteria; phylum Bacillota; class Clostridia; order Lachnospirales; family Lachnospiraceae; genus JAISUG01. Next base: position 36,712 of record JAISUG010000119.1, read on the forward strand.
CCAAGCCAGGATTTCTTTGGCCTCGTTTAACCGACTGCCCTCCCACCCGTCCATGGCGTCGATCTGCTCCAGCGGCAGGAAGGTGAGCATCCGCAGGCATTTGAGGACGTCTGCGTCGTCTAGGTTGCGCCAGTACTGGTAGAAATCGAAGGGCGAGGTCTTTTGGGGGTCCAGCCACACCGCGCCCGCCTGGGTCTTGCCCATCTTTTTGCCCTCGGATGTGAGCAGGAGGGTGATGGTCATGGCGTGGGCGTCCTTGCCCAGTTTGCGCCTGATGAGCTCCGTGCCCCCGAGCATGTTGGACCACTGGTCGTCGCCGCCGAACTGCATGTTGCACCCGTAGCGCTGGAACAGCTCGTAGAAATCAAAGCTCTGCATGATCATGTAGTTGAACTCAAGGAAGCTAAGGCCCTTTTCCATGCGCTGTTTGTAGCACTCCGCGGCCAGCATCCTGTTTACGGAGAAATGCGGGCCGACCTCCCGCAGGAACTCGATGTAGTTGAGGCCCATGAGCCAGTCGGCGTTGTTCACCATGAGGGCCTTCCCCTCTGAAAAGTCGATGAAGCGGCCCATCTGCTCCCGGAACCGCTCGCAGTTGTAGGCGATGGTCTCGGGGGTCAGGAGGTTTCGCATGTCGGTGCGCCCGGAGGGGTCGCCCACCATGCCGGTGCCGCCGCCGATGAGGGCGATGGGTTTGTTCCCCGCCATCTGCAGGCGCTTCATCAGGCACAGGGCCATGAAGTGCCCTATGTGCAGGCTGTCAGCGGTGGGGTCGAAGCCGATGTAGAACACGGCCTTCCCTTCGTTGATCATCTTGCTGATCTCTTCTTCGCTGGTGACCTGGGCTATGAGGCCCCGGGCTTTCAGTTCTTCGTATGGTGTCATGGTAATCTCCTCCCCAAAGTACAGGTATGAATGAACGCACCAAATCCGGCAGGGGCCGCCGTCGCGACGTGCGCCGCCGGAAGAAAATGGGCAAATGGCGCTGCGGCATATGTTGCGGAAGATGCGTCGTCGCACCCCATCATATCAGAGGGACGGGGCGGTTGTCAACATGCAAAAAAGCCAATTCGCCGGGCGCCTCCTCCACCAACCCCCGCAGCTCTTCCAGCAGCCGGGCGGCCACCTCCATCATGGGCTCCGCGCTCTTGTGGTTTTGTGCCCGGTCCTGGTACAAAAATCCGGGGCTGTCCCCTTTCAGGAAGCGAATCTGCCCGGGGTAGAGGCCCATCCACCCGGGGATGCGCGCCACGTCCAGCCGCGCCTTTTGGTACATGGTCAGGCGCACTTCCTGTCGGTTTATCGCCACCTCGGTGACGAAAGCCTGGTGTGCGGCGGATTTGAGCAATGCCACCCGCAGGAGGTTTTCCACGCAGTCCGGGACGTCGCCGAAGCGGTCGATGAGCTCGTCCTCCATGTCCGAGCGTTCATCGGGGGTCTCGATGGCGCAGATGCGCTTGTATATATCCAATTTCTGGTATTCATTGGGGATGTAACCCGCCGGTATATAGGCGTCGATGTCACATTCCACCACGGTTTCGAAGTCTTCCTCCTGCTTTTTGGGGTGCTTGATGGCGCGGACCGCCTGGCGCAGCATCTTGCAGTAGAGGTCGTAGCCCACGGCCTCCATATGGCCGTGCTGCTGGGCCCCCAGCACGTTGCCCGCGCCACGGATCTCCAGGTCGCGCATGGCTATCTTGATCCCTGAGCCCAGCTCGGTGAATTCCTTGATGGCCTGCAGGCGTTTCTCCGCCTCTTCCCGCAGGAGTTTGTCCCGGCGGTACATGAAGAAGGCGTAGGCGGTGCGGTTGGACCGCCCCACCCGGCCCCTCAGCTGGTAGAGCTGGCTTAGGCCCATGCGGTCGGCGTCGTGGATGATCATGGTGTTGGCGTTGGGGATGTCCAGGCCGGTCTCGATGATGGTGGTGGTCACCAGCACGTCGATGTCGCCGCCGACGAAGTCCACCATGATGCGCTCCAGCTGCCGTTCTTCCATCTGGCCGTGGGCGTAGACCACGGTGGCGTCGGGGACCAGCGCCTGCACCCGGGCCGCCACGTCCGAGATCTGCACGATGCGGTTGAAGACGTAATACACCTGGCCGCCGCGGGCAATCTCCCTGCGGATGGCCTCCCGCACCATCTCGTCATTGTACTCCATCACATATGTCTGCACGGGGACCCTGTCCACCGGGGGTTCTTCCAGCAGGCTCATGTCACGGATCCCCACCAGGCTCATGTGCAGCGTCCTGGGGATGGGGGTGGCGGTGAGGGTGAGCACGTCCACCGTCTCTTTCAGGCGCTTGATTTTTTCTTTGTGGCGCACGCCGAAGCGCTGCTCCTCGTCGATGATCAGGAGCCCCAGCTCCTTGAACTTCACGTCTGCGGAAAGCAGGCGGTGGGTGCCGATGACGATGTCCACCATGCCCTTTTTCAGGTCCGAAAGGGTCTTTTTTTGCTGGGCGGCCGAGCGGAAGCGGGACATAAGGTCCACCCGCACCGGGAAATCTTTCATGCGCTGGACGAAGGTGTTGTAATGCTGCTGCGCCAGGATGGTAGTGGGCACCAGGTACGCCACCTGTTTGTTTTCCTGGACGGCCTTGAACGCCGCCCGCAGGGCGATCTCGGTCTTGCCGTATCCCACGTCGCCGCATATCAGGCGGTCCATGATCTTGCCGGCCTCCATGTCGCGCTTCACGTCCTCGATGGCGTCCAGCTGGTCCTGGGTCTCCTCGAATGGGAAAACCTCTTCGAACTCTTTCTGCCACACGGTGTCCGGGCCATACATGAAGCCCTCGCCGTCCTGGCGGGCGGCATAGAGCTCCACCAGCTCCCTGGCGATTTCCTGCACCGCACCCCGCACCCGTTCCTTGGTCTTTTTCCAGCTGTCGGAGTTGAGGTTGTTGAGCTTGGGCGCGGTGGCCTCGCCGCCGGAGTATTTCTGGATGCTGTCCAGGCGGGTGGCGGGCACGTAGAGGTTGCCGCCGTCGCCGTACTCGATCTTTAAGTAGTCTTTGGTGACCAGTTCCCTGACGACCTTCTCGATGCCCCTGTAGATGCCCAGCCCATGGTCCTCGTGCACCACATAGTCGCCCACGGACAGCTCGTGGAAACTCTGGATGGCCTTGCCGGAGTAGCTGCGCCATTTCGCCTTGGGGCGTTTCTTCTCTGTGCCGAAAAGGTCCCCCTCGGTCATGACCACGAACTTGACAAGGGGGTACTCGAACCCCCGGTGAAGGGAGCCGTGGGTCACCAGCAGCTCCCCCGGTTTCACCGACTGGGTTTCGTCGTCCGGGCAGAATGCGCTGATCTCGTATTCCCGCAGGTCGCCAGCCAGGTGGCTGGCCCGGGTGCGCGACCCGCACAGCAGCACCACGCGGTACTTTTCTTTCTTGTACTGGCGCAGGTCCTTGATGCGCTGTTCGAAGTTGTTCTGGTAGGAGGTGACGGACTTCACCTGGAACGAAAACCAGGCGGCGGGTGTGACCCCGGCGATGCGCTGCTCCAGCGTGGTGAGCATCACCGTGCGGTCCTGGAGCAGCTTGCCAAATATTTCCTGCAATGGGAAGAGTATGCCGGACTGCCCCGGAAGGACGTAGCCTTTCTCCAGGCGGCTCTTCATGCTCTCGGTGAACTCGAACTCCACCGCCTCGCCATGCTCCCTCAGGCGGTTGGGGTCGTCCAGTACCAGCAGGCACCCGTTTTTCTCGAAATAGTCCAGGAAAGAGACGGTGCCCGCCATGAAATATGGGACGTAGCTGTCCAGGTTGCCGATCTTCCAGCCGTTTTCGGCGGCCTCCGCCAGCTCGGCGACCGTGCGGTGGATGCGGGCGGATTCCTCGGTTTTGCCTTGCTTTTTCAGGGCGTCCTCGTAGCGTTTCGCCTCGTCCTGTATGCGCCTGACGCCTGCCTGGAGGGCCTCGGCGCCCACCAGCAGCTCGGCGGCTGGGGAAATGTCCACCGCTTCCAGGTTCTCATTGGACCGCTGGTTTTCCAAATCGAAGCAGCGGATGGAATCCACCTCGTCATCCCACAGCTCGATACGGACTGGCTGCTCCTCGGTGAGGGGGTAGACGTCCAGCAGGGAGCCCCGTATGGAAAACTGCCCCATGGCCTCCACCTGGCCCATGCGCTCGTACCCCAGCGACACCAGCTGGGTCTTCACCCGGTCCAGGTCCATGGTCTGCCCCACCTCCACATGAAGGGTGTGGGCGGCGAAATCCCCGGGCGGTGGCAGGTGGTCCATCAGCGCGTCCACGGTGGTGACCACGATACCGCCGCCGCCCTCCCAGATCCGGCGCAGCACCTGGATGCGCTGCTTGGTCAGGAGGTTGCCATGTATGTCGGCGGCATAGAAAAGCAGGTCCCTGGCGGGGTATAGCCACACCCGGTCAGTGAAGCAGCGAAAATCCTCATACATGTCCTTGGCCTGTGTTTCATCGTGGGTGACCACCAGCGTCCAGGTGTAGGCGGCGCCCAGGGTGTAGAGCAGGTGGACTTTTTGGGACCCGGAGCAGCCGCTGACCTGGCATGGTCCTTTGCGTAGGCGGACATGCCTTTCCAAAGAGTCGTATTCGGCCAGTTCGGGCAATGGGTTGGGGAACACGCAGCTCATGCTTCGCCCCCCTGTGCATCCGACGCGGCGCGGTTGAAGATGTTCATGGCCGCGGCGGGGCCTTGGGACACCATCGTTTTCAATGCGTCTACGGCCCGGTGGAAACATTCGTCCATGACGGCTGCCTCTGATTTGGGGAACCTGCCCAGCACGTAATCAATCATGTCCACCCTGGGCGGTTTTTCCCCGATGCCGATGCGCAGGCGGGGGAAACCCTGCCCGCCCACCATGGCGATGATGTTCTTCATGCCGTTGTGGCCGCCCGCACTGCCGTTTTCCCTGATGCGCAGCCGCCCCGGGGGCAGGTTCACGTCGTCGTATACCACGACAAGCCTCCCCAAGGGCAGTTTGTAATACTGCAAGTACGCCTGGATGCATTCGCCGCTTAAGTTCATGTATGTCTGGGGTTTTACCAGGATCACTTTCTCCCCCGCGATGGCGCCGATGCCGTATAGCCCCTTCATCTTGCGCCCGGCGACGTCCGTGCCTATGTCTTTTGCCAGACGGTCAATGACGGCGAAGCCGGCATTGTGCCGCGTGTTTTCGAATTCCTTGGTGGGGTTCCCCAGCCCTGCGATAAGATACATATATTCCCAGCCCCTTGCCCAGGCCCATACCGGACTATACAATGCCCCACTCGGCCTATATATTGCTCCACCAGCCAAACAAACAATGTGCGTTCGGCATTGGTTTCATATCTGACAGACTGCTTATATTTTGTTACAGGTCACCCCGCCGCTAGGGCGGCTCGGGCCCGCCCCGGCAGCTCAAAGGCTGACTGGGAAGTGACTTGTAACTATATTTTAGCAAGAAATCGGCGAAAAGACAATGGGAATTTGCCCCCTTGCCAAAATGGCGAAAATGTATTATAGTAATGGTCAGCCCCATGATTCCGGTGTGGGGCCGGAAAGCGACTGCAAACGGTGTATAAAAAAGGCGCGCCGACGATCATGGGTTATCATAATCGCACATGGCGGTGCAAGCGCGCAGGATGGAGGGAATATGACTATTGACAAGGATATGCTGATCGGTGAATTGCTGGACGTGGACGAGGCCATCGCGCCCATCTTGCTTAGGTCCGGGATGCACTGCCTGGGATGCCCGTCTTCGCAGATGGAGTCATTGGAAGAGGCCTGCATGGTGCATGGCATCGACGTGGACAGCCTGGTGGGTAACATCAACGAGATCCTGGCCGTGAGGGCATAAGAAGAGCAGTCGGACAACCTCTCCGAGATGGGCGCGCGCAAGCATGTGGGCGTTGCTGGGGGAGGTTGTTTTGTTGTGCGGTTATCGCCCCGCCAACCAAACAATGCGCATCTGACATCAGTCCCAACTTTGCGCAAGGTTTGGCCGGCGGGGCATTATTGGCAATTCGCATGGTTTTTTATGTACAAATACACTGGTTTTATGAAAAACAGAGAATCGATTATCGGGGCGGAATTGGCATTGGACTGGAAATAGCAGATGTGGTATGATGTGGGTGCGGGGCGAAGGTGCAAATGCCCCTCCGGTGCAAATGCCCCTTGAGTTGCGAAGCGGGACCGAAGGAGATCTGGATGGCAGTCAGCGACATTTCCAACCTGTTTGAGTTCGCCGGTGGCCTGGGCATGTTCCTTTACGGCATGGACACCATGGCGGACGGGATGCAAAAGACGGCCGGCAAGCGTATGAACCAGTTTCTGGGGATGCTGACCAACAACCGCCTGGTGGCGGTGTTGGTGGGGGCGCTCATCACCGCCATCATCCAGAGCAGCGGCGCCACCACGGTGATGGTGGTGGGCTTCGTCAGCGCGGGGATCATGAGCCTCTCCCAGGCGGTGGGGGTCATCATGGGTGCCAACATCGGCACCACCATGACAGCCTGGATCGTGTCTTTGGGGTCTTTCGGCGATGCGTTCACATTCATGAAACCGGGGTTCTATGCCCCGCTCCTCATCGGCATCGGCGCCATGATGGTGCTCTTCACCACCAAACAAAAAACCAAAATCATCGGGGAGATCTTCGTGGGCCTGGGCCTGCTGTTCATGGGGCTGGAACTCATGGGCGACGCCATCGGCGCATACACCGACTACCCGATTTTCAGGGACGCGTTCGTGGCCCTGGGGAGGAACCCGGTGCTGGGGTTCATCATAGGCGTGGTGGTGACCGCGGTGCTGCAAAGCTCCTCCGCATCCGTGGGTATCCTCCAGACATTGGCCATGAACGGCGTGGTGACCACGGGCGCGGCGCTCTACATCACCCTGGGCCAGAACATCGGCTCCTGCGTCACCGCGATCCTGTCTTCAGCGGGTGGGTCACGCACGGCGAAACGCGCCGCGGCGATACACTTGAGTTTCAATGTCATCGGTTCCATAATCTATGCAGTCATCCTGACGGTTTTCTTCGCGTTGCGGCCTGACGTGGCCGATGGCAACATCAATGCAGTGGAGATTTCCATTTTCCATACATTTTTCAACCTGAGCAACACATTGATCCTCTTCCCCTTCGCCAACCGCCTGGTGGCGCTTTCCGGCTTGGTGGTGCGCAAGGGGCGCACCGGCGGCGCCGGCGCGGATGACGAAGACGGGGCCGGGGACGATGACGCATCCGGGGACTATGACGTGAGCACTGCGCTGAAGCACCTGGACAAGCGGATCTTCGAGTCCCCTGCTTTTGCCGTGGAGACCGCCGCCATGGAAGCGGTGCACATGGGGCAGATCGCGGTGGGCAACGCCAAACGGGCCATGGATGCGGTGCTGAGCGGCGACAAGGGGGAGATCGAGAAGGTTATCCGGGTGGAGGACACCATCAACAAGATGGAGAACATGATCACGGAGTACCTGGTGCAGATCAGCGGGCTCTCCCTGACCCAGCGCCAGGCACAGCTGGTGAGCGACCTGTTCTACACGGTGAGCGACATGGAGCGGGTGGGCGACCATGCGGAAAATATCGCCGAGGCTGCACAGTACATGGTGGATCACGGGCTGGAGTTTTCCGACACGGGGCGGGATGATTACAAACTCATGTGCGACCTGGTGCTGGAGAGCCTGGAGGGTGCGGTCGAGGCCAGGCGTACAGGGAACCTGGATTTCCTGCGTAAGGTGAACCAGCTGGAAGACGAGGTGGACACCATGGAGGAGGAGCTGCGGGAGAAGCACATCGAGCGCCTGGCCAGGGGGGAGTGCGTGCCCAGCGCGGGGGTGGTGTTCCTGGACCTCCTTAGCAACATGGAGCGGCTCAGCGACCACGCCCAGAACATCGCAGGTTACCTGAAGAACGAGATATAGGGGGCGGGGCCATCGCCGGATGCCCTGCGGCATATAACCTGCGGTGATTTCACGCAATAGAACCTTTAACGCATAAAACCGCAAAATACCGCAAAAATCACTTGCACTTTCGGGAGAAATTGGGTAGAATACTCATGGTTCGTCATGACCATGGTGTCAGGCCCGGTGTGCGTGGGCCGCATCGTCATGCGTATCTGGTGGACGGAGCCTTTTTGTTCCGGGCGGGGTTCACTTCAGTTTGGTACAAGGGACCAATCATATACACGTTTGCGCACCGGACTATATACAGGCGGCGGCGCAGGGAATGGAGGGAAACATGGCAGTCAAAGTAGCAATCAATGGTTTCGGGCGGATCGGGCGTCTGGCGTTCAGGCAGATGTTCGGGGCTGATGGGTACGAGGTCGTGGCGATCAACGATTTGACCAGCCCGGACATGCTGGCGCATTTGCTCAAGTACGACTCTTCCCAGGGACGCTATGAGGGGCACAGCGTCGAGGCGGGCGCGGATTCCATCACCGTGGACGGCAAGAAGATCACCATCTACAAAGAGGCGGACGCCTCCAAGCTGCCCTGGGGCCAGATCGGCGTGGACGTGGTGCTGGAGTGCACCGGTTTCTACGTGTCCAAGGACAAATCCCAGGCCCATATCGATGCGGGCGCAAAGAAAGTGGTCATCTCCGCCCCGGCGGGCAATGACCTGCCCACCGTGGTGTTCAGCGTGAACGAGAAAGTCCTGAAGAAGGAGGACACCATCATCTCCGCCGCCAGCTGCACCACCAACTGCCTGGCCCCCATGGCCAAGACATTGAACGACTATGCGCCCATCCAGTCGGGCATCATGTCCACCATCCACGCCTACACCGGCGACCAGATGGTGCTGGACGGCCCGCACCGCAAAGGCGATTTCCGCCGCGCCCGCGCGGCCGCGGTGAACATCGTCCCCAACTCCACCGGCGCAGCCAAGGCCATAGGCCTGGTCATCCCGGAGCTCAACGGCAAGCTCATCGGCTCCGCACAGCGCGTGCCGGTTTCCACCGGTTCCACCACGATCCTGGTGGCGGTGGTGAAGGGCAAGGACGTGACGAAAGACGGCATCAACGCCGCGATGAAGGCCGCGCAGAGCGCATCCTTCGGCTACACCGAGGAGGAGCTGGTGTCTTCCGACGTGATCGGCATCACCTATGGGTCGCTGTTTGATGCCACCCAGACCATGGTGCAGAAGATCTCCGACGACACCTACCAGGTGCAGGTGGTTTCCTGGTATGACAACGAGAACTCCTACACCAGCCAGATGGTGCGCACCATCAAGTATTTCGCGGAGCTGGACCTGGATGAGCTCAACGACTGACCTTATGGCGCAGTCGCAGGGTTTGGCCTGGCGGCGGCACTAGGCGAACAGCCTGCCGCGGTGATGCGGCGATGATGTTTCCGTGTGACTCTCGGGGTCCGGTCTACAGGGCCGGGCCCTTTGTTTCAGATTTGATGGCAAAGCGCCGCCCCATACGCCTTGGCCGGGTTCGCGCGGCGAGGGCGCCGATGGGTTGGCATCCGGGTAGTCACCCGGGTGCCGGTTGTAGGCGGCGCATGGTGCAAGCCTCATCGGAGGAGGTTCCATGTTCAACAAGAAAACTATTGACGACCTGAAAGATATCAAGGGGAAACGCATCCTGGTGCGCTGCGATTTCAACGTGCCCATCAAGGACGGGCAGATACAGGACTACAACCGCATCGACGGTGCGATCCCCACCATCAAGAAGCTCCTGGATGCGGGCGCGCGGGTCATCCTTTGCTCCCACCTGGGCAAACCTAAGGGAGAGCCCCTGCCCGACATGAGTTTGGCGCCGGTGGCCCCGGCGCTGTCCGAGCGCCTGGGCGTGACGGTGCTTTTCGCCGACGACCCCAAGGTGACCGGGCCGGAAACCCAGGCAAAGGCGGCGGCGCTCAAGGACGGCGAGGCATTGCTTTTGCAGAACACCCGCTACCGCATCGAAGAGGAAAAGTATGGCAAGATGGACAGCGCTGAGGACTATGCCAAGGAACTGGCGGCCCTTAGCGACGGCATCTTCGTGGACGACGCATTCGGCACCGCGCACCGCGCCCACTGCTCCAATGTAGGCGTGACCAAGTACACCAAGGAGAGCGTGGTGGGCTACCTGATGGAAAAGGAGATCAAGTTCCTGGGCGAGGCGGTGGAGAACCCGGTGCGCCCCTTCGTGGCCATCCTGGGCGGCGCGAAAGTCTCGGACAAGATCAATGTCATCAAGAACCTGCTGGAGAAAGTGGACACCCTCATCATCGGCGGCGGCATGGCCTATACTTTCCTGAAGGCCCAGGGGCAGGAGATCGGGGGATCCCTCTGCGAGGAGGATAAACTGGACTATGCGCTGGAGATGGTGCAAAAAGCCAAGGACAGGGGCGTGAAGCTGCTGCTGCCGGTGGACCATGTGGAGGGCAAAGAATTCTCCAATGACACCGAGCGCAAGGTGGTGGAGACCATAGACAAGGGCTGGTCCGGATACGACATCGGCCCCAAGACCATCGCATTGTTCAAAGATGCCCTGGCCGGCGCCAAGACCGTGGTCTGGAACGGACCCATGGGCGTGTTCGAGTTTTCCAACTTCGCAGAGGGGACTTTGGAGATATGCCGCAGCGTGGCGGCGCTCCCGGACGCCATCACCGTCATCGGCGGGGGCGACTCCGTGAACGCGGTGAAGCGGCTGGGCTTTGCGGACAAGATGACACTCATCTCCACAGGCGGCGGCGCATCCCTGGAGTTTTTGGAAGGGATCGAGTTGCCGGGGGTGAAAGCCGCTCAGGACAGGTAATGTGCTGCCTCTGGATGAGGAGTCCCGGGAGCTTCACCCCGGATGAAAGCCGCTCAAGATAGATAAGGTATACCTGAAAGCTGATAGAGTCGCAGGAGCTTCACCCCGGGTGAAAGCGGCGCAAGACAAGTATAGGAGGAAAATCGTGGCAAGAAGAAAAATTATCGCTGGGAACTGGAAGATGAACATGACGCCCACCCAGGCGGTGGCGCTGGCAAAGGAACTGCTGCCTCTGGTGAAGACCGATGTGGCTGACGTGGTGTTCTGCGTGCCGGCCATCGACATCCTGCCGGTGGTGGAAGCGGTGAAGGGATCCAATGTGGCCGTGGGTGCGGAAAACCTGTACTTCGAGGACAAGGGCGCATTCACCGGGGAGATCTCCGGCCCTATGCTGGTAGACGCCGGCGTGAAGTACGTGATCATCGGGCATTCGGAGAGGCGGGAGTACTTCGCCGAGACCAACGAGTCGGTGAACAAGAAAGTGCTCAAGGCATTCGAGCATGGCCTGGTGCCCATCGTGTGCTGCGGGGAGACGCTGGTGCAGAGGGAGCAGGGCATCACCATCGACTGGATCCGCCAGCAGGTGAAGGTGGCCTTCCTGGGCGTCACGCCCAAGCAGGCATCCACGGCGGTCATCGCCTATGAGCCTATCTGGGCCATCGGCACCGGGAAAGTGGCCACCACCGAGCAGGCGCAGGAAGTGTGCGGCGCCATCCGCTCGCTCGTCAAGGAGCTCTACGGCGCAGGGGTGTCCGAGGCCATCCGCATCCAGTACGGCGGGTCCGTGTCCGCCGGCAACGCCGCGGAACTCTTCGCCCAGCCCGACATAGACGGCGGCCTAGTCGGCGGCGCATCCCTGAAGGTTGACTTCGGGAAAATAGTGAATTATGGATGAACATAGAATCGAAGTCAAGGGGTCAAGTGGGCGTGCTTTTGCACGCTTGACCCCCTGACTCTTGGGAAGATCGTTAACTACGGTTGAGCTTCATCCAAAATCTGTAGGTCAATCGGGCCGGTTTTTCGGGCCGGTTGACCCCTTTTTTCTTCTTTTCATCCCGGCAATATCAGCTGCAGTTTTTCATCCTCCAGGGAAATCTCGGCATAACCCACTTCCCCCAGTGGCTCCCCATCTGTGTGGCAATGGCAGGGGGGCGTACAGCGGATGGTGTAGGATCGTCCCCGATGGAATGTCACATGCCTGGAAAACCCATGCTTCCCGAACAGCGCAAAGGGCATCAAACCGAAAAACCCTGCCCGGGAGATGTCGCTGACCAGGATGGCATCAAGCGTGCCGTCATCCGGCGCCGCTTCCGGGCAAAACCGGAATCCCCCGCCCTCGTAGGGCTGGTTCATGACGGCAAAGAAAAGGGAGGCCGGGCAACTGACAAAAGAATCGCTTATCTCCACCTCGAACCGGATCAAGCGCCTACGGAATATCAGCGGGATGGACAACAGCAGGTAGCAGAGCTTCCCGAGGTTCAGCTTGTTCAACCATTTTTTGAGCGGGGAGCGCTGCACCTCATAACAGACCTCCGCATCGAACCCGAAACCGCAGCTGATGGCGAAACGACGTTTGCGCCCGTCGCCGAAGCGGGCGCACCATACGTCCAGGGAAGCCAGGGCGGCGGAAGTGTTTCCGATGCCCACTGGGTTTGGGCCGGTGCCGCAAATTGCTTTGCCGGACGACGCATTGCCGTCGGGGGGCGCCACAATGTGGGCGGCGGATTCTCCCTCGGAGGTCTGACGGATTCCGGTGTGTGCCAGCGCTTTGGCCGCACCAAGCAGCGAGCGCAGCACCTTCTCCGGGTCTGCGGGGATGTGCATGCTGCGGGCGAAGTCATTGCCTGACCCGGAGGGGATGTACCCCAGCCGTGCATTGCCCAGGTCGGCGATGCCGTCAATGACCTCATTGAGGGTGCCGTCGCCTCCAAAGACGAAGATGGTGTGGGGCGTTTTTGCGGTGAAAGCATCTGCTGTTGCTCCCGAAACGGTTTCCATATCCCTTGCTTCAGATGGGTCAAGCACCAGGGCTGGTGTCCGGGCAGATGTGATGTCCTGGGCAAAGCGGCGGGCGTCATCGGGTTTTTCCGTGACATGCACGCAGACAGGCAAAGGGGTTTCCTGCATATCCCTGTTTTTCAGGCATTGCTCCTCGATCTTTTTCCACCGGTCCATTGACCGGGCTCCCCTGGCCCCGGGGTTGACGATGAGGTGGATCATGCGTTCTCTCCTTTGTTTTGTGGATTGGTGGATGGCGATGTCTTAGGCGTTTTGCCCTATGATTCTAGCACAAGAATACATGTTTGTCACCAGGGAAAAAATGGGGTTGCGAGTCACTTTGCCCCTGCGGCGGGATGGCCGGTAGCCCCCGGCGGCGGTGCGGCCTGCAACGAAATGCCATTGGCACTTGAAAAACACCTGGCCTTGCTGTATGATAAGGGTGGTCGCGGAGGGGAGGTGCCAAGATGGGCGTGTATCTGAATCCGGGAAGCCATGGTTTTCAAGAATCATTGAACTCGGAAATCTATGTGGACAAAAGCGGGCTGATCAGCATATTGAACCGCCTGATTGGCACGCAATGGAAACCTCGCATTTGTCCTACAATGACGAAAACACCCTGTCCTATACCGTGTCGTTGGCGTATTACAGCGCCAGGAAATACTACACCATTATCAGGGAGTTTCCATCGGGGAAAGGGTATGCAGACATGGTCTTCCTGCCCCGCCGTCGACATTTGGACAAACCAGCCATGATCGTGGAGCTAAAGTGGGACAAAAGCGCCCAAGGCGCCATCACCCAAATCAAAGAGAAGCGCTATCCGGCTGCCTTGGCGGACTACAATGGCAATCTCCTTCTCGTGGGGGTTGATTATTCGAAGAGGACAAAAACACACAAGTGCGTGATTGAAAGCACCGCGGTGTGATGATCAATTATAAGTAAGAGGAGCATGTTGGCGGCGGCACCGTCTGCCAAGGATAAAGTACGGCGGCAAAAGGAGGAACCATGGGGAAAGATGCGGTTTTTGAGAAGCGCAGCGGGGCGCTGGCGGTTGGGCTGACAAAAGCCCTGGAGGGCAGGCACTTCGAGGTGTATTACTGCGCCACGGGGGAGGAAGCGAAAGAAAAGGCCCTGGAATTGATTCCGCCGGGATCCAGCGTGTCCTGGGGCGGATCCATGACGCTGGCCGGCATCGGCCTGCTGGATGCGGTGCGCGGCGGGGACTACACCGTGCTGGACCGGGACACGGTGTCGGGGGAGGCATTGGAAAAACTGTTCCGGGACGTGTTTTCATGCGACGTGTACCTGACCAGTTTCAACGCCATGAGCGAGGACGGGCAGCTGGTGAACATCGACGGGCGGGGCAACCGTGTGGCGGCGGTGACATTCGGCCCCAAGACGGTGATCGCGGTGGTGGGGATGAACAAGGTCTGCAAGACGCTGGACGACGCCATCGCACGTGCCAGGAACACCGCGGCGCCCCTCAACACGCACCGCCTCTCGCCCAAGGATGCGCCCATGGGCACACCTTGCGCGGCGACGGGGTCATGCGGGGACTGCAAGTCGCCCGCCAGCATCTGCAGCTACATCTCCGTCACCCGCCTGTGCAAACCCGCAGGGCGCATCAAAGTGATCCTGGTGGGCGAGCCCCTGGGGTACTGATCCGGATGCCAGGTGTCTGACGCCGTGTATTTACGGTGACCCCGGCGGCGGAGTGACCTGTAACTGAATGGGTTGTCAATCCTCCGGGATGGGAGGTTTTTGGTCGTTACCCCGGCGGCAGAGTGACTTGTAACTTCATGAAGGCGGGTTTTGCGGAAAATCCCAAAGGGGGGTTGACAACCCCCTTTTTGCGTGGTAGACTTTGGTGTATGTGTGAATGTGACAAGCATTTTGCAGATTTAGAAACCATTATTTGGAAAGTGCTTGTGATTCGACATTATTTGGAAGTGCCGGTGTTGCGAATGGCTTGAGCGAATCGGCGCTGCCGCAATCGGTTTATGAGAAATTCTTTTTCAGTTCTCTTGTTTCGGCTAGACGAGGGTCTATTGTTGATTTCCATGTGAACCGGGATGTACCTTGAAATGAGATTTGTGCATGCAACGGGCGCATTTGATTGGTGCAGGTCTGTTTTCTGTACGCCGCAAGGATGAAGTGCCAGGTGGCATGGCTCCTGTGCGGTGGGTGTGTTTTTGGTATGCCTAGACGTTGAATTTATGATTGTTCGATACATGGGTTGGATGAGGCAGGCCGGGTGGGCGGATCCGGTCTGTGAAAGTGGGGAGTAACCATGGGTATGATAGTTGATAAGAGGAAAATTTCGGGGTGTCTGGCGGTGTTGCTGTTTGTGACGGCGGTGGCGGCCTCGGTGACTTTCGCCCCGGCTAGGGTGTATGGGGCCGCATTTTCCAACGGTGGGAACCTGTGGCGGGGCGGCTCTGAGATCATGTTCGGGAAAAACAGGAATTACCTGTTCCGCTGGGGCGACGGGTACCAAAATGCGTTTTGCATCGCGCCCAGCCACCATATGGGGTCGGATGTGCGCGCCTACGCGGGGCGGTATTCCATCGGCGACGATGACATCCCATATATCAGCGGCGAGGAGGATTTCCGCCACATCGCGCTGGCGTGTGACTGGTACGACAAAATCGCCGGGGCGGTACATGCGCCGGACGACGCCTATGCGGCGGTGCAGGTGGCGGTGTGGGCGGCCATCGAGGGTTGTTGGGACAGTGTGCGGGCACTAGGCGCCCAGGTTTCGCCCCATATCAGGGGCAATGTGTCGGGGAAACTGGATGCATTGCTTTCCTATAGGGGGGAATCGGGCGGGGCGGGTGGCTTGCCTGACTGGTGCGCATGGGACGAATCGTCCATCGGGCAGCCTATCACGATGGCACTTGACGGGGATGGGGGCTATACTGCGGCCCTGGACATCTCGTCGTGCCCGGAACTGGGTGTGGTGGCATGGCAGCTGCCTGCCGGGTTTTCGGTATCGGTTTCGGGGGACCGCATGACTTTCACATATTCCGGTTCGGGATCCCCCTCTGGGGTCATCACCGGGACGCCTGCGGCTTCGATGGCACATTTGATGAAAAATGAAACCAACCTGAACATTTACACGCCGGAACGTCCCGACAGGGATCAGGGCATGGTGAGCGCTGGCCTGACATCCGGGAAGCTCTACATCCTGATAGGGGGGACCAAAAAACCGGTCCAGGGTACGGAGCCGGAGGTGGAAATATACAGGCACAAGGAAACATTTTCCACAGATTACAGTATATCCCTGGAAAAGGCCTGCGCCGAAACAGGCAAGGGGCTGGCGGGGGCGGTGTTCGAGGTGCTGGAGGCTTTTGACGCCGGCCAGATAAAAAACCCCCTGGAAGTGTCGAACATGGGCCCGGCGCCGGTCACATGGGATGGTTTCCGGCTGGCGGGGGAGGTATGCACCGACATGGACGGGGCGGCGCGGTTCCACACCCGTAAGACATATTCATACAACAAGACATATTGCATGGGACATCCGGAACCGGAGTATGTGGACGTGCCCGAGCCTGAGTATGAGGTGAACCCGGAGACGCAGGAGGAGATAATCGTAAACGCAGATGAAATCCAGGCTGCCCAGGAAGAAAACGACCGGCTGGAAGAGATCTGGCGAGACCTCATAAGGGAATGCGCCCGCAAGACGGATTTCCACAGCGAGAAGGAGGGCGTGGCGCGGGAGCGGATGCGCCGGGACAGGGACGAAACATATGCGGCGTTTTGCGCATTGGAGTACCGCTACACCATGCGGGAAAAAACCGCGGCAGCGGGGTATGTGCAGCATGGGCTCCACAGCGACGATCTGCCGATAGAGACCATAGTGACTGCCTCATCCCAGATGGGGGGCGAGTGCAGGGTGGAAGCGATGAAGGCACAGAGTGCGGCAGCGGCAGGGACGCAAAGCGCGGCATCGACGGGAGCGCAGGGTGCGGCATCGACAGGAGCGCAGGGTGCGGCATCGACAGGAGCGCAGACTGCGGCATCGACGGGAACGCAGGGTGCGGCATCGACAGGAGCGCAGAATGCGGCATCGACGGGAACGCAAAGCGCGGCATCGACGGGAACGCAAAGCGCGGCATCGGCAGGAGCGCAAAGTGCGGCATCGGCAGGAGTGCAGGCCGCATCAATACAGGCGGCCCAGCTGCAGAAACTGGATGGGTCGCTGGTGGGCGTGATGACCGCTGCAAAAAGAATCAAAGTCGAGGGCGTTTCGACGACAGAAGGAACCGGGTCCAGGGGGAAGGAGACCTTGGTTTCCCAAGAGACTGCGCTTGCAAACATTGTCCAGGGGGCCCCAGTGGCTACGGCGTCCGAGGCAAGTATGGCAGCTACACCATCCCAGGCGACCCCGTCCGAGGCAGAACGTGAGCTTCCCGGTGGAAATGCCCTAGAGCCCGGTGGTGACAATGCGGCCCCCGCCATGGCGGAAGGTGAGTGGGCTGCCGAGGCCCAGGAAGCGGGGCCCGGAGTTGGGGCTGGAAAGGAAAGTGCGGTTGCCGGCACCACCATCACATTGGCGAAGCCCCAGGCTGCCGCACTGCGGCTGCGGGGGCGGGCAGGGTCAGGTGCGACGCTTCCGGCCGCGCAGACCGACAGGGAAAGGCCGGTGCCTGCGGCGGATGGCAGTCGCATAGCCTATGTATTCAGGGTGGCGGACCACCGCACGGAAGGGGAGCTGCACATCAACAAGCGGGACCTGGAACTCTACCGCCGGGATGCTGCATCCAGCTATGGGAAAGCCCAGGGGGACGGCACGTTGGCCGGCGCGGTGTACGGGCTGTTCGCTGCCGCGGACATCGTCCATCCCGACGGGAAAACCGGTGTGGTGTTTGCGGCCAATGACCTGGTGTCCATCGCCACCACCGACGAAGAGGGGAACGCCTCTTTTCTGTGCATCACGGAGGAATCCGACACTTCCCGTATGGCGGCGAACCAGCAGGGCACATGGATCGGGCACCCGCTGCTGCTGGGCGGCTACTACATCAAGGAGCTGTCCCGCTCCGAGGGGTACGAATTGTCCGTGTATGGCATCGACATGCCCGAGAGCAACCGCACGGCCACGGGCACGGACATAGTGGACAATGCCGGATGGGCACAGGCGGGGGCGCTGGGGCACAGGATCGACGACTGGGACGGGTCGTGGAACGACGTGACGGTGCGGTACTACGGCACGGAAAACGGGTATGACGCAGTGGTGAGCGGGTACCCGGCGGGGTCTGCCATTTACCGGGTCATCCAAGGGGAGGAGACCCAGCTAAGCCGCGTGGCCACGGATGCACACCTGGTACCCAAGACAGACAGGCTGGGGCAGGCGGTTTATCAAAAGGCCGAAGGCGGGGAGCTGAAGCTGGACGCTTCGGGGCAGCCGGTGGTTTTGGAGGCGCAGGACAGGCAAAGCCCTATGGCGGAGACACTGCCCGTGCGCTACCGTTACCGGGTATACCCCTACGGTGTGGCCAGCCCGTCGGACGCCGACCTGTGGGCAGACGAGGACGAGGTGGATCCGGATTACTGCGTGGATGAGTGCAACGCCATGCTGGGACAGCTGGGGTACAATGTGCTCTCCCCCATCCATGGGGATGGTGCGCCTTGGGCTGATCTGGAACTGGGGGGGACGACCAACGCAGACATCGTCACGGAAATACTGGAATGGTACGCCGCACGTGATTTTTATGACAGCGGCGCGGTGGAAAGCATCCGGGGAACCGACGGATCATATACCGCAAGGCTGTTCTACGACTACCGGATGCAGGACGAAACCATGGGGGTCCTTGGCCCACAGGCGTCATGGGCGATTTATGACGAGGCCAGCGGGGATCTGTACGTGCGCAAACCCATGGCGGTGGATTATGGATCTGTTGCTCAAGGACGGGGCATGGGCAGTGACTCAAGGGGCGGCGCCGCAGGCGATGAGACAGGCGGCGGTGCCACAGGCGATGAGACAGGCGGCGGTGCCACAGGCGACGTGACAGGCGGCGGGGCCGCAGGCGATGAGACAGGCAGTGGCGGTTCCTTGTATGACATGCCGGAGATGTCCCATGGGTGGATCGTTTACCCGGCGGGCACGTTCGAAATCAGCGGGTATCATGCCACGGTTTTCCTCAGGAAGACATTCGACTATGGAAGAGACGGCGGCGGGGACGCGGCGGGGACGGCGCAAGGCGGTGAAGGCGATGAAGACGATGAAGACGGCGAGAACCCATCCGACCCAGGAGAGGATGGTGATGAGGGAGCCCCGGCAGGTGACATACCGGGTGCAGCAGACAGCATATTTTTCGGTGACGACTGGGAGACGTACCTGGTAGACTGCTACCAACCTCTGTATGACAGGTATGCCCCGGGTGAGACGCTGCGAGACGGCGACGGGAACCCCATCCCGGAGATGGAGTGGCAATACACCTACAGCGAGATCGAGCAGACACATGCCACAGAAACGCTGGTCCGGATCCCGGCGGCTTACCACCCGGAAAACGGGACGTACACATTCCATGTGGACAATGGGGTGGATTGGGGGGCGTCATCCCAAAGCCACGGCGACACCTACCGGGTGAAGGCCCCGCAAACCACCATCGAAGCCGATGGGCGGCAGATGGACATGGCAGACTACCTGACCGACGTGGCGGGGGCCGGGGTGAGTGCGTTCGCCGCGCCGGGGACTTTTCACGCGGGTACATACGTGGAGTTTGTCACATTGGCCTACCCTGGGCAGATGGCGGTGAGCCAGGATGGCGGCACATGGGAAAACCCGGTGGTGGTGCTGGAACGGCCCATCAAGCAGCCCATATGCGTGTCCAAGGACGTGTCCCAGGAGTCTTACATGGAAAACAACACCTACCGCATCCACCGAGACCCCTTCACGGTGCTGTTCGGGGGATTTTTCGGGGACGGAAGCAAGTATGTGCCGGATTTCAGCTTCAAGGCGTACCTGGTGTCAGACCTGGAGGCGGCGGGGCTTTTGGACCACAATGGGAACGGGGATGCGGATTTCGCGGCGCTTTTCGGTGACGAAAGCAGGCGGGCCCAGTTTGACGCCTATGCGCTGTCCTGGGACAAACCGGAATGTGACCTGGATCACGACCTGACCACGCTGCACGCAAGCGAGGGCGACGGTTCGATGCCTTATACCGGGGTGTCGGCGCCATTGCCCTATGGGACTTATGTGGTGGTGGAGCAGGTGCCCCGGGCCTTGGTCAATAAGCACTATGCGCTGGATGAACCCAAGGTGGTCACACTGCCCTATGTGCCGCAAATCGACACGGCCGGACGGGTGCGGGAAGACATCCCCTCCACTGACTACCTGTATTTCCCCACGGACGTGCCTGGGTACGCACCTGCAGATCTGGCGGCAAGGTACCTGATACGGTTCAACGGGGAATCGGACGTGACGTATGCCCATGGTGACAGGGGCGACTATGTGGTGTACAAGTATGGCCTGCCTTCCGGCAAAGGAGCGGGAAGCGAGAGCGCAGGCTGGCTGGACGGGGTATTTTACGAAAGGTATTACGACAGGCCGGGGCATCTGGCGGACGCGGGGGTCACCCGGGACCATGTGGCGACCATGGCAGGACAGACCACGGCGGTGAGTGGCAAGTATGCCCCGTCCCTGGTGCCTTGGTCGGTGGTGGAGCCCATAGGCAGCGGCGCCGATTACCGACAGGCGGGGGCATCGCCTGACGGCGGGTTCAATTTCGTGGGGTGCGCCAAGGCCCACATGGAAAACACCTATTATTCCTCCAAGCTGTGGATAGAGAAGCTGGACGGTGAAAGCGGGGAGAACATCCTCCACGACGGCGCATTGTTCAAGATCTACGCAGCCAAACGGGATGTGGGGGTGGATGGCGGCGGCAATGTGTCCGGAAGCGGGCGGGTGCTTTTTGAAACCGAGGATGTGACCGGCACCCGCAGGGAACTGGAAGCAAGGGGGGATGTGGATGGAATCGCCTGGGATGCGGATGCCCGCATCTGGCGCGGGACGGTGACCAGGCCGCTGTATGACCCGGCGGAGCAAATCTGCATGGTCAATGAGAAAGGCGAGAAGACCGGGATATTCAAGGCATTCCAGACTGCATCCGGGAGCACTGATATGGCGTCGGCGCCCACGCCACAGGATCCCCCTGGGGCAAATGAGGGAAATGCAAGGGGTGACATCGCAGACGGCGACAGCGCAAGCGACGACAGCGCAAGCGGCGACAGCGTCTTTGCACCTGTATCGGCGGGGTACATCGAAACGTATACGCCCCTGGGCGCCGGGGTGTATGTGCTGGTGGAGGTGCAGGCGCCAGATGGATATGCATTGTCCAAACCTATCGCTGTGGAAGTGTACAGGGATGAGATCACATATTATGAAGATGGGGACCAAAGCAAACGGGTGGAGGCGGCCCGGTATTCATACGGGCGGCTGGTGCCGGGCTATGGAAGCCAAGACAGCTACGGGATCGGGGATGTTCAGGTGAGGGACGGCGCGGTGGTGAAAGTGACGGACGCCCCCTCCCGGCTGGTGATACACAAGGTGGAGTGCAAAGACCAAGGGGTGGGCGATGCAAACGGCGACCTGGATGAGTGGTTTGCGGGGGTGAACGACCCGGGCGACTCCGCCACGTATATCGTGTTCGGGCGCAGGGAATACCTGGACGCCAGGGGCGATGTGGAAAATATTTACTTCGACCCCGAACGAAAAGAATACTTCGGCACCGTGACGAAGACATATGACGAATGGTCCCAGCGGTTGATAACAGGTACCGAAGAAGAACTCCTGGCCATGGAGGGCGTTAAGGTGCTGTACGACGTGGAGACAGGAGGTTTCAGCGGGTTCGGTATCGCATTTGACCAACCGGTGGCGGGCGCCGGGATGCGTCTATGGGCGGGGCTGGAACTGAAACGCACTTTGGCCGGATTTGAGGGTGTCCATCCCATAAGGGCAGGCAGCGGTATCATCGGCTATGCCACCGGTGAGACGGGGAGCAGGTTGGAGATACTGCCCACGGGAACGGATTCACGGCCGCCATACCACATGGTGTGGGATGCGCTCCCGGTGGACAACGACGCAGCTTTCCTGTATTGTTATGATTTGTCCCAGACCATGACAGAGGTGGACGAGCGGACAGGGGAGCTGTGGGTGCTGGAAACAAGGGATGAGATGGGGCGGCCCAAGGCTGATGCGGGAGAACACGCCGTGCAGGAGCAAGGCCGAGGGGCTTCGGCGGCCGGCCCGGAGGCAGATCAAGCGGGCGCACAGACCGGTACGGAGCAGGGCCGAGGGGATGCGGTGGCCGGCCCGGCGAATACGGTGGTCGGAATGGGCGACGGGTCCGAGCTAGGATACACCTACGTCCGGGTCTGCATGGTAGACCCGGAGACAGGCATCGCCTACGTCCATGACGATTTTGGACGCATCATCGCCTACCGGGCGAAGTGGGATGCCATGGCCGGACGATGGGAAAAGGTCCCGGCCAGGGCGCCCCGCATCGGTGCAGACGGGAAGATCTACGATCTACAGGGGATGGCGGATTTCGAAGACCAGGCATGGGTGACATCCGAGGATGCCCATGGGATGCTGCGCCTGCCTTTCGGGGCATATGTGCTGGAGGAGGCGCAGGTGCCCTATGAGGACGGGTATGTGAAATCGCCGGATATGGGGTTGGTGCTGGAAGAAACTGCCAGGGCGCAGCATTTCTGGTATCAGGACCAATTCACCAAACTGGCGGTGGGCAAAGTGGACGTGACCACCAAGGCGGAAATCCCCGGCGCCACCATGACATTGTACGACTCCGACGGGGAAGTGTACGCCACCTGGGAGTCGGGGGCGGCCTACGATGACAGCGGCGAGATGATGCGGGATGAAAACGGCGACCCTGTGCCTACGACCGGGCCCCACTGGCTGGACCACATACCAGTGGGCAAGTACACATTGGAAGAAACCCGGGTGCCCTATGGTGCTGGGTATGTGCAGTCAAAGCCAATGGAAATCATTGTAAAAGATACCCAAGACGTGCAGAATGTGGTTATGGAAGACGACTACACGGCACTGGAAATACGCAAATATGATGCGAAAACAGGGGAGGCCTTGGGCCAAGGGCACCGGGCGACTTTGGGCCTGTATGCGGTGGGGGGTGATAATGCCCCGGAAACCGGCGGTGAGACCAGTTCGGAAAGGCTTGATGTGAATGTCGAGGAAGCTGCGGCGGCGGGAACCACCGACGGTATGAGTACGGTGAATTGTGACGCGGAGGTTGCTGAAGCTGCGGACAAACCCACAGATACGGCCATGGTGGACGTAACGGAGCTGTGCAGACCAGAAAACCGCATCGTCACCTGGGAAACCGACGATGGGAAATCCGTGGCGGAAACTGCCAGGGAAGTGACCGACGAGTACGGGGATACCATAGTGGTGTATGACTATGACATCCATCGCATCTTCCAATCCGAAATGGCAAATGGCTTGCAATCAGGCGACCGGATCGAAAATGCCCAGGCGGACACAGATCAATCGGGCCTCAATGTGGGCGAATCCACGCGGGGGGACATGCCCAACGCACGTTACTACGTGACGGAAACCGGGGCGACGCGTTTCGAATACCTGCCGGTGGGGCAATATGTGCTGGTGGAGGAGGAGACGCCGGAGGGTTACGCAACTGCAGAACCGGTGCTGATCGAAATCACTGACCATGGGCACCTGGAAAAAGCACATATGGCTGAAATGCCGGACGTACCCCTTGCCGTAGACATTTCCAAGACCGATATCACCGGAAGCAGGGAAGTGGCAGGCGCGCATCTGAAACTGTGGAGGGTGCTGGGGGAGGATGATGGAATCGGAAAAAATGCATCGATGGATGAAGTGTCGGGTATGGATGCAGGGAATCCGGGGGATGAGAAAACAGAGACAGGGACAGAAGCAGGGACAGAGACAGAAGCAGGGATAGAGACAGAAGCAGGGACAGAAGCAGGGACAGAAGCAGGGACAGAGACAGATTCGCAGTCGGGTGAGCCCGAGGGTATCATGGAGGAAACGCCTGGGATCCAGGCGGTATTGTACGAGGAGTGGGTTTCGGGGTGCGACGGGGTGGATGCCGATGGGAACCTCAAACCGCACCTGGTGGAATACATCCCAAAAGGCAAGTACATTTTGGAAGAAATCACCACGCCCTTCGGTTTCCTGCAGTCTGCCCAGGTGGAATTTGAAATACAGGACACCCCTGGGAGGCAATATGTGCAGATGGTGGATGAAATCCCCGACGGCAGGCTGTCTATCGAGAAGCGGGATGAGGATGACCCGGACAAGGCGGTGGCAGGGGCGACTTTCGAGCTGCGGGACAAAACCCATGGCAGGGTGATCGAACGGCTGGTGACGGATGAATCCGGACATGCCGTGGCAAGTACCGACCTGCCCATCGGGGAGCCCGACAGACAGGGGCATTTTGCGCCATTTACATATGAAGTCGCCGAGGTGGACGCGGCAGACCCATATGAACTGGCTGCGGGGGGATTCGAATTCCAGTTTGAGTATGGGGGCCCGAAGTCACCGCTGATACGATACACCTACGAGGCGACCAACAGGCTCAACCAAGTGCGGGTGGCCAAAACCGATGCCTTGACAGGCGATGCGGTGGCGGGGGCTAAGATGGCTCTGCTGCAGGAGTGTGCGGTCAGCAAAGATGGTGGTCATGATGGCGATGAGATCAATGTGTGTGATGAGGCCAATATGCGCAATGAGGACGATGGGGGCAACTTGGGTGATGGCATCATTGGGTATGAAAGTCATGCAGGAGATGATGAAACGACGGCGGACGAGGTTGCCTGGGAGACCGTGGAGGAATGGGTCAGCGGCGGGCAGCCGCACTATGTAAATGGGCTTATGCCCGGGAATTATGTGCTGCGGGAGATCGAGGCGCCTGCAGGGTATGCCATCGCACGGGAGATCCCATTTGTCATGGGGCACAACATGACGGAACCGATTTACATCGAGATGGTGGACGAACCGACCATTGTGGAAGTACACAAAGTGAACAGCAACACCGAACGGGCGCTCCCCGGCGCCAAACTGCGGCTGGAGAACGCAGCGGGGGAGACTGTCGGGGAGTGGGTGAGCACCGAGGAAGCTATGGTGTTTACGGGGCTGGCGCCCGGCGAATATGTAGTGAGTGAAGTGAAACCGCCCTCCGGTTATGAGATGGGCGCCCCCATGAAGATCCAGGTGCGCGACACATGGGAAAGGCAGGTGTTTTTCTACCGCAACTATCCCTTGCGTTCGGAGGATAGCACTTTCACGCCGCCCAAGATCACCACGCCGCCCTCTGCGCCGGAGCGGACAGTGGGGTCGGTTTTCGGATATTATCAGCCGACATCGCCTGATGGCGGCGGCATGTGGCGTGGGTGGCTGCCCCTTACCGGTGACGGCACACCCGGAACATCTGTGTGGTTGGCCCTGTGGATGCTGGGGGCGGGGCTGCTGGCGGCACTGTGGTGGATGAAGATGCGAAAGGCGTGATGAGCACATACCATGACGCACAGGCCACGATGCCAAGGAAGTGCAATATCCGGGGATTTTGAAGACCATGCCATAGGTGTGTGGGTTTGAAAAGCATGGGCATGAGATGCCATCGCAGGGGAGTGAAAAAAATATGGGGAGGTTTGGACAATGGCAATGAACGTGTGGGATTTGGCAGGCGGAACAAAGGAAAGGCAGGAAAGGCAGGAAAGGCAGGAAAGGCTGTGGATGTTGCCGGTTGCCTTGTTGTTGGGGGTGATGTGTGCGGCTGTATCTGTGGGGAATGCTTTCGGGGGGCCCATGGTGGAACCATCTGCTTTCGCTGAGGTGGAACCAACTATTTTGGCTGAAAATGATCAAACCAAAATGATAGAAAACCTGGAATCGGCTTCTGTATCTTCAGAGGGGGAAGATGGTTTGGTTGTGAGCTATGCATTGGAAGATGGGACGGCGGGGCTTGTAGAGGATGAGACAACCGCCGGTGGGGCAAGCGCAGGCAACCCGGGGGGATTAGCGAAAGGAACGGGGATAGAAGAACCGCCCCGGCTCTACACGGCGGATGACGGTCGGGTCTATGAGCTGGATTCCTGGGAGGTCAAAACCGTCGAGATACCTGCATGGTCCGTGCCATTGTCAAAGGAAGTGGTTTTCAATGGGGTGGAGCGCATGGACATGATCCCAACTGCCATCACCATACAGGCCCAGGGGGACGGGGAAACCGCCTCCAAGTCATGCCCGCTGCTTTCATGGGAAGTGACAAGGGAATATGAAACCGGTGACTTTACGTTTCCCGTGGTGGTGCGGGGGTACGGGAGCGACGTGTATATGATGGGTTCGCAGACTGTGGGGGCCGGATTCATACCCATTGGAGGTGAACCGGGTGATCCAAGCGCCGCCGGTGCACTGTTGGAAGACATGGGGCTGGACCCAAGCAGGTACTTCGTGGACGATGTGGCTTGGGACGGGGAAGCGTATACGGATGCGGACGGGACGCTGTGCAGGAATGCCGTGGCGACGGGGCGGAAGATGGTGATGGACATCCGCGCCACTTATGGCGGGGAGGCTCGACTTGCGGCCAGGGAAATGCAGCGGGTGGAGGCACACTACAGGCTACCCGCCCCAGCAGTTGCCGCAGGGGTACCGGCACCGACGGAAACAATGGCGATAGCGGCGGTTGAGCCGCCCGCTGATCCCAAGGTCATGCCGGTGACAGCCCCGGAAGTGGTACAGACAGCCAGGATCGGTTCCCGCGGCTTGTGGGAAACCCTGCTGCGACGTGTGTATGTGGTGTCGGTGTCGCTGGTGTTTCTGGTAGCATTGGTCGCATTGGTATTCCGGATGCTGTTTTTGCGCCGGGGATGCGGCCGGGGGCAGCGGCATGGTATCCGCCGCAAACCCAGGGGATTGCCGCTTCACGGCACGGACCATTCCACGGTATAGATACCGCCGGGCCCAGGCAAAGCCAACATGACAAAAGTGGCGGAAAATGGCACCGACGCAGTGGCACCGACGCAGTGGCACCGACGCAATGGCACCGGGGATGGGAGATGGAAAAAGCCCTTGAACTATCGGAGCGTTTCGGGTATACTTTGCGTAGCGCACAAGTGCATGGGTTTTTATGCATGGCGAACACTTGGGATGACGAAAATGTGAGGTTGGCATACATTCCTGTCCGGACGTGACGCTTGGGATGGGCGCAGGTGCTTGGGATGGGCGCAAGCGCATGGGATGGGCGCAAGCGCATGGGATAAGGGAAAGAAGGGCAAGCATGAAAAAATACGACATACTCCTGGTGGGTGGCGGGCTGTTTGCGGGGGTCTTCGCCTACCGTGCCGCGCAAAAAGGGCTGAAGTGCCTGGTGGTGGAGCGGCGGGGGCACCTGGGGGGCAACGTCTACTGCGAGGACGTGGAGGGGATCCATGTGCACAAATACGGCGCACACATTTTCCATACTTCCGACCGTGAGGTGTGGGATTTCGTGAACGGGCTGGCAGAGTGCAACCGCTACACCAATTCCCCCGTCGCCAACTACAAAGGGGAGATGTACAACCTGCCTTTCAACATGAACACTTTCAGCAAGCTCTGGGGGATCTCCACCCCCGCGCAGGCGCGCGACATCCTGGAAAAGCAGCGCGGGGAAATCACCGGGGAGCCGAAGAACCTGGAGGAGCAGGCCATCCGCCTGGTGGGCAAGGATGTCTACGAAAAACTGGTGAAAGGCTACACCGAAAAGCAGTGGGGGCGTGACTGCAAGGACCTGCCGGGGTTCATCATCAAGCGGCTGCCTGTGCGTTTTACCTACGACAACAACTATTTCAACGACCGTTACCAGGGCATCCCCATCGGTGGGTACAACGTCCTCACGGACAAACTCTTCGCAGGCTGCGACGTGCTGCTGGGGGTGGATTATTTCGACCGGAAAGAGGAACTGCGGTCTATGGCCGGGCGGGTGGTGTACACCGGGCGCATCGACGAGTATTTCGGGGAGGTTTTCGGGAAGCTGGAGTACCGGAGCCTGCGCTTTGAGTCAGAGACGCTGGACACGGACAACTACCAGGGCGTTGCGGTGGTGAACTACACCGAGCGGGAGATCCCATACACCCGTGTCATAGAGCACAAGCATTTCGAGTTCGGCACCCAGGCCAAGACGGTGGTCACCAGGGAGTACCCAGCCGAGTGGCAGGAGGGGATGGAGCCCTACTACCCGGTGAACGACGAGAAGAACCAGGCGCTTTACCGGCAGTATGCGGCGCTGGCGGAACAGGAAGAGGGCGTGCTCTTCGGGGGCCGGCTGGCGGAGTACCAGTACTACGACATGGACAAGGTGATCCGCTCCGCGCTGGACAAAAGCAAGGCGTTCCTGGCGTAGGAGGGTGTGGCGGATGCATAATCCTTTGGCGTGGCGGCGAATAAACCGCACAGATATGGAAAGAGTTTCCGCTCTCGGGTATATATCCGCAGCGACCGAGAAACCGGCAGGTGGGTGTGTGACAGAGATGGGGTTTGTTTAAGCTATGGTCGTGGTCTATGCTTCCAATGACGGGTACGCCAGGCATCTGGGCGTGTCGCTCTATTCACTGTATGCCCGCAACCGCAAGGTCGAGGATGTGCGGGTGTTCGTGCTGTCCATGGGGATCGGTGCGGACAGTGCCGACAAACTCCGGGAGGTGGCGGAGGGTTTTGGCCGTGAGTTGCGATTCGTCGAGGTAGGCGATCCGGGGGCGAGGGTGCTGAGGTCAACTGATGCCTCAAGTGCGGTCGGTGGCGCAAGTCCTCCCATGTCATGCCGCCGCTTGCGCATGCTGGGGTCAACTGATGCCGCAGGCACGGGAAGTGATGCAAGACAAACCGTTTCTGATGCCGCAGATGAGGCTGACGAAACGGTTGCACCCAGTGAAACGGCTGCACCCGGCAGCGTAGATGCAGATGTGCCCGACCCTGGAAAAGCAGGTCTGCAAGCAGCGAAAACGGATGCGGGTACGGAGGGCATCGATACCGGGGGGTTCGACCCGTCCATACTGGGGAGGTTTTTCATCGGGAGTTTGCTCCCGGACGACGTGGAACGGGTGCTTTACCTGGACTGCGACACAGTGGTGTGCAGGGGGCTGGAAGCCCTGTGGGGGATGGACCTGAAAGGCCTCATCCTGGGCGCTGTGGAAGAACCCACCATATACCCGGCTGTGCGCTCCAGCCTCGGCCTGGGCCGGACCGCGCCATACTTTAACTCCGGGGTGCTGCTCATCGACCTGAAGCGGTGGCGGGAAGAAGATATCGAAAGGAAACTCCTTTCATTTTTCAGGGATGCGGCCGGGGGGCTCTTCGCTGGGGACCAGGACGCCATCAACGGCGTGCTCAAAGGGCGCATCCGGCCTTTGCTGCCCACATACAACTTCTTTTCAAATTACTATTATTTTCCATATTCAGAACTGGTGCGCCTGTCCCCGGGCTATGGGTCTGTGGGGAAGAAGCGTTTCTTGCAGGCGAAGCGCCGCCCGGCCATCCTGCATTTTTGCGGGGATGAGCGGCCATGGGTGGCGGGGAACAAGAACCCCTACCGCAGGCTGTATACCCGGAACCTGAAAAAGACGCCATGGCGGGGGACGCCACCGGAAACCGGGAAAGAGGCCTATATGGCTGCTTACCACGGGATGAACCTGGTCACCCGCATCTGCCCGCCCGCCAGACGGGTGGTGAGCCGCCTTTTCGGGATGCGCGTGGTGAAAGGGCGGAAGAAGGGGAGCGGGAACAATTGATCCCGGCCTTATGCTGCCGCATCGCAGAGGGTAGGTGGGACGCTATACTTCCTGGAAAGAGATGACGGGGTGAAACCGGCAGGGCAGTTGATGGGAAGAAAGCCCTGAACGCGGGCATGATCGCCCTGGTCACGATGACGAGGTGAAACAGGCATGGCAGTTGATGGGAAGAGGCGCATATGATAACCGTGCTGCTGGCCACATACAATGGGGAACGGTACCTCCGGGAGCAACTGGATTCGGTGTTGGGGCAGACGCTGCCTGGGGCGGCGGGCAAGCCTGATTCGCAGCTGCAACCCCGGGGGGGGCCTGCATCGACCACTGCAAGGCATCCGTCGGCAGAAGCACCGCAAGGGCTGCGGGTCTTGGCATCTGACGATCTTTCCACGGATGGCACGCCGGAAATCCTGCGGGAGTATGCAGGGCATTACCCCGAAAGGCTCGTTGTCTTGAAAAATGCGACGCCGTCCGGCGGGGCGTGGCAGCATTTCTTCCGCCTGCTGGCGGCGGCGTCAGGTGATTACTTCATGTTCTGCGACCAGGATGACGCCTGGGCGGCGGACAAGGTGGCGGTGACCCTGGAAACCATGGGGCGGATGGAAGCGGCATATGGGGCTGACACCCCTTTGCTGGTCCATGGGGATGTGTCGGTGACGGACAGTGACGGGAACGTCATACACAAATCATTGGCGGCGTACCAAAAAATCGCTGTGGGGGACAACAGTTTCAGCCATTTCCTGGTGGAGAACAACATCACCGGCAGCACCGTGATGATCAATGGGGCGATGGCGGGGCTTTTGATCGGCACATATGACCGGGCGGACACAGCATCCGCCGCATCTGGGGGCAGCAGCGAAAGCGCCGTATGCCACGGGGGAGGTTCACGGGCAGCGTATGGAATGTGTGGTGATGTCGGGAACATCCCCCGCAACTGCGTCATGCATGACTGGTGGATGGGGCTGATGGCGTCCTGTTTCGGGCACATAGGCTATGTGGACAGGCCGCTGGTGCGCTACCGCCAGCACGGGGACAATGCACTGGGGGCCCGCAGCGGGTTCTGGCAAACTGTGGATAGGATGCGGGAGTGGCACGCCGGGCGCTATGGGCCGATCTTCGCCCAGGCTGAGGAATTCCATCGCATATTTGCAGACCGCATGCCCGCTGAACATATGGAAACGCTGGAGGCGTTCATCGCACTCCGGGGGCAGGACCGATGGGGGAAAATGTCCGCTATCCGGAAACACAGGCTGTACAAGAGCACGCCCCTGCGGACGCTGGGGATGATGCTGTCGGTGTGACCCGATGGGCGGGGCATGGCTTGACCGGTATGTTGTGTAAAATGTGTTGGGAATTTTGGCTGATTTGATCGATGGGGGGATCTGATGGGGGGGACGCCGTTTGCCAGCATATGCTGCATCACGTACAACCATGCGCCTTACATACGCCAGGCGCTGGATTCTTTTTTGATGCAGCGGGTGGATTTCCCGTATGAGATCCTGGTCCATGACGATGCGTCCACGGACGGAACCGGTGAGATCGTGGCGGAGTACGGGCGGAGGCACCCGGGGGTGGTGAAACCCCTCATACAGGCGGAAAACCAGTATTCCAAGGGGATCGAGAACATCAGCGGCGCATTCAATTTCCCTCGGGTCGCGGGGAAATACATTTTCATGTGCGAAGGGGACGACTACTGGGTCGAACCCACCAAGATGCAGAGGCAGGTGGACTACATGGAGGCGCACCCAGGGTGTGCGCTGTGTTTCCACAGCGCAAAGATCCAGACAGTGGGCAGGGCGTTTGCGGATGCCCAGATGCGGCCATACCGGGGGGACCGGGAGATCACGCCCGAGGGGATCATTGACAAACCGTCGGGCTACGCCATGTGCACCATGATGTTCCCGTCAAGCCTGGTGCGGGATATCCCGGACTACTACACAGACTGCCCGGTGGGCGACACCCCCCTCCAATGGATGGCAGCGGCAAAGGGCTATGGGTACTATTTCGACAAGCCCTGGGGGGTGTACAGGGTGGGCGTGGAGGGCTCCTGGACGAACCGCAGCAAGGAGGGGGATTATGCCGCCAAGCAGCGGCGTTATCTGGAAGGGCTGGAGCGGTCTTTCCGGCAGTTTGATGCGGCTACAGGGGGACGGTTCGCTTCTGCGGTGGACAGCGCCATCCGGCGCACCTACTATCAGACGATGGTGAACACGAAGAACTTCGGTGAGATCATGAAGGCGGAGTACCGCAGGTACTACAGGGAACTGACGCCGCGCACCAGGTTTTTCCTGCAGATGGAGATGCGGTCGCCGGGGCTATACGATGTGCTAAGGACTCTGTACCGCGAGTGAGGGGTTGCAGGGCACATCTGTGCTAAGGACTCTGTACCGCGAGTGAGGAGTTGCAGGGCACATCTGTGCTAAGGACGCTGTACCGCGAGTGAGGAGTTGCAGGGCACATCTGTGCTAAGGACTCTGTACCGCGAGTGA
The DNA here is from genome assembly GCA_031272185.1 of Lachnospiraceae bacterium. Lineage (GTDB taxonomy): Bacteria > Bacillota > Clostridia > Lachnospirales > Lachnospiraceae > JAISUG01. Next base: position 68,675 of record JAISUG010000119.1, read on the forward strand.
GGAGTTGCAGCGAGGAGTCCCTGGGCGCATCTGCGCCGGGGGGGCTTAGGCATCGTACAAGTTCTTTGGAACGCAATCATGCCGCCTGGGGGGACCGGGCGGCATGTGTTTTCGCAGCGCTATATTGTTTGGATGATCAGGCGCCGCCCTCTGCGGCCTGGGCATTCAGGTGCGCGAAGTCCGGGTCGGTGGGGTCCCAGGTCTGGGTGCGGGGGATGATCCACTCGATGGCGGGGCGCTCGTATGGGCCCGGCACCGGGGAGTTGTAGATCGTCACCGTGGTCCCCAGGGGGCAGTGGTCGAAGACCCATTTGGCATGGGCTGAAAGCAGGCGCACACAGCCCGAGGACTTGGCGACGCTTAGGTAGTTGTAGGTGTCAGGGTTAAGTGTCATGCCGTTGGGCCTGCTGTACAGTATGGAGTGTATCAGGAACCCTTTGGTGATGCGGGTGGCGTACTGGGTATAGATCCCGTGGTTCATGTCCCGCCATCGGTACTTCTCCGGCGTGTGGAACGTGCCAATAGGTGTATAGTTCCCGGTGGACGTGAGGAAAGTCTTGAGGGGTATGATGAAGCCGTTTGCCCCGTCCTGCACATATATGGTCATGGTGTTCATTTGCTTGTTGATCATGATGAGGAATGGCCCCGGGGCGCCGATGATGGGCTCCAGGTCCGAGAGCATCTTCCCTGTCTCGTCGAAGTAGTATTTATACCCGTCGATGTACTGCCAGTCGGTGACTGGGTACGAGTCGATGAAATAATAGCGGTCGTTGCCCAGCCAGCCCCAGCCGGTGTGGTTGGAACCGTCGCCGCTTATATAGCGCATCTGGCCGTCTATCCACTGGATGCCGTCTTCGTGGGCAGAGATCAGGATGTTGGAGGTGCTGTAGGGGAACTCGGTGTCCTTGCCGAAAAATGCGATGCGGAACCCGGTGATGTAATGCCCGGTGCCCATGGTGCCGGAGGCCTGGCCGTTCTTGGCCCACCCCATGGCCGTGCCGTCCTCCAATACTGCGGTGTAGTAAAGGTCAAAGCGGTTCCCCACATAGCCGGAGAAACGCATCTCGATGGCCTCGATGTATGTGCCCAGGGGATAAATGGGGGTCTGCTGCCCGTTCATCATCCACTGTGACCACCCCAGGGAACCCGTGTAGGTGCGGTAGAGGACATTGCCCACGATGTTTTCCAGGTAGACGACCATGTTCTGCATGCCCGCGCCGTCTGCGTGGATGTAGGCGTCGTTGAGAAATGTCTGTGTCTGCAGGTTGTTCGCCACCATGGTGGTCAGAAGCCTCGGCAGGCTCGCCAGCTGGGCCTGGAGCAATATCTGCTGCATCGCCTCGTCGATCGTGCCGTCTTCGCCGCCGCCCTCGGCTTCCTGCCCGATGGTAAGGCCGCCTGAAGCCAAAGCGGCTTCCGCCTGCTCCACGCTTATCCCGCCGCCCTGGATCACTGTCATGTCCTGGTTGGTGTTTTGGGAGCCTGTCTGGCCGCTGGCCTGCTCGATGGCCACGCCGTTTCGGTAGCCCGGGCCATAGGGCTCGGCGGCGAAAACAGGCATGGCCGCAGGGGATGCCAAAAGCACCGCAATGAGCACAGCCACTGCCCGTTTGTTGATTATATCCATCAGAAAATCCTCCTGAATGCATGTGTAATTGACATCACTCTATCATATTTTCCATAAAAATGCTATGATTATTCCAGTTTTGGCAGAGAATTGTAAGAAATGAATTAATCTTTGCAATTTGGCTGCTTTATGGTATGATACAGGGGTTGGGAACGCTCGCATCGCCATATAGGGATGGTTTGTTTCAGGTTTGCGGTAAAGCACATGGGTTTTTGCCAGGCGGGGATGTCCTGTATGTCGCCCGGGAGACGTTTATGGTTTTTTCCAGCGTGATATTTCTCTTTCTGTTTTTGCCTGTGGTCCTTTTGGGGTATTATGCCTTGCCCCGGAGGTTCAGGAATATTTTTTTGCTGCTGGCTTCGGTTTTCTTCTACGGGTGGGGGGAACCGAAATTCGTTTTTGTCATGCTTTTTTCCATACTGGTGAACTACTCCATCGGGCGTTTCGTGGAGGGGCGGTGCAAAGACGCCCCGGCGAAGTTAGCCATGTTCGTGATGGCGGCATTTAACCTGGGGATATTCTTTGTGTTCAAGTATCTGGGTTTCGCCCAGGTGAACATTTCACATTTTTTCGGCATCGACCTGGGGCTCCCCGTCTACGCATTGCCCATCGGGATCTCATTTTACACATTCCAGGCGATGTCATATGTCATCGATGTGTACAGGGGGGATGCCCCGGCGCAGAAAAACCCGCTGGACACCGCACTGTACATCATGTGCTTCCCGCAGCTCATAGCGGGCCCCATCGTGCGCTACGAAACCATCGCGGGGCAGCTCAAAGAACGCACCACTTCCCTGGACAGGTTTTATGGCGGCCTATGCAGGTTCGTGGTGGGGCTGGCGAAAAAGGTGCTTTTGGCCAATACATTCGCCACTTTCGCGGATCAGATGTTTGAGCTGGATTACGTCCTGCTGCCGGTGGGGAATTTCGACGCCTGGATGGGCGTCCTGGCATACACATTGCAGATATATTACGATTTTTCGGGGTATTCTGACATGGCCATCGGGCTGGGGCGGATGCTGGGGTTCGATTTCCTGGAAAATTTCAACTACCCATACATCTCCGGCACCGTCACCGAGTTTTGGCGCAGGTGGCATATTTCCCTGGGGACGTGGTTCCGGGACTATGTGTACATCCCCATGGGCGG
>JAISUG010000036.1 GCA_031272185.1 Lachnospiraceae bacterium
AGCATCTTGTTCAGTTCGTCGAGCAGCGGCTGTATGTTATCATGGTTCACCAACTCGGTTTGGATTTTCCAGTAAGTGCCAATCTCATAGCTGCCGGCATTCATATGGATGTAGAACTCATTGACTATCACCCGCATCGACTCATTGGGAATCTTTGCGTTTGGCGACCTGAACCATGCTGTTGATCCCCTCGCAGATGGCATTGGTAATACGGTTCTTGAAGTTATCAGAGGTCGCCGCAAGTAACCTGTCTTCCGAGGTAACGCCTGTAACCCCACCGCGCAGCTGGGCGGGGTGAGGTAAACAGTCTCTCTAAGGGTTTTTCGGTTGACAGTGTACTGAGGATGTGCTAAAGTCGTTGAGTTGTTCGACGAGGATGGCGAGAAGGTTGTCTATGATCCGCCGCACAAGGAGGTATCCATGGATAAAAGAAACCAGCGCAGCGTCATCGCACAGGAAACCCTGCAAATATCCCGGGACGGCCGCTATGCCGCAGGCGGCGCAGTCATCGACATCTCGAAAGAGATTGCCCATACCAAGGCAAATGGGTGTTTTGTCCCGCAGGAACAGGCGGATCAACTGGAAGCGGGCTTTGCTATGAACCACGGCAAACCAACCGTTGAGCTGTGCAACGAAAGCACGCTGTCCGTCATCTTGCGATTGGCCGACGGTTCCGGCAAGCTGGGCGTCCTCAATTTCGCCAGCGCGAAAAATCCGGGCGGCGGCTTTCTGAATGGGGCGATGGCACAGGAAGAAAGCCTTGCGGCGGCTTCAGCGCTGTACGTGGCAATGATACTATTTGTTCAGCGCTTTTCGCTGGTCTCCCCCTGGACTTTCGCTATGAAGTCTTCCAACGTGTATGCGGTGGTCTCGCCGGTGTCCCGGTCGCGGACGGAGAGGGTGCGCCCCTCTTCTTCCTGGGCGCCGATGATGACCATGTAGGGGACCTTTTCCAGCTGGGCCTCCCGGATCTTGTAGCCGATCTTTTCGGAGCGTTCGTCCAGCTCGGAGCGGATGTGGGCCAGGCGCAGCGCCCCGTAGACCTCCCGGGCGTAGGCCTCGTGCTTGTCCGAGATGGGCAGGACCTTGGCCTGGACGGGGGCGAGCCACACGGGGAACTTGCCCGCGTAGTGCTCGATGAGGATGCCGATGAAGCGCTCGATGGAGCCGAACACCACCCGGTGGATCATGATGGGGCGGTGCTTCTCGCCGTCCGCGCCCATGTAGTCCGCGTCGAAGCGCACCGGGTTCTGGAAATCCAGCTGGATGGTGCCGCACTGCCAGCTGCGCCCCAGGGAGTCCTCCAGGTGGAAGTCGATCTTCGGCCCGTAGAATGCGCCGTCGCCTTCATTGACCACATAGGGCAGCCCCAGCTCGTCCAGGGCCTTGCGCAGGCCGTCGGTGGCCAGCTCCCAGTCCTCGTCGCTGCCCATGCTGTCCTCGGGGCGGGTGGAGAGCTCCACGTGGTACCGGAACCCGAAGAGGCGGTACACCTCGTCGATGAGGCGCACCACGCCCTTGATCTCCCCGGTGATCTGCTCCGGGGTCATGAAGATGTGGGCGTCGTCCTGGGTGAAGCAGCGCACCCGCATTAGCCCGTGGAGCTGCCCGGACTTCTCGTGGCGGTGCACCAGCCCCAGCTCGCCCATGCGCAGGGGGAGGTCCCTGTAGGAACGGGGGCGGTATTTGTACACCAGTAGTCCCCCGGGGCAGTTCATGGGCTTGATGGCGAAGTCGACGTCGTCGATGACGGTGGTGTACATGTTGTCTTTGTAGTGGAACCAATGGCCGGAGGTCTCCCACAGGCTGCGGTTGAGCATCATGGGGGTGGAGATCTCCACGTAGCCCTCCCTGTCGTGGATCTCCCGCCAGTACCCGATCAGGGTGTTTTTCAGCACCATGCCTTTGGGCAGGAAAAATGGGAAGCCCGGCCCCTCGTCCATGAGGGCGAACAGGCCCAGCTCCTTGCCCAGTTTGCGGTGGTCGCGCTTTTTCGCTTCCTCGATGGCGGCCAGGTGGGCGTCCAGGTCCGCCGCCTTGGGGAAGGCGGTGCCATAGATGCGGGTGAGCATCTTGTTCTTCTCGTCGCCGTGCCAGTACGCCCCCGCCACGCTGGTGAGCTTCATGGCCTTCACCTGCTTGGTGTTCGCCAGGTGGGGCCCCGCGCACAGGTCGGTGAACTCGCCCTGGGTGTAGAAACTGATCTCGGCGCCCTCGGGCAGGGCCTCGATGAGCTCAACCTTGTAGGGCTCGCCCCTGTCCTGCATGAAAGCGACGGCCTCGCCCTTGGGCAGGGTGAAGCGGGTGATGGCAAGCGCTTCCTTGGTGATCTTTTTCATCTCCAGGTCCAGGGCTTCCAGGTCTTCCTGGGAAAAGGGGGTCTCCCTGTCGAAGTCGTAGTAGAACCCGTCCGCGATGGCGGGCCCGATGGCCAGTTTCGTGTCCGGGAAGAGCCTTTTTACGGCCTGTGCCAATATATGGGAGGCGGTGTGGCGGTAGGCGCGCTTGCCCTCGTCGTCGTCAAATGTATAGAACGTGACGGCGCAGTCGCCGGACAGCTGCGTGCGGATGTCCACCACCTGGCCGTCCACGGATGCGGCGCATAGGCTCCGGGCCAGTCCGTCGGAGATGCCCTGCGCCAGTTCCAGGACCGAGAGCGGTCCGCTGATTTCTTTCACGTCGCCGTTTTTCAAAGTGATGTTCATGGTTCCCCCTGTTTCATGGCGGGCTGTGCCCACAGTATTTCCAAGTGCGGTACGCACTGTTCCACCAACCAAGCGATGTGCATTCGACATCGAAAAAGCAATTATCGCTCGCGCCACCGGTGGCGACTTAACCGCCGTCACCCATTAGGATAGAACAACATGGCGGTTTTGTCAATGAAATTTCAAAAATCCCTTGCATTTCGGGAGGTTCTTTGGTATGATACCTTATTGTGACAAATTTATCCTTGCTCCCGAAACTGAAAGCGGGGGCCAAAGACCATAAGGAGGAAACAGATGAACAAGTATGAGTTGGCGGTTGTTCTCAGCGCGAAACTCGACGACGAGGAACGTGCGGCCGCCCTGGAGAAAGTCCAGGGGTACATCACACGTTTCGGCGGCACCGTGACCGGTGTGGACGAATGGGGCAAGAAGCGGCTGGCGTACGAAATCCAGAAAATGAAAGAAGGGTTTTACTACTTCGTCAAGTTCGAGTCTGACAATTCGGCGTGCCCGAACGAAGTGGAGTCATTTCTTCGGATCATGGAGCCGGTGATCAGGTATCTTGTTGTGAAACAGGACGCATGACAAAAGGAAGAGTGAGCAAATGAATAGAGCGATATTGATGGGAAGGTTGACGAGGGATCCGGAAGTGCGCTACTCCCAGGGGGAGCGCAGCATGGCCATCGCCAGGTACACATTGGCGGTGGACCGGCGGTTCCGCAGGGGTGCGGACACCCAGGAGCAGACGGCTGACTTCATCCCTTGCGTGGCATTTGACAAGGCGGGTGAGTTTGCCGAGAAGTATTTCCGCCAGGGGATGCGGGTGCTGGTGTCCGGAAGGATCCAGACCGGCAGCTACACCAACAAAGAGGGGCAGAAAGTATACACCACGGAAGTGATCGTGGACGACCAGGAGTTCGCAGACAGCAAAAACGCGGGCTCGGGCGGGTCCGGCGATGGCGGGAACTATCAGGGCGGCTACCAGAACACGTCCCGTCCGTCGCCTGCGGCTGCGGCGTCCATCGGCGACGGGTTCATGAACATCCCCGACGGGGTGGATGACGAGGGTCTGCCGTTCAATTAAAAGGACGTTATGTCAGATGTGATTGATAGGTTTGAAGGAGGATACGGCTATGGCATTCAATAAAAACGACAGGTCGGAGGGCGCTAGGCCCAGGAAAAACAGCGGGGGACCCCGCAAAAGGAAAAAGGTCTGCGCATTCTGCGGCGAGAAGAACAGCGAGATCGATTACAAGGACACAAACAAACTCAAACGCTATGTCTCCGAGCGGGGGAAGATCCTGCCCCGCAGGATCACGGGCACCTGCGCCAAGCACCAGCGGTCGCTGACCGTCGCCATCAAGCGCGCGCGCCACGTGGCCCTCATGCCCTACACATTGGAGTAGGAGGGGCGGACTGGGTCCGCCCCGGCGGACTGGGTTCGCCCCGGCGGACTGGGTCCGCCCCGGCGGATCGGGCCCGCCCCGGCGGCTTGGGGCTGTCCCGGCGGCTTGCAACATTCCAAACAGGAAAGTCCGATAGGGGCTTTCCTGTTTTTGATTTTTGTGCTATGATGTAAAAAACCTACTATTAATGCGATGTCGTAAACTCTTGCAGGCTGGCAGAACTTACGCAAAGAAAAACTGTGTATAAAGGTCTGGCAGAATATGACGTTCCATGTTGCGTTGCACACGGGGGTGACTTATGGAAGAATCTGGGATGAATGTGCAAGACCTAACACCAAGCGAGACCATAGTCGTGCCCCAGGGCGAGACCGGGGGCGCACCA
>JAISUG010000107.1 GCA_031272185.1 Lachnospiraceae bacterium
CGGCGTTGTCATCGGTCGACTGCAGCTGCGCTATGCCTCCCATCCGCAAATGGTTTCCTACAAACGGGAATCGGCATAGTGCTCACTGCGCCTCCCTCTTCCGCCTTGCATGGCGGCGAGTATCCTCGCGCAGTTACTGCAAATGTTTCCGCTCCCGGGTATAGCCGTTTCAGCTTAGTCACCGCACTGGAATCTTCTCAAACTTGTGTTTGTGAACTATAGTTCGATTGTACCACATTTCACAGATATGTCAAGAGGAAAATCGGTTTTGTTTTACTTGATTTTCATGAAAGGATGAAGTATACATAGCCGGTTTCCCGGCGCTCACGCCGCCTCCGACCTTTTCTGCACCGCGCTCATCAGGTAGACCGCGCCCAGCAGCACGAAACCCCGGACCAGCTGCGTCACCGACCCGCTGGTCCCGCATATCACGAGGCCATTTTCCAGTATGATGACCATCGGCGCGCCCAAAATCAGCTTGTATGTTTTGGTCTTCATGCCGCCGAAGACCGGTATGCCACCGATGAACATCGCCATCATGACCTGCATCTCGAAGCCGCTGCCCATGGCCGTGGATGCGCCCCCCACCCGGGATACCAGGTATAGGCTGGCGATGCCCGCCATGGCCCCGGAAACCACGAAAGCGAAGAACTTCACCAGCGCAGTGTTGATGCCGGCGTATTGCATCGCCCTCTCATTTTCGCCGATGGCCTTGCAGTAGTGCCCGAACCGGCTCTTTTCCATCACGAACATGATGATCGCGACCAGGAGCGCCGTTATCCCCAGCTTCACCCAGAAATTCTTCAGGTCCAGTATGATGCCCGTGGCGAATACCACGTTGGACGACATGACCAGCCCCACATATGCCCGCAGCGCGATCAGCATGGCCAATGACGCCATGAACGACGGCACTTTCAGTCTGGCGTTCACGAAACCCAGCACCGCGCCCGACATAGCGCCGATCAGTATGGCCACCGGGAAAGCGGCCCAGGAGCCCAGGGATGCGCAGGCCATCGCCGCGAAAGCGCCCGCCACGGCGGCCAGGGCCCCATGGGTGATGTCCGTGCCCCCGATAGATGCCACGAACATCATCCCCAGGGCGCCCACGATGGTGGCAACCGACTGGTTGAACAGCGCCAGCAGGTTGCTCCTGGCAAATATCGCCCCCCTCGTCGCTATCCCGAAAACCACCACCAGCAGCAGCAGGATCAGGAAAGGCATGGCGTCGGTGATGTGCTTTCGTATCGTCGCCCTCATGCCATCACCTCGATCAATGCGCTTTCCGTGAAATCCGGCCCTCGGTCCACCAATGCGGCCTGTTTCCCATTTTTCATAACCAAAATCCGGTCCGCCATCCCCAACGCCTCCGTCAGCTCATCGGATATCATGATGACGGAGACCCGCTTCTCTTTCAGCTTTCGCAGCACGTCGTAGATATACGCCTTCACGCCCACGTCCACGCCCCTCGTCGGGCAGTCCAGTATGACGTACTCAAGCTCTTGGCCCAGCCACCGGCCCAGGTTTACCTTCTGCTTGTTGCCGCCGGAAAGGCGCCCCACCGGCTGGGACAGGCTCTGCGCCCTGATGTCAAATGCCTCAAAAACGCCCTGGGACAGCTTGCGCAGCCTTTTCGCGCTCAAAAATCCCAAAGGGCCGGCCAGCCGCCTGGCCGAGGGGATATACAGGTTCTGGTGTATGGTCGCGTTCAGCATGAGCCCGTCCTCGTCCCGGTTTTTGGACAGGTATGCCCCGTTGGTCTTTATCACGTCCTGGGGCGTCGCCAGGTGCGTAGTGCTGCCCACATGCCGCACGCTCCCCGTCTTGTGGCGCACCCCGAAAAGCGCCTCCCCCAGCTCATGTATGCCGCTGCCGCTAAGGCCCACGGCCGCCAGGATCTCGCCCTGGTGCAGGTCGAAACTCACGCCATCCACCGCGCCGTCCAAACTGCACAGGTTGCGCACTTCCAACACGACCTGCCCCCCGAAATCCGGCTCATGGTCGATACGGTAATAGTCCCCCTCCACCTTGCGCCCGATCATCATCTGTTTGAGCGAGTCCACGGTTATGTCCCGGGCATTGACGGTGTCCACCACCTCGCCGTCGCGCATGACCGTCACCGTGTCGCAGATGTCCACGGTCTCCTCCAGGTCATGGGTGATGATCAGTATGGACCGGTTTTCCTTGCGGAAACGGTCCTTCAGGTCATACACCACCTGCTTGGTGTCGTGGCTCAGCGCCTGGGTGATCTCGTCCAGGATCAGCAGGTCGGGGTCATTGGTCAGCGCCCGCGCCAGTTCCAATATCTTGCGCTGCTCCACGGACAATGTGCCGGCCATGACGCCCAGCGGCACCTTGCCCAGGCCCCACCTGTCGAAGATGTCCATGGCAGCCCTTTCCATGGCCCTCATGTTGACGAAACCGCCTTTGGAAAACTGCTTGGTCTTCCCTATGAAGATATTCGCCACGCCGCTCAGCGACGGGATGATGCCCAGCTCCTGGACCACCATGGCCACCCGGTACCTGCTCCCCGCCTCAAGGGGCGAGGTGGGTGCATACGGTTCGCCGTCTTTCCGGATCTCCCCGCCGGTCCTGGGCTGGATGCCGCAGATGATGGATGCCAGCGTGGACTTGCCGCAGCCGTTCTCCCCGGCCAGCCCCCTTACCTCCCCCCGGCGTATGGAGATGCTCACGTCCTTGTTCGCCTGGGTAGGCCCGAAATTCTTGCACAGGTGCTCCACCTGGAGGATCACATCGCCCATGTCACTTCACCACCCCTTTGTAGTGCAGGTGCGAGAGCGCGCCGCACAATATGACGATCGCGCCCAGGCACATCTCCTGCCCCGTCCCGGAGGGCACGCCCATGACAGTCAGCACGTTGAATATGCCCATGACCACGATGGCGCCGATGGCGATCCCCACGGGCATGCTGAACGTGTCCTCGAAGGAGTTGGCCAGAAGCAGCGTCGCCAGACCCTTGAATATGCTGGACAGGCTCCCCAGGCCGGTCTTGGCGCTCAGGAAACCGGAGTAGCTTATCTGCACCGTCGCGGCGATGCCGACGAAAACAGCCCCCACCAGCGTCGCGACATAGATCGTCTGGCGCTTCTTTATGCCCATGGCGGTGGCGACGTTTTCATTGGCGCCCACCGCCCGCAGGTTGAGCCCTATGTCGGTGTAGTTGTATATCAAATAGGCCGCCGCCAGGCCGGCCACCCACACCGACATCATGACGGGGAACTTCCCGAAAGCCCTGTAAACCTTGATATGCGGCAGCTGCCGGCCTGCGCCGGCGATGGCATTGGCCCAGATGGACAGGATCGCTTCGAAGATCAGCGCGCAGCCCAGCCCGGAAACCCACGAAGGGATCCCGAGCTGGATGGAGCAACGTGTGCAAAGATGCTCGCAGATGATGGCGACGGCGACGCTGCCGATGACCATGCCGGGGTAGCCCAGGCCGAGGTTCTCCCCCAGCTGGCCGCCCACGTTGGCCGCCAGCAGCACTATCGCGCCGATGGACAGGTCGCACAGCCCTGTGGTGAATATGAAGCACAGGCCCCAGGCGGTCAATGCGTGGAATATGGAATGTACGAATATGGTGCGCAGGTTGTTCGCCGTGATCAGCGCCCCCCCCGTCACGATATTCAGCAAGAAGAACACGGCCAGCAAAACAGCCGCAACCAAAACCTGCCTCCTGCCGCGAGAAAGCCTCACGTTTCCAGCCGACACCGCTACCACCTTCCCAAACCCACCGGCCACACACTACCCTTCCACGCCCCGCGGGGACGCTGCAACTCAAATGAACCGGCTGCATTGCGCCCCATACCTGCATGGCAAGGCCGCGTCCCGCAGGGACGCTGCATCCCAAACGGGCCGGCCCCATGCCACACAAGAGCGCCCGTCGGGGCAGTTCACTTCACCCCGGCCCCGGCCGCTTCATCCGCCGTGATGACCCCCGCCTTCACCGCCGCAGCCACGCGGTCGCTGAAACTGTAGTTCATGATGGCCGCTTCCAGGTCCGCATACTTGAACCCGGCGTTGTACGCATATGTCATGTTGCGCAGCTCGTCGTCGCTGTAGCACAGGCGCTGGGTGAACACCTTGCGGAACACCGCGTTGGTGTCGGCGTTGATGTCGATGGACGCCGTGTTGTAGATCCAGGGGGATTTCCCGCTTGCATCCACCAGGTGGTTGCCTTCGAGGTAGTTCACCATGGCGATGACCGACACGATGCCATTGACGAAGTAGTCCCCGTTGACCATGGCGATGGTGCCCGCGTCAAAGTTGTCCAATGTGCCCTGGTCGATGCCGGTGGTTATGACTTTCAGGCCGCTCTCCCCGCCCTTGTAGTTCTCCAGCGCGGAACACGCCGCATTGCCGAAATCCCCGCCCACGCCGTAGATGAAATCGATCTGCTCGCCGTATGCCGTAAGCGCGTCCTCGATCTGGGGCAGCGCCTCGTCGGAGCTGGAAGCGTGGAGCTCGGTGAAGACCTTCCCCCCCGCCGCCTCGAATATGCCCTTGAAGGCATCCATGCGCTCCGTGTCGGAGACGTCGCCCACGTTGGAACTGGTGATAAAGCACGCCTTCCACCCCTGCTCCAGGACGTAGTTGGCCAATGCCACGCCGTACTGCGCATTCTTGACCCCGAAAGCGCCCACGAAGTACGGGTTCTCGCTGATCTGCGCGATGAGGGATTCGTCCATGGGCAGCTTGTCATTGAGCACGAAGGGCACCTGGGCCTCCTTGCACATCTCCGTGACCGTGGCGTACAACGTGTCGGTGGGCAGCCACAGCACCAGGCCGTCGCAGCCCGCCGCGATCATGTTCTCCACGTCGGTGACCAGCTGCTCCAGCGAGAATTTGTCATCGGAGGCGATGTACTCCACGTCCAGCGCCTTGAGCGTGTCGCCCGAGTTGTTGGCCAGCGTCATCAGCGTGTAGGAAGCGCTGCCGAAATAGTTGTACCCGATCTTGAAAGTCGGCGAAGCGCCCGCAGGCGCCTCCCCCGCCGGCGCAGGTGCCTCGGTGGCGGCAGCCGTCGTTGCGGCCGTAGTGGCGCCCGAGCCGCCCCCGGCAGACGATCCGCATGCAGCCAGCCCGACCATCATCGACAAAGCGACCATAGAAGCCAGTGTTTTCCTCAACATCTTTTCCCCTCTCCCTTTCCATATAACTGCGGCGGGAACCCATCCCGCACACAGGAACCCCCCCGAAGACAGAGGCCTGCCCTCTTCCGGCACGGCCTTTCCGCCCCCGGGCATGACACTATTTCATGCGGCTATGCGCACACAAGCGCGACCGTTCCTTCCGTCCTCTTTTCGCCCCCGGGCATGACACCGTTTCAGGCGGCCCCCATTACTCAAAGAAGACTTCCTTGCCGCTCTTCGCGGAGAGATAGATCCCCTCGATGATCTGCGTGACCACCAAAGCCTCCTCCGGCTTGATGAAAGGCTCGGTGTCATGGACAATGCAGTCCGCGAAATGCCTGATCTCCGCCTCCTCGGGCGGCGTGGACCGGCTGGCCCCCGGCGCCAGTATGTCCGAAAGGTCCACCACGTTGACGAAACTCTTCCCGTGGCTCACGCCGTTGAGCCGCACCTTCTGGGGGCCGCCGAACATGTCCAGCCCGCCCTTGGTCCCGCAAAGGGTGGTCTTCATGTCATCAGAGAGCAGGTTGATGATCCATGCCGCCTCGATATATATCGTCGCCCCGTTTTTCATGGTGACCACGGCAAACCCGCTGTCCTCGACCCGGAACTCGTCGTCGGTCCACGACCCCCAGATGTTCCCCTCCCCATGGTCTTTCATCCGGTCATATAGGTTGGCTTTCACGCTCTTTGGCTCATAGTTGCCCATGGCCCAAAGCGTCAGGTCCAGGGAGTGGGGCACGCCGTCGATGAACACGCCCCCGCCGTTTTTCCCCGACAGGTACTCCCCCCACGCAGGCACGCCCCGGTACCTCGTGGCATGGGCCTTCGCATAATAGATATCCCCCAGCACGCCGTCGTCGCAGGCCTGTTTCACGTACAATGCCTCCGGGCGGTAGCGCCATTGGTATCCCACCGTCAGCTTCCTGTTCGCTTTCCTGGCGGCGGCGATCATCTTTTCACAGTCGGCCTTGGTGGTGGCCATGGGCTTTTCGCACAGCACGTGCTTCCCGGCCTCCAGCGCCGCCACCGTCATCTCGCAGTGGAGCGGGTTGGGCGTGGCGACCTGGACGATGTCGATCCCCGGGTCACGGAGCATCTCCTTGTAATCCGTATAGATTTTGGCGTCTTCCAGCCCGAACTTCACTTTAAGCGACTCCGCTTTCCCCGGGTCGATGTCACACAGCGCCGCCATGCGCAGGTCCGGCTGGGAGCATACCGCAGGTACGTGCTTCCCCTCCCCTATCCAGCCGCACCCTATCAACGCCACATTCAATTTGTTGCCCATATCGTCCCCCTCTGTTCCCGGAACCCGAAACCAGCAAATCCCGGCCGATCAATACGCCAGTATCCCTTTCGCCTCCAGGATGCTCTCCTGGCCGGGCCTGTCCGTAAAATACTCCAGCCCGCAAAACCCCTCATATCCCATCTCTCCCAGCGCTGTGAAGATGTGCCTGTAGTCCAGTTCCCCGCCTGTGATTTCCCCCCGCCCGGGGCACCCCGCCGCATGGATGTGCCCGATGATGTCCAGCCCCTCTTTCAGGCTGGCGATGATGTTCCCATTGGACACCTGCTGGTGGTAAATGTCAAACAGCAGCTTCACGTTGGGCTCCCCCACCCTGCGGATCAGGCCGAAAGCGTCCTGGGTGTCCCAGAGGTGGTACCCCGCGTGGTCCACCTTGATGTTCAATGGTTCCAGCACCAAAGTGATGCCTTCCGGCGCCGCCAGTTTTGCGGCCTTGGAGAGTGTATCCAGCAGCGTTTCCCGGTGTTTCTCCCTAGGGAGCCCCGGTTTCTCCCACCCCGCCTGCACGATCAGGTTGGTGCATCCCAGCTCCTTCGCCGCCCGGATGCTGCCCGCAAAATCCTCCAGGTATCCGCCCTGCTCCTCCCGATCCCCTGGGTTTAGCATGAACTTGGCACACACCGCAGCGCATGAAAGCCCCAGCTCGTCCTGCTTTTGCCTAAGCCGTTTCAGATCACGGTCCCACCAAAACCAGAACTCGTATCCGTCATAACCGGCCCGCTTCACATCCGCCAAAGCGTCGTATATCTCTTTCTTGTCACCAAAGAGCGCTTCCGTGCACACGCAGTATTTCATATACATTCACTCCCCTTCCCGGTCCGCCAGTTCCTTGCTCTTGGTATATAGGTCAAATGCGATGGCCGCGACCAGCAATATGGATTTCACCACATACTGGGTGTATATCCCCCAACCGACGAGCTGCATGCCGTTGGAAAGCACCCCCAGGCAGAGGACGCCCAGCACCACGCCGCCTATCTTCCCCGCGCCGCCCGTGAAGCTGACGCCCCCCAGGATGCACGCCGTGATGGAGTCGAACTGCAGGGACGTGCCCATGGACGAGCTGGCCGAACCCGAACGGCTGATCAGGAGTACCGCGGCCATGCCCACCATGGCGCCATTGAGCGCAAAGGTGCGCTGCCTGACGCTGCCCACGTTGATGCCCGCCAGGAAAGCCGCATCCGGGTTGCCCCCGATGGCGTACATGTACCTGCCGAAATGGGTCTTGTTCAGGAAGAACGACCCGGCCGCGATGATGAGGGCCACCAGGAATATGGACACCGGCACCTTCCCGATGTACCCCTGCCCCAGGAATTTGAACGCGGCGGGCAGCGACGAGTATGACTTGCTGCCGGAGATGATGTAAGACAGGCCTTGGAACAATGTCATGGTGGCCAATGTGACGATCATGGTGTGGATCCTCAGCCTGTTGGAAAGGAAACCATTGAGCGCGCCGCAGGCCGCCCCGATGACCAGCGCCGCAAGGATGGCCACGTAGATATTCACCCCGTAATTCTTCATCAGTATGGCGGCGACGACACCGCAAAGGGAGGCGATATAACCAATCGACAGGTCGATGCCCCCGCTGATCATGATCATGGCCAGCCCGCAGGAACTAAGCAGCAGGGAGGCGTTCTGGTTGTAGATGTTCATCAGGTTGGTGACCGAGAGGAACGCCCTCATCGCAATCGAAAAAATGACAATCATCGCAACCAGCAACAAAAGTATCACGTTTTTGCGCAGGAAAGACCCGACCACACTCTTTTGCTTTTTCAATTCCTACCCCCGATCTATCATGTCCACCCGGCACGGCCCTGCCTCATTTTCCGGATGCTGTCTGATTCCGTCATGCGCCGATGCCGGTATCAACCCGCCGGATCGTCATCCGCCCTGCCCACAGCGCCTTTGGACGGCGCCACGGGCACTCACCACACTTACCACACTCGCTCCACTCACTCGACGGACGCCAGCTCAAGCACCTTCTGCTGGGAAAACTCTTCCCGCGCCAGTTCCCCCCGCACCCTGCCCTCGCCCAGCACCACGATGCGGTCGCTCATGCCCAGCAGCTCCTCCATGTCGGAGCTTATCATGATGATCGCCTTCCCCTCTTCCAGCAACCGGACCATCAGCTCATAGATTTCCGAACGGGCGCCCACGTCGATGCCCCGGGTCGGCTCGTCGAAAATCAGGATGTCCGACTGTGCGGCCAGCACTTTCGCCAACACCACCTTTTGCTGGTTGCCGCCGCTTAGGTTCCCCACCAGCTGCGCCACGGACGGCGTCTTTATCTTCAAGGCCTCCCTGTATCTGAGGGCCTGCTCCCTTTCATTCTTTTCGTTTACGAAAAACCGCGTCCCTGTGCGCCGCAGGTTCATCAGGGCCACGTTCCATTGGATGGTCATTTTCAAAAAGCAGCCTTCGCTTTTCCGGTCCTCGGGTATCAGCCCGATGCTCCGGGAAACGGCATCTTTGGGGCTCTTTATCTCGACCTTGGCCCCCCTGACCAGTATGGTCCCGGTTTTGGCGGACGCCGCGCCGAAAATCACCTTTGCCAGCTCGGTGCGGCCCGAACCCACCAGCCCCCCCAAGCCCAGGATCTCGCCCCCGCGGACATACAGCGACACGTCTTTGTCCCCGTTCCCGGTCACGTTTTCCAGCTCCAGGGCCACCTCCCCGGGCGGCTTGGACGAACGGGGGTAGCTCAGCGACAGTTCACGGCCCACCATGTATTCGATCAGTTCTGTCTTGTTCGTCTCTTTCGTGTCAAGGGTGGTGATATACTTCCCGTCGCGCATCACCGTCACGCTGTCAGTGATCTCAAATATCTCGTCCAGGCGGTGGGATATGTAGACCACGGTGATCCCGTCCGCCTTCAGCCGGCGGATGATGCCGAAAAGCATCTCCACCTCGTCCACGGTCAGCTGGGCGGTGGGCTCGTCCATCACCACGATTTCCGCATCCTGGGAGACGGCTTTCACGATTTCCACCAGCTGCCTGTATGCAGGGGAAAGGTTGGCCACCGCCGTGCCCGGGTTCACCTTGATCCCGAGGTGTTCGAATGTCTGGGCCGCCATATGTTCCAGCGCCTTGTGGTTCACCAGCCTCCCGAACCGTTTCCCCAGGTATACATTTTCCGCAACGGAAAGGGAGGGGACCAGCGACCCCTCTTGGTACACCACCGCTATGCCGTTTTCCCTGGCCTGCAGCGTCGTGATATGCGGGAACACCTTGTCACCGACGCGGATCTCGCCCTCGTCATTGGTGACCGCCCCGGACAGCACCTTGATCAATGTGGATTTGCCGGCACCGTTCTCGCCGACCAATGCGCGGATTTCACCGGCCTTGATCTCGATGGAAACATGGTCCAGCGCCAGCACGCCGGGATATCGCTTCGTAATGTTCTTCATCGACAGGCTCTTGCCCATCCGCGCCCTCCATATGACCCGCGGCCACGCCGCCACCAAACCCCATGCAGCACCTGCCTCGTCCCGGCGGCCTCCCACGAGGATTACTGCCCCCGGGCTGCCACCGAACCCCATGCACGGCCTGCCCCGTCCCGGCGGCCTCCCATGAGGATTACTGCCCCCGGGCCGATGGCACGCACAATGGTATCCCGGGGTACATTGCCGCCGCCGTCCCCCGGGACACCCATTTTCATATCTGCATACCCATCCGCCACTTCACCGCATACAAGCGCTCACATGGCACTTGGCACTTGGCACTTGGCACTTCGCACTTGGCACTTGCCACCAGCACTTAGCACATGGCGTTTGGCGCTCGGCGACCGGCCTATCACTCACCGTATTCCACGATGAAGCTCTCTGCGGTGTCAACCGTGACGGGGAACGGCGTGAGCGAATACGCCGGGGGCACCGTCTCCCCGCTGCGCCACAGGTCGATGACCGCCGCGGGCATCCCGGCGAAATCAGACAATGCGCCGGTGGACACCGCGCCCCGCAGCACGCTTTCGTTGTTTTTGGATGCGATGATCAGTTCTGCGATGTCGGTGTTGCAGTCCACGCAGAATGCGCCCACCTTGGAGACGTCGGGAACCGCCGCCGCCGTCATGACCGCTTCGGAAGTCCCCTGGGCGATCACGCCGTTGTAACACAACCACAGGTTGATCTCGGGGTACTTCAGGATGATGTTTTCCGCAGCCTCCTGCCCCGCCTCGTATGTCCACGTCACGGTCTGCTTGTCCAGGATTTCCAATGTATACCCGGCCGCCGCGAAGATGTCTTTGGCATCGTCATAGGCGGTGCAGCGGTACGCCGCTTCCGTGGAGTCCTGGCAGGCGATAATGGCGCCGTAGATGGTCTCCGACGTGTCGAATGTCGCCTTCACCCACTCCAGGGCGGTATCCACCGCAACTATCCCCATGGCCTTCTCGTCGCCGGAAGACATGTAGCAGTCCTGTGTGGTGCAGTCCGTGGACAGCGTGAGCGTCAGCACGCCCGCATCCTTCGCTTTCTGGATGGCGTCGGACAATGCGTCGTTTTCCACCGCCATGATCAGGAGCACGTTGCACCCCATGGTGACGAAGTTCTCAACCTGCTCGATCTGGGTGGCGGCGTCGCCGTCGGCCGAGGCGATGTCGCACTTCCCGCCGTGGCTCTCGATATCCGATTTCACCGCGCCCGAGATGATCTGCATGATGTCATTGGCCGTGGTGGATGCGCAGAAACCCATATAGATGTCTTTCCACTCCAACCCGTTCCCTGCCGCGGCCTGTGCGACCGCTTGGGTCACCGCCTCTGTGGCGGCCTGGGTCGCCCCTTGGGTCACCGCCTCTATGGCGGCCTGGGTCGCCCCTTGGGTCGCCGCCTGCGTCGCAGCTTCAGTGGCGGCCTGTGTGGCCGCCGCAGTCGTCGCCGCGCCGCCCCCGGCAGAACCGCCGCCGCATGCCGAAAGGGCAAACGCCATCCCCAGCGCCAGCGCCGCCGCCAAAACCTTACGTCCCATTTTTTTCATTCTCCCTACTCCTTTTCGTTAGTCTTGCGTTTCTTGCCAGCCGGCGGGGCCGTTTCCGAATCCCGCAGGCGAAATACCCACGTCCTGAAAACCAGGTCTAGTAGCGGAGCGATACATCGGCGTAGCCGGACTGCTGTCGCCACTTCAAGCCCCCGGCAGCCGGTTGGCCATCCGCACCTGCCCGGCGACGTTCGGCGCCGCTCCTGCTCCCCTACACCCCCAGCAGGCGGTTGGTCATCCGCACCCAGCGGCCCAGCTGCTCCTGGGTGTCGGTGTCGGGGTTGAAATGGTGCCCCTCGTATTCGCTGGCGATGTAGCCTTTGTAGCCGCTCTCTTTGATGATGGGGATGAGTTTGTCGCAGGGCGTGGTGTGGTCCACCTCGTCATCCCCCATATACCAGAATTTGCCATGTATGTACACCGTCACCGGCAGAAGCTCCCGCATCCACCCCAGGTTGGCCTTCCCGTTGCCGTAGGTGTGGAATACGTCCTTGATGAATGTCTTCTCGCCGTCGTTGTAGTCGCCGGCCAGGAGCGTATCCTCATCTGCGCCGTCCTGGTGGCGCCGGGCGATCTCAGCCACCTTTTCCGGCCTGCCACCGAAGTCCTCTATGGCCTGGGTGATATGGAATGCATGGGGTTTCTCCGCGAATATGGAAAAGTCCGGCACGACGCCCAGGTACCCGTCGCTCTCCCCCATGATGGAAAGGAGCTCTTTCCACACAGGGACTTCCGGGTTGTGCGGGTGGTGCATCTCTATCGCCAGGATCATGCCGAGCTTTTTGCAGTATGGGAGCATCTTCTTGTAGATGGCGGGCGAGATGGCGTGCTGGGTGCGCACCAAGGCAAACCCCATGCGCTTGGCGCAGATCATGTCGTTGAGCGTGAAATTGAATATCTCCTCCTCGCACAGGTCCCTGTCCGAGTGTATGCCCATGTCGATGTAGGCGCTGTAGCAGATGGGCTCCAGCCCATACTTTTCCAACAGCCCCGAAAAATACCCCATCCACTCCTCGGTGGGGTACGGGTACCCCGGCACCATCTGGGAAGCCACCAGCTCTATCCCGCTGTATCCCATCTCCTTGGCCTTGCGCAGTATCTCCTCAAGCGAAAGCTTCCTGGATGCGTATTCCCAGGAAAACGAGTACAATGTGAGGCACAGCTTTATGTCGCCGCCCCCTTTGCCCATGTCCATGGTGTTCTCCTTTTCATATGTTCGGCCGCCGCACTCACCCTGCCGCCAGCACCCGCTCATCCGCGCTGTCCAGCACCATGTACGACCCGAAATACCCCGTGTATGGGATCCGGTGCCGCATCTCCACCCGCACGTCGTGTCCGCCGCCTTGCAGGCCCCCGTCTTTCAGTACGAAGATGCGCGCCTCGTCCAATATGAACCAGTATTCCAGGTAGAGCTCAGGCAGCTGGGAAAGCAGGCACTCCTTGCCGTTGAGCTTGAAAATGATGTCGCCATCGGGCACCCTCCCACCGTCCACGTACACCGCAAAACTTTCGATGCAGCTTAGGAAAGTCCCCCTGTACGACGGGTAATAAACGCCGAATTCGTACCCTATGACGGCATCGCCTGCCTTGATGTTCGCGATGTTGCCGCCCCCGCCCAGCAGGAGTTTGTTGTATGATTGGAACGCAGCCATCCCCCGGCCCCCTCTCTTGTGCAATACCGTCATTATATACACATCCCGGCGAAAAAGACACCGAAAATATGGCTATTCCACCAAGGAAACTGTGGATATGATTATCCTTTTTGACAGATTGCCCTTGCAAATAGACAAATTTCATGCTATGATTTTTGTCTAAGCGACGCCCCGCGGGCGGCGGCAGGGTTGCCTGCATCAACCGCATGAATCTCCGGATATGGCGCCGCCGGTGCGTGCCCGCGCCGCCCCGTGTGCCTTCTGGCGGCAGGGGATTGCCTGACCAAGCTCCTGCCACATTGCGATAACGAAAGATGAGGGGAACATGAAGGAACTTATGCACACTGACAACAGCCTGGTGGATTTCGAGATATACGGCGACAGGCTGTGCCCCGCCCACACCCACGGGGACATAGAGATCCTGTATGTGCTGGACGGGCGCACCACGCTCACCCTGGGCCACGCCACATACCCTCTGGCGGGCAACTCCTGCGTCATCATCAATTCCAACGAGGTGCATGGGATGGAGTCCGCAGGGGAGGTGCTGTTTGCCTGCGTCCATATCCGCTACCCTGAGCTGTGCCGCCGACTGGGCGTGGCCCAGATAGGCTTCGACTGCAACACCGCGCTGCTGCGGGACGCCCGCCACGCCAAACTCCAGGACCTGCTCATGCAGGTGTTCAACCAGTACGACGCGCGCCCCATGTACCGCGAGAACTTCTACCTGGAGGGCCTCTACCTCCACCTGGTGGACTACATCGCCAGATCATTCCGCATGGACCAGCCCCGCAAGCGGGACGGGGAACACGCCAGGGACGAGCGCCTGCGCGAGATCACCGACCTCATACATGCCGGATGCAAGACGCCGCTGACCCTGGGCGTGCTGGCCGAGAGCCTCTATCTCTCCGAGTCCTACCTGTCGAAATACATCAAGCGCCATTTCGGCATGACATTTTCCGAATACCTGGGCGAGGTGCGTCTCGGCCGGGCCATAGACGACCTCAAGTCCGGGTCCAAATCCCTCACCAGGGTGGCCCTGGACAACGGGTTCCCCAACACCGCATCGTTTAACCGGGTCTTCCGGAAAAAGTTCGGCACCAACCCGTCAGGTTTCAAAAACACCCTGCGGGGGGACAGGGCACATGGGGACATGGCACAGGGGGACGGTGCGCCACCCGCCGCCGACAAAGGCCCCTCAAGCCCCAAGACCGACATCAGGCAGTACCTGCGCTCCATGTCGCCCACCCCCAGGTCCACCCCTGGCCAGGCGGTGCAGATCCGGGTGCCGTCCGACGCAAACCCCCGCCGCCCATTTGAGAGGGGCTGGGGCAGGATGTTCAACATGGGCGCCGCCATAGACTTGTTCAACTCCGACATCTGCGAACACATGGCAACCGTCAGGGAGGAACTGGGGTGCGAATACGTGCGTTTCTGGGACATCTACTCCCCGCTCATGCTCCTGGATGCGGGCATGCCCGGCAAGTCCCTGAACTTCACGAAAATGGACCGGCTCTTTGACATCCTGGCGTCACACGGCCTCAAGCCCTACATAGAGCTGGGGTTCAAGCCCAGGCAGGTCATCAGCTCCAACAAAATAGAACCCGGGTTCATCATCTTCGAGCCCAAGCCCATACTCTTTGCCACGCCCCAGGCCTACGGCGACTTCCTGCGGGCGTTCATTTCCCATTACGCCATACGCTACGGCAGGGGCGCGGTGGAAAACTGGTATTTCGAGCAATGGTTCGACCCCAGGCAGATCCAGACCGAAGGCTACGGCGGCTATTTCAGCATGTTCGACGCCGCCCACAAGGCCCTGAAAGGCATCTCGCCCCACATCAGGCTGGGGGGCGGGGGCCTGTCGGTGGAAACCGACTATTACAGGGATTTCCTCAAGACCTGGCACTCCAGGCGGTGCCAGCCGGACTTCCTGGGCATCTACAGCTTCCCCTACACCACCATGCGCTTCGGCAAGATGCACCTAAGCCTCCAGGCCCAGGTGGACGAGCTGCGCAAAGGTGCCGTGGAGGCCGGTTTCCAGTCGCCCACGCTCCATGTCTCGGAATGGAACTTCGCCGCATCGGACCGGGACATGCTCCACGACAGCTGCTTCAAGGCCGCATATATCGTGAAAAACGTCCTGGAATCAATGGACCGGGTGGGCATGATGGGATACTGGACCGTATCGGACCTGAACGCCGAGTCCTCCGACACCAACTGCATCTTGAGCGGCAGCGGCGGGCTCATCTCGAAAGACGGCATCAAAAAGCCTTCCTACTACGCCTTCTGGTTCCTTTCGCGCATGGGCCGCTACCTCCTGTCCAATGACCCCGGCTGCGCGGTCACCACCGACGGTTTCGGGGATTTCTCCGTCCTCTGCCACAACTACCAGGCCCCGAACTTCAAATACTTCCTAAACCCCGGCAACGAGACGCCGCCGTCGGAGCACCACAGCCTCTTCGAGAGCTGTGCGCAGCTGGACCTCCAAGTCAGGATAGAGGGCGTCCGCAACGGCCGCTACATCGTCAAGACCCACCGGGTCAACGAAGAAAGCGCCAGCATCCTGGACGAATGGTTACGCATGGACTGCATGGCGCATTTCAACAAAGACGAGATAGACTACCTGAAGCGCACCTGCGTCCCCAAGCTGTCCATCGAGACGGTGCACGTCACGAACCACGTGCTGGTGCTGGAGCCATCCCTGATGGTCCAGGAGATCCGCTACATCCACGCCATCTACATAGCGCAGGGGTGAGGGTGGAGGGCGGCGCACGCACAGCCATGCACACGGGTTCCGGCCATGATTGCCCGCGGCGGTGAAAGGGATGCAGGGCCGCATGGGTGCAGCGCTTTGCGCACGCCGCCATCCGATGCGCCTGCCGCCCTTGACGCAGGCGGTGCTCACCAGGTCACCCGCCCACCAGCGCGACTATCTGCTTCGCCAATGACACCACCCCGCCCAGGTCCTCTCCTTGCAGCAGCCCGGCATTGGTCAGCCGCCCCCCGATGCCGACGCCCGCGCAGCCGGCGTCCGTGAACGCCCTGCAGTTGCCCTCGTCGATGCCGCCCACCGCCAACAGGCGCACATGGTTCAGCGGCGAGCGGATGGCTTTGATGTACCCCGCGCCCAGCTCCCCTGCGGGGAACACCTTCACGAAATCCGCGCCCCACCTGTGTGCGGCCAGGATCTCCGTCGGCGTGGCCGCGCCGGGTATGGACAGCAGCCCCATCTCCTTGGTCCGGCGTATGACCGCCTCGTTTGAGTCGGGCGAGACGATGAACTTCGCGCCCGCGCCCGCCGCCAGCTCCACCAGCGCGGTGGTGGTCACGGTGCCCGCGCCGATAGTCAGCCTCCCTGCGAACCCATCCGACAGCGACGACAGGATCCGCGCCAGCCCCCCATGGGATTCCGGATGCGCCTGGTCGAACGTGCACTCCAGGAACCTCACGCCGCCCCTAAAGAGCGCATCCGCCAGCCGGGCATAGTCCCGGTCGCGCAGCCCCCTGGCGATGGCTATCACTTTGTGCATCTGCAGCTCTTTTGCTGTCTGTTCCACCACACCGCCCATGCCACTTTCACCTTACGTCCATCCGCCGCACTGCCCATGCCATCTTCAGCTTACGCCCATCTGCAACCCCTGCCGCGGGCATAGCCGGAAAGCGGCAGCTCCCTCCGCCGCCGGGGGCGGCAACATCTGCCCCCTCATTTCATCGGTATGACCGGGATGATGAGCTTGGAGTCATACTTCCCGCCGGTGTAGATGATATGGTTGCCGTTGTTGTCGATGAGCGTGCGGGTGAATGGCTTGTTCATGGGCTTGCACGTGAACATCAGGTTGCCATCGTGGTTTAGGTCCACCGGGTGCTCGCAGCGGGGGAATGGGAAATACAAGTATCCGGCCACCGAAAACTCCAGCTTCTCGCCTTTGTGGAAACGCAGGCTGGTAGGGTAAATCGCCACCTCCACAGGCACTATCTCGTGGGGCATCAGCTTCTCCACGGTGTCGAATGTGTGGTAGGGCTCGTTGGGGGTGGATTTCTCCGGATCCAGCTTGCGCAGCGACGCACGCTGCAGCCCGAATGGCCCACTGTACCCCACACCCTTGATGTAGGAGTGGTTCCCGGGCAGCGGGTAGTGCCACAGGTAGTTGCCGTCCTTGTCAACCTTGGAAACTTTTACCAAGAGGTCCAAATCGTTGTGCCCCTCGGCCTCGACCCAGAGTTTGGCGCTGATGTACCCGATGATCTCCGTTTCCTCCTCGAAGGTGTGGGTGAACTTCACCATGCCCTTGTTGTCGCAGGAGCAGTATGAAACGGAACCCTCGGACTGGGGTTTTTCCCAGGCCAGGCCCATATCCGAAGCATCCAGGTAGAGTTCTTTCAGCTGCTGGTCGGGCAGCGGGAAACTCTCCACCACGCGGTTGGTCTCGTCCACGCCGCCGGGGTCCAGGACAGACAGGCGGATCTTGGGCGTGCTTTCCCAGCCGTTGTCGATGCCTTTCATGTAGAAATCGAAGAACCGGAGCAGGTCTTTCTGGTTCTCGGGGTCGTAGAAATCCGCCCATTCCTGGAGCGCATGCACCCGTATCCATTTTTTGTCAGTGCCAAACGCCCTCCATGCCCGCCATGTGCCCCGGGTGTGGATGCGGCTGGACCAGCTCGCCGTGGCGTATACGGGTATATGGGAATCCTCCACCTTGGGTATCCTGTCCTGCCAATACTCGTCCAGCAGCGGGTGGTAGAGCATGTTGGCGGTCATGTCCTCGCACATCCCGCCGTCCTTGCAGGTATTCGCGAAGCGGAAACCCGGCGTGTTGGGGATGCCCCCCTGCATCCATTCGTCCCTGTAGAAATCCGATGTGCCCTCCCAGGGCGCGATGCAGGCTAGATGCGGCGGGCACGCCGCTGCGGCGAACCACTGCGCCACGGCCAGCCAGGAGTTGCCGGTCATGGTGACCTTGCCATTGGACCAGTCCTGGGCGGCCAGCCACTCGATGGCGTCGTAGTTGTCCAGGCCGTTCAGCGGGCCCAGGTAGTAGGCGTTGCCCTCGGAATTGAAGCACCCGCGCTCGTCCAAGTTCACCACGGCGTAGCCATGGGCGCACCAGAAACCGGGGTCAGACCCCTCGTGGGTTTCCAGCCCGGAGGTGTCCGCCCGCTTCACGCCGGGCGCGGAGTAGATTTCCGCTTGGTCGGCATCCACGCCGTAGGGTTTCGCGATGTCCCGGATGGCTTTCCCGTAATGGGTCGAATTGAGGATCACGGGCACTTTCTCCTCGGTGTCCGGGCGGAAGATATCGGCATACAGCGTGATGCCGTCACGCATCTTGATGGCCACGTCGCGCATGTAGATTATGTCGCACTCCAGTGGCTTGCGCCCTTTCTTCCAGACGGTACCTTTCGGGATGACAGTAGTGCCGGGTTCGAACGGCACGATCTCATACCTGAAATACTCTGACAGCGGTATGGACTTGCGGTAGATTCCATCGGTCATGGTTTTCTCTCCTTCTTGGTGTACCCTTGCGGGTGTATATATTGTATGCCTTGTTACCCGGTCTTCCCCTGCCCGGTCTTCCCCTGCAAGGCCTTCGCCGCCACGGCCTTCGCCTGCTTGATCTTCACCGGCGTGGCCTTACTTAGGCCCGCTCACCTTGCAGCATGCCACGAAATACCCCGGCCTCACCTCTTCCAGCCGCTGGTCCCCCTCGCACTCCGGACCCGCATGCCTGCACCGTGACCGGAAGCGGCAGCCCGGGCCCATGTTGATGGGCGACGTCAGCTCCCCTTTCAGGATGATGCGCCTGCTGGGGCTGTGTATGGCTATGGACGGCACCGCGCTGAGCAGCGCCTTCGTGTATGGGTGGAGCGGGTGGGCGAACAGCTCCTGGGTGGAACCCGTCTCCACCAGCTGGCCCAGGTACATGACCGCGATGGTATTGGAGATGTGCTCCACCACGGACAGATCATGGGTGATGAACATCATGGTCAGGGCGCTCTCCTCCTGTATGTCCATCAGCAGGTTCAGTATCTGCGCCTGGATTGACACGTCCAATGCGGAAACCGGCTCGTCGCATACCAGGAATTCCGGGTTCAGGGCCAGCGCCCTGGCGATGCTCACCCGCTGGCGGCGCCCCCCGTCGAGTTCATGGGGGTATGACTGGGCGAGCCTCTCCTCTATGCCGGTGCGCTCCATCAGCTCGGCCACCGCCTGACCCAGCCGCGCCTTGTCATAGCGCCGGGACATCCGCAGCGGTTCCTGTATGGTCTCCTCTATGGTCATGCGCGGGTTCAGGGAAGAGTACGGGTCCTGGAACACGAACTGCACCTTTTCCCGGTATCTGCGCAGCTCCCTGCTTTTTAGCCTCGTCACGTCTTGCCCATTGAAGAATATCTGCCCGTCGGTGCTCTCCTCCAGATGGATGATGGTGCGCCCGAGGGTGGACTTCCCGCAGCCGGACTCACCCACGATGCCGATGGTGGTGCCTTTTTCCACCTTGAACGAAACGCCGTCCACGGCGCAGAGCACCCCCCCCGACACATCGAAATACTTTTTCAGGTTCCTTACCTCAATGACATCCGGCATATCAGTGTACCTCCGGGTAAAGACAGCGGCAAGAATGCGTGGGCGACAGCACCCTTTCCGGGATGTCCGCTTCCCCGCAGCCTTCTTTCGCGCGGGGGCAGCGGGGCCGGAAACTGCATCCGGCCGGCGCCTGGCGTGGGTCGGGCGGCAGCCCCATGATGGGCCGGAGCCGCTTTTGCCCTTTCGAATAGCCCGGCAACGATTGGAACAGGCCCACCGTGTAGGGATGTGCCGGCTTGTCGAACACGTCGTCCCTGGTCCCCGCCTCCACTATCCGGCCGGCGTAGATCACCGCCACCGTGTCGCAGTTTTCGGCCACGATCCCCAGGTCATGGGTTATCAGGATCATCGACGTCCCGAATTTGTTTTTGTACCTGCGTATAACTTCCAGTATCTGCGCCTGGATCGTGACGTCCAGCGCCGTGGTCGGCTCGTCCGCCAGCAGCAGCTCCGGCTTGAAGACCAACGCCATGGCTATGACCACGCGCTGCTTCATCCCCCCCGAAAGCTGGTAGGGGTAGTCGTGGTAGCGGTCCGCCATGATGCCGACCCTCTTGAGCATGCGCAGCGCCACCTTCTGCGCATCCGCGCCCCCCGCGTCGGAGTGCAGGCGGACCACCTCCGCCACCTGCTCCCCCACGGTCATGGTGGGGTTCAGCGCCGTCATGGGATCCTGGAAAATCATGGATATCTTTTCCCCGCGGATCTCAAGCATCCTGCTTTCCGGCCTTTGCAGGATGTCCTCGCCGCAAAACAGGATCTCGCCGCCCTTTACCCTGCCCTGTGGCGACGGCAGTATGCGCAGGATGGACTTCGCGATCGTGGTCTTGCCCGCGCCCGTCTCACCCACCAGCCCCAGGGAGCGTCCCTTCTCCAACTCCAACGAGACGCCGTTCACCGCATGGATCACCTCGCCGGCGGAGCTGTACTCGACCACCAGATCCCTGATGGAAAGTAGCGTGTTGTTTGCGTCTATCTCGATCACCTGCCTTTTACTTTCTCAGTTTCGGGTCAAGCGCATCGCGCAGCCCGTCGCCCAGTAGATTTATCAAAAAGCTCGTCAGGAAAATGAACACCCCGGGGAACATCACCAGGTGGGGGTAGCTGCGGATGTAGTTGCGCCCCGCCGACAGCATGGCGCCCCACTCGGGCGTGGGCGGCTGCACCCCCAGCCCTATGATGCTCAGCCCAGCGGAATACTGGATCATCCGGGCGATGCTCATGGTGAACTCCAGCAGCATCGGCGACATGATGTTGGGCAGGATATGGCGGAACATGATCCGCACCGCGCCGCAGTTGTTGGTGCGCGCCGCATCCAGGTACTCGGCTTTGCGCACGGAGAGCACCTGGGCCCGTGTCAGGCGGACCGTATGCGTGGCGTGGCCTATGCCCAGCGCCAGGATCGTGACCACGTACCCCGTCCCCAGCAGCAGCGATATGATGATGGTGAACATCATGCCCGGTATCGACTGGAAAATGTCGCACATGCGCATGATGACGTTGTCGACCCTCTTGCCGAAATACCCCGCCACAGACCCGATTGCTACCCCGAGGATGGACGAGAACAGCGAGCTGCTGATGCCCAGCCCCAGGGAGAACCGCGCCCCGTACAGGATGCGGCTCAAGTAATCCCTGCCCAGCGCATCCGTCCCCATGGGGTGCCCGCGCATCGGCGCGGCGTTGATGTTGATGAAATCCATCTCTTCCGGGGCATACGGCGTGAGCAAAGGCGCAAACAGGGCGACGAGGATCATGAGGATGAGCCCCACCAACCCGATCATGGCCAGCCTGTCTTGAGTCAGGCGCTTCCAGGCCTGTTTCCACATCCCTTCTTTTTTCCGTTTTTGGGCTGCCGTACCGGCGACGCCATTGAAACCGGCATTGTTCTCACTCATAGGTGCCCACCGCCTTCCGCCATCCCCCCGGCGCCCTCATGGGTCCCGTCACCGGCGCGGCCCGAAACATGGTCATGGCTGTCACCCAACCCGCCATCGCCGTCCGACCCATCCATACCGTCCATATCGTCCATATCATCCGGACCGTCCGGGCCGTCCGCGTCGTCAAGGTCGTCCAATCCGTCATCCATATCCGGCGGCGGCGCGCCGTCCCCGCCGTGCTTGTGGGCCCCGTGGTGCGGGTGCGCCCTGCCTTGGGGGGCCAATGATGCGGCCGCGCCTTTGCGCTTGGCGAACTCAGCATACTGTGCCCTGATCTGCGGGTCCACGAACGCATACGCCAGGTCCACCAGCAGCATGATGAGCGCGGTGAATGCGGCGATCAGGATCACCCCGCCCCTTATCACCGGGTAATCCCTGGCGGAGATGGCATCCGAGATATACAGCCCGATGCCGGGGAACGAGAATATTTTCTCTATGACGATGGTCCCACCCACGCAACGGGTGAAAGAACCGCCCACCACGGTGATGATGGGGATCAGCGCATTGGGGAACATATGCCGGTATATGACCATCTGCTCTTTCATCCCCTTGGCGCGCGCGGTGGTGATGTAGTCGGCGCGGACCACATTGAGCACGCTTGCCCGTGTCTGCCGGGCCAGCTGGGCCATGGCCGCCAACGAGCCCGACACCACCGGCAGGATGTAGCAGAGCCAGCTTTCCACGCCGAAAGCGGGCAGCCAGCCAAGATTCAGGGAGAACACGATGATCAGCATCAGGGCCAGCCAGAACTCGGGCAGGGAGATCAGGAACATGCTCGCGACCATGAGCATCCGGTCCTGCCACCCGCCCCGGTGTATCGCGGCGCTGACGCCCACGGGGATGCCCACGAGGCTCGTCAGAAGCACCATGAGGAACCCCAGGAGGAATGTCCGGGGAAGCCGCCCCAAAAGGCCCGCGATGACAGGCGTCCCGCGGGTCCAGGAGGTGCCCAGGTCAAACCGCGTGAAGACCGCAACCAGGAAGTTCCAGAGCTGGACAAAAAACGGCTTGTCCAGCCCCAGCTCCGCCTTTTTGTGCAATATGTCCTCCTGGGTGGCCTCAGCGCCCATCAGCAGCGTCACGGGGTCACCTGGGACGAAATACATCACCGCAAAGATGACGATAGCCGCCCCCATGATCACGAGCACCGTCCATATGAGCCTGTTGAGTATGTACCTTCTCATAAAGCGTCCACCATGATTACCATTTCAACCTTCCGTACCGCCATGTTGCGCCACGTTGCGCCGCACCCCTTGCCCAGTGGCCGCGGCCCATCGTCGGCGCACATCGTCCGGGCACGTCCGCCCTGCACCATGCGTGCCTGCCGGCAAACATGCAACGCGGGCGGCCGCGCCCCATCACCCGGGCCTACCACCCGTTACGGTGCAGGCGCGGCCGTGCCCTTGCATCATCATTTGGAATACGTGCAGGCGCCCGGCATGATGGTGTTCCTGCTCGACAGCACCACCCCCGTCATGTCGTCAGGCACGACGATGCTGGACTGGATGTTCACGAACCCCATCACGAGGCATTCGTCCACCACGTACCTGTGGAGGGCGTCCACCGCGCCCTGGTCCAATGGCGTGACCTGCGCGCCCAGCAGCAGGTTCTGCAGCGCATCGTCATAGTAGAAGTTCATGGTCCCGCCCCAGGAGTACTTGTCCCTGTCCACCGGCGTCTGCAGCGCGATGGAGTAATACCCGCCGCCCGCGGCCAGGGTCCTCACCATCAGGTCCCAGATGTCCGGGTTCTCGATGTACTGGGTGAACACCGCGCCTTCATAGGACTGCACGTCCGTCTGGATGCCGATCTGCAGCAGGAAGTTCTGGAGCAGCTGGGCGGTGTTGACGCTCTTCTCGTCGGACTGGCAGATGATCACCAGCTTCTCGCCGTTGTATGAAGACTTGCCCAGGTATTCCTTAGCTTTGTCGATATCATAATGGTAGTAGTTGTCCTCGCTGTCCCAAGCCTTGTTGTAACCCACCGTCCAGTCCGCGGCGGCCTCGTACAGCGGCACCGCCTGCCCCCCGTAGACGCTGGACGCTATGGCCTGGTTGTTGATCGCGTAGCAAATGGCGAGACGCAGGTTCAGGTCGCTGGTGGGCTTCCCCGTGTTGCAGTTCGGGTACATGACCATGCTGTTCATAGATGGGAATTTGTATGTCCAATACCCGCCTTTCCCGTCGAATTTGTCCAGATCCACCTCGCTGATGGATGCGCAGATGTCGATGGTCCCCTGCTCCAACGCGATGGTCCGCTGCGCGCTTTCGGAGATGACGTACCAGTTGATGGTTTTGACATTGGCGAAATCCCGCGGGGATTTCTGGGAATCGTCCGTCTGCCAGAAATCCTCCCTCTTCGTGTAGGTGAAGCTGTAGCCCTCGGTGCGCGCGGTGAGGGTGTACGGGCCCGTGCCCACGGGGGTGGTCTTCATGCCGTCGGGGCTCTCTTCGTACGCTTTCTTTGAAACGATCTCCGCACGCATGATGGGCGGGAAGTCGTTGGCCATCAGGAGCCTGCCGAACTCCATGGTGAACGTGTAATCACCGGTCTTGATGATGTTCTTGATGGTGTGCGTCCAGCTGGGGTTGACCTCGATGGCCTTTTCATATGAGAACAGCACGTCGTCCATGGTGATGTGGTTGCCTGCGGAATCCGTGATGTAGTCATAGATCTCGCAGTCCATGGACAGCCCGTCGTCGGCCATCTTGAAAGACTTCATGATCTGCGGCGCATAGGTCTCGTCCTGGCCCGGGTTCGTGATGTCGTACTCATAGGACACCAGCCCCTGGTAGATCCCGTGGATCGCGTCGGCCCACCCGCCGCTGGACCTGGACTGCTGCCACGGCGCGAAGCTGGAGATATCCGTGCCGATGCCGATGTTGACCACGTCCCTCTCCACGCTCTCGGTGCCCGCCGGGGACGCCACCGGCGAAGTTTCCGCAGGCGCCTGCGCCTGTGTCTGCGCGGGCTGCCCCGCAGCCGATGTCTGCGCGGCTGTCTCGGCCGGCGCCTCCTTTGCCGTCTGGGCGGCCGTCGTCGCCGCCGTGGTGGCGGCGCCCCCTGCGCCGCCCGAGCATGCCGACAGGGCGAGCGTAGCCATCATCGCCGCCGACACCAACAATGCAGTTGCCTTACATAGTCTTTTCTTCATAGTAACCCTCCTTTATATTATGAGCAATATGCCCATTTACCACCCCCGCCGCCAGTGTTTCCATAGTAACATAGTACAAAAGCCCATTCAATTCCATTTTACCGGGCATTATTTCCAAAACGGAATCAATCAAGCGCCGTTGCGGTTGCATATCCCTATCATCATGAAGACCACCGGGAGCAGTATCACCAAGCTCAACGTGTCGGACACCGCGGTGGAAACGGCCAGCCCCTCCACGCCGAACACATGGGAGAGGACAAGCAGCGACGGGATCATGCAGATGAAATTCCTGGACAGTCCCACCAGCAGCGACATCACCGGTTTCCCCGCCGCCTGGCACAGCCCATTGACCACCACGCTCCACACGTGGGGTATGAGTGTGATGCACTGTGACACTATCATGATGGTCCCCAGGCGTATCACCTCGGTCTCGTCCGGGGACGCGAAAATCAGCACCAGCCGCCTGGAACACAGCGCCAGCACCCCACCCAGCACCACGGCCGCGGTCCACCCTATGGTCGTGTAGGCGCGGAACGAAGCCTTCACCCTGTCAAACCTCCCCGCCCCCCAGCAATACCCGGCGAGGGGCTGGTACCCCATGCCGAAACCCATCACCGTGGACGCCACCAGGCTCGTGGTCTTTTTCGCGATGGCGGCCGCCGCCAGCGCGGCGTCGGAGAAACCGCCCGCGATGTTGTTGAGGACCACGAAAGAGGAAGTCATCAGCGCCGAGCGCAGGAAAGACGGGGCCCCCAGCTTCGCCACTTCCGCGTAAAGCGCCAGCCTGGGCTTGAAATACCGCAGCCTGATCTCCAGGACGGTCATGTGCCGCACGAACGGGCTGACCAGTATGCAGAAGCTGACCATCTTGCTGATGGTGGTGGCAAGCGCCGCCCCGGCCACGCCCATGCGGAACACGAAGATGAACAGTGGGTCCAGCGCCACGTTGATCACGCACCCCGCCACGGTGCCCACCATGGAGAGCCTCGCGCTGCCCTCGGAGCGCAGGAGGTAGCTGGTGATGGACTCGCCGGCCGTGAACGGCGCGGATATGAGGATGAACCTGGCATACCCCAGGGAATACTCCTTGGTCGTGGCCGTGGCCCCCAGCAGCATGATCAGCGGATCCAGGCACAGGTAGGCGATGATCGCGACGCCGGCCAGTATCCCGATGCCCGTGTAGAGCACGGTGGTGGCCACCTCGCACGCCTCGTCGTCCCTCTTGGCGCCCAGGTGCCGGGAAATGACGCTGGTCGCCCCCGCGCCCAGGCCCGTGGCCAACGCCCTCAGATAATAGAGGAGCGATTCGTTGATGCCCACCGCGGCCACCGCGGTGATCCCCAACGTGCTCACAAAATAAGTGTCCGTCATGTTGTAAACGGAATCGATGAGCATGGATATGATCATGGGCACCACCAGCACGGGCATCACCCTGTACAGGTTGTCCTCCAGCATCATCCTGCGCCTTTCGTCCCGGCGCGCGTCCGTGAAATTGTCCGCCATAAACCAACCCCCTCCGGATATGATAGCCATCCCCGATAACCATATCCTTTTTGGGGGCTTTAATCAATTCAGAGTTGGAGGGCATTGTTTCCAAATTCGAAACAATCGGAAATATTTACCAGAACGATCAGATATGTGCGCACAACAAAAAACCGGCGCCCACCCGCGCGGTTGCTCATTCGGATGGGTTCGCCGAAGCAGAAAAACACGTTTGCGATGAAGTCAGACTCGGGTCCCTCGGTCGGTCATTCGGATGGGTTCGCCGAGGAAGGAAAACACGTTTGCGATGAAGTCAGACTTGGCTCCCTCGGTTGCTCATTCGGATGGGTTCGCCGAGGAAGGCCGCCGCGCCTTGAAATACTTCATAAACACCGACGCGGCGCCCAACAGCTTCTTCTTTTTGAGGTACAGCAGGTGTATGTGGTACGGGATCCGGGGCTCTATGTCCACGATGGCCACCGCGGAGTTGGTGGCAGGTATCTGCAGCCTGTTCATCAGCGCGACGCCTATCTCCTGCCCCACCAGCTTCACGATGGTGGAGGAGAAACTGCTGGTGGTCACCACGGCGGGGTCGAACCCGGCAGCCTTGCACAGCGCCACGATCTTGTCGTTGTCGTACTTGCTCACGATGGGGTCTTCCTTGTGAAAGATGAATTTCTCGTCTTTCAGCTGGGCCAGAGCCACCTTCCTCTCCCCCGCCAGCCGGTGCTTCGCGGGCAAGATAACCGCCATGCTGTCGGATTTGTAAAATATCTTGCCCAGCTCCGGGTTGTCGGCGCCGTCACCCGACAGGAACACGAAATCGCATTTGTTTTGCAGGAGCAGGTCCAGCGGGTTGAAGCTCTCCACCATGTTCAGCGAGATGTAGGGGTTGCGTTTGTAGAACCCTGCCAGGAGCTCGGCGATGCCATACTGCCCCATCAGCGGCGTGTACGCTATGGTGAGGCGGTTGCTGCTGGACACTTTGAGCGCATTGATGCTGCTGGTCGCCTCGACGTAAAGCAGCAGTATCTGCTTGGCATACTGGTAAAAAGCCGTGGAGTATTCATTGGGCCTGACGCGTCTGGTCGAACGGTCAAACAGCTCCACCTGGAGCTCCTCCTCCAGCTTTTTGATGTGCTTCGTCAGCGATGACTGGGAAATGTGCATGGCTTCCGCCGTCTCGAAAAAACTCAGGTTCTCCACGAGCGTCACAAATTCCCGCAAAGTCGAGATGTCCAAGCGCATTACCTTCTTTCTTCCGGGCCGCCTGCAAACCCTACATCTTCTTTCCCGGCCGCCTGTCCGCCACTAAGTCTTCTTTCTTCCGGGCCGCCTGCAAACCCCTACATCTTCTCCACCGCCTCAAACTCGGCCACGTTCTCTTTGTCCGGCTGCCCGGTCACGAGCAACACCACCACTATGAGGATGCACATGATCAAAGCCGTGTTCATACCCATACTCTTCCCTCCTTTGTTTGCTGAAAGCAGCCGCCAGAAACACGCACAGACCCCCGGGCCGTGGACATATCGCCCAAGCCCGGGGGCAACGGATCAGGTCACCTCAAATGCACAGACCCCCATCACCCATTGTACAGCGCGTCCAGCCGGGTCAGGTACTCGTACCTGGCCTTGGCGTTTGCCTCGTTCTTGGCGAAGAGGTCCTTCGCGCGCTCCGGGTTCTTCAGGGCCAGGGAGGAGTAGCGCACCTCGCCCTTGAGGAATGCCTCGTAGTCGCCGGTGGGCGCCTTGGAGTCCATGGAGAAACGCTTCTCGGCCGCCGGGTTGAAGCGGAAGTTGTGCCAATACCCCGCCTCCACCGCCAGCTTCTCCTCGGTCTGCGCCTTGCTCATGCCCAGCTTGATGCCGTGGTTGATGCAGGGCGCATAGGCGATGACGATGGACGGGCCCGGGTAGGCCTCCGCCTCGCACAGCGCCTTCACCGTCTGGGCGTAGTCCGCGCCCATGGCCACCTGGGCCACATACACGTAGCCGTAGCTCATGGCGATGGACGCCAGGTCCTTCTTCTTCACGTCCTTGCCGCCCGCCGCGAACTGGGCGATGGCCCCGGTGGGCGTGGCCTTGGATGACTGGCCGCCGGTGTTGGAGTAGACCTCGGTGTCAAACACCAGGATGTTCACATTCTGCCCGCTGGCTATCACGTGGTCCAGGCCGCCGAACCCGATGTCGTATGCCCACCCGTCGCCGCCAAATATCCAGAACGACTTCTTGGCCAGGTAGTCCTCGCCTTTCAGGATCTCCCGGGCGGCGGTGCAGCTGGGGCAGTTGCACCATTTGTGCTCCTTGTCCCAGAGGTGCTCGAAAGGCTTCCCGACGAAGAAAGACTCATCCAGGTCAGTGCCGTCCTTGAGCGCGGCTATGTACTCTTTGGTGGCGGCGGCGTTGGCCGCGCCGTCGTCAAATGTCTCCAGCCATTTCTTGCCCGTCTCCACGATGGGCGCATACACATGGTCGCCGGCTATGAGCTCCTGGGTGAGGCGTTTCAGGCGGTCCCGGATGGCTTTGTTGGCCAGGCTCATCCCCAGGCCGAACTCCGCGTTGTCCTCGAACAGGGAGTTGTCCCAAGCGGGGCCGTGCCCGTCGGCGTTGCGGGTGTATGGCGTGGAGGGCGAGGAGTTGCCCCAGATGGAGGAGCAGCCCGTGGCGTTGGCGATGTACATCCTGTCGCCGAAGAGCTGTGTGGCCAGCTTCGCATAGGGCGTCTCGCCGCAGCCCGCGCATGCGCCGGAGAATTCCAGCAGCGGCTGTTTGAACTGGCTGCCCTTGACCGTGCTCTCCTTGAACTTCGCCACCACGTCCTCCTTCACCGGGAGGGTGCGGGCGTAGTCGAAATACGCCTGGCGGCCTGTGTTGTCCTCGAACTTGCCCATGACCAGGGCCTTTTCGCCCTTCTTGCCCGGGCAGACATTGGCGCAGGAACCGCAGCCCGTGCAGTCGTAGGCGCTCACCGTCATGGAGAACTTGTAGCCGTCCATCCCCAGCATCGGCAGCGTGTCCATCCCCGCAGGGGCTTTCGCCGCCTCGTCCGGGGTGAGGGCCGCGGGCCTGATCACCGCATGGGGGCACACATAGGAGCAGAAATTGCACTGGATGCAGTTTTCCGGGTTCCACACAGGGATGTCCACGGCGATGCCCCGCTTCTCGTATGCGGAGGCGCCGCTGGGGGTGGAGCCGTCCACGTAGTCCAGGAACGCCGAAACCGGCAGGGAATTGCCCTCCTGGGCGTTGATCTTCGCCTGGACATTGTTCACGAAAGACACCACGTCGGCCGGGCCTGCGTCCGCATGGGCCATCTCCAGCCCCTCGTCGGCGGCGCCTTTCCAGCTTTCCGGCACCTCGACTTTCACGAACTGCTTCGCGCCCGCGTCGATGGCGGCGCAGTTCTTGTTCACCACGTCCTCGCCTTTCAGGCCGTAGGTCTCCCGGACCGCCTCCTTCATGAGCTCGTTGGCCGTCTCGGAGGGTATGATCTTCGCCAGCTCGAAGAACGCCGACTGGAGGATGGTGTTGATGCGGGTGGGGCCCATCCCCGTCTCGATGCCGATCTTCACGCCGTCGATGGTGTAGAAATTGATCTTGTGCTCGTAGATGTAGCGCTTCACCTGGCCGGGGAGGTGCTTCTCCAGGCCTGCCGCGTCCCAGGAGCAGTTGAGCAGGAAGGTGCCCCCGTCCACCACCTCCTGGACCATGTTGTACTTGCGGATGTATGAGGGGTTGTGGCACGCCACGAAGTTCGCCTGCCTGATGAGGTAGGTGGACTTGATGGGCTTGTGCCCGAAGCGCAGGTGGCTCATGGTGACGCCGCCGGACTTCTTGGAGTCATAGTCGAAATACGCCTGGGCGTACATGTCGGTGTTGTCGCCGATGATCTTGATGGAGTTCTTGTTCGCGCCCACGGTGCCGTCGGCGCCCAGCCCCCAGAACTTGCAGTTGGTGGTACCCTCCGGGGTGGTGATGAGGGGTTTGCCCAGCTCCAGGGAGAGGTTGGTCACGTCGTCCACGATGCCGATGGTGAACACCGGCTTCGCCGTGTTCGCGTACACCGCCGCGATCTGGGTGGGGGTGGTGTCCTTGGAGCCCAGCCCGTAGCGCCCGGTGTAGACCGGCGTGGACTCGAACTTGCTGCCCTTGAGCGCCGTCACCACGTCCAGGTACAGCGGCTCGCCCAGGGAACCCGGCTCCTTGGTCCGGTCCAGCACCGATATCTGCTTCACCGTCGCCGGTATGGCGTCCACGAAGGCGCCGGCGGCGAATGGGCGGTAGAGGCGGACCTTCACCACGCCCACTTTCTGGCCCTTGCCCACCAGGTAGTCGATGGTCTCCTCGATGGTGTCGTTCACGGAGCCCATGGCCACGATGATATGGGTGGCGTCGGGGGCCCCGTAGTAGTTGAAGAGTTTGTAGTCCGTGCCGATCTTGGCGTTGACTTTGTCCATGTAGCCCTGGACGATGGCGGGCAGCGCCGCGTATGAGGAGTTGCACGCCTCGCGCGCCTGGAAGAAGATGTCAGGGTTCTGGGCGGAGCCCCTCTGGCATGGGTGGTTGGGGTTGAGCGCGTGGTCCCGGAACGCCTTGATGGCGTCGTGGTCCACCATCTCGTCCAGGTCGTCGTAGTCCCATGTCTCGATCTTCTGGATCTCGTGGGAGGTGCGGAAACCGTCGAAGAAATTGATGAATGGCACCCGCCCCTTGATGGCGGACATGTGCGCCACGGGCGTCAGGTCCATGACCTCCTGGACGCTGGACTCGCACAGCATCGCCACGCCGGTCTGGCGGCAGGCGTACACGTCCGAGTGGTCCCCGAAGATGGACAGCGCATGGGAAGCCACCGCGCGGGCGGACACATTGAACACGCCGGGGAGCTGCTCGCCGGCGATCTTGTAGAGGTTCGGGATCATGAGCAGCAGGCCCTGGGAAGCGGTGTACGTGGTGGTCAGCGCGCCCGCGGCCAGCGATCCGTGCACGGCGCCGGCGGCGCCCGCCTCGGACTGCATCTCCGTCACCTGAACCGTCTGCCCGAAGATATTCTTCAGCCCGTCGGTGGCCCACTCGTCCGTGGCCTCCGCCATGACCGAAGACGGGGTGATGGGGTAGATGGTCGCCACGTCGGTGAATGCGTAGGAAGCATGCGCCGCAGCATGGTTCCCGTCCATGGTCTTCATTTTTCTTGCCATTTGAACTCCTCCTGAGTGCGGGGTTGACTGGGGATGGCCCATCGTCCCTGGGCTATCCTCAGCCAATCCCTCTATGATACTGCCGATGGTTCCCGTCGCCTGGCCGGCAAACCCCCTCCGCCGCAAAAACAATACAGCGCAAGGATTCCCCCGCCGGGCAGACACAACACAATGCACCTCTCCCAGAGCACGGCGTACAAACACCCGTACTATGCGGCCTGCCCCATCGGGGCCGGCTGCGGCTTTCCCTTGCAAGGCAGGGCGCACAGGCACTTACACCGCGCCCTTCGAACCAGGCGCAAATTCAGACCGCCACTATTATAGCAAGAAAATGGAAAACTGCAAAGGGAAATCATAGAAAAAAATGCACAAAGTTTGGGTGGGGGTACAGGCCACCCCCCGGCAAGCCGATGAGCCGCCGTGGCCCGCCGCGTCGGGAAAAGCTACACCGTGGAAGAATTCGCCCGCACCAGGTATAAAACATGCAAGCGGCCACAAACTGTACTTCTACTCCAATGCTTCCCGCACAGACAGCGCCTCCCGCATGGAGATCGATTTTTTGGTGGCAAAGGGTAATACCGGCAGCCGCCACAACATCTCACCTTTGACGCCCGTTTGTTCCCGAAGCAAATTTCCCTGTCGGCCTGTCGCCGATGTTGATCGTCCTGTCCGCCTGCCACGGCCCTACTCCCGCTCTTTGAGCACTTCCACCATGTCCAGTTTGCGCACCTGGGCTTTGGTGCTTTGGTTGGACCAGGCGATGGCGGCGCAGATGCATGCAAACCCCAGGGCGTACTGCCACGGGCGTATGCCGGTGGGCAGGGTGAACTGCTCCATGACGACGACCCTGGCGAACACCACTTTCAGTACCCGCGCGAAAGGGAGCCCCAATGCGGCGCCGCACAGCCCCAGCAGCCAGTATTCGTAGGACATGATCCCCGCCACCTCCCCCACCGTAAACCCCAGCACCCGCAGCGTGGCATACTCCCGCTTGCGTTCCATCAGGGAAATGGATGCGGTGTTGTAGGCGATGGCGAAGGCCACCGCGATGCCCATCACCAGCAAGACGTTCCCCAGGGAGCGGTAGGGCCCCACCATCTCGTCCATAAGCTGACGGGTGTAGGCCTGGTCGCGCAGGCCGGTGATGTTTGCGCCCTCTTTGGCGGCCTTGTTCACCGCCGCGAAGTCATCCGCCGTAAAGACCACCCCGGTGATGGCGTCCCCCATCCCCAGCACCTGCGCCATGTACCCCCGCTCCATGTAGGCGCCCTCCCCGAAGCTGATGGTCATCACCCCCCGCACCACCAGGCCGTAAGCGCCTGCGCGCTCGCCCACATCCACACGCACCAGGTCGCCCACATCCGCTTCCAGGTCCTCGGCCAGGCGGCTGCTAAGGATGATGCCGTCCGTCGGCGGCTCATACACCCGATGGGTGTCCGAGTCGTATAGCCTGTAGAGCCGCCCGTCCGCTTCCAGCCCCGTCACCAGGACGTCTTTGCTGCGGTGCCCGTGGCTAAGCGTCAGCGGCAGTTCCAATAGACCTTCCGCCCCGGTGACTCCGGAAAGGCGCAGCACTTCCGTCACCGCGGCCTTGGCATCCATCGGCGCCCCGAAGCCCATCCGCCCGTCAAATACCTGCATCTGGGTGAACTGGGACAGGATGATGTCGTCCATCATGGAAGCGAAGGAACCCATGAACACCAGGAGCCCATAGGAAAACATCATCCCCACCAGGATGAAAGCGCTGCGCAGCTTGTTGCGCACCATGGAGCGCCACGCCATGCGCCGGGGCGGGGAGAGCCACGCCATGCGCCGGGGCGGGGAAATCCACGCCACGCCACGCCCCGGGGAGGGCCGCCCCCGCTCCCCTTCGCGGTCCGCCCTGGGCATCTTCCTATCCGGGGACCTGGGCGCCGCCGGGCGCATCGCCGGGGCAGGGTCCAGCGACGCCACGCCCCAGGCGCCAGACATGGACCCCAGCGCACCGCCGGCGACGGCAGCCGCCACCCCCCGCAGGGCAAACTCCGCCACCCCCACCGGAACCAGGTTCGGCATCTGGAAGAAGTAGTTGTACAGTTCCAGCATGAAAGTGCAAAACCAGTACCCCAGCCCCGCGCCCAGCAGACCGCCGCAAAGCCCGGTGACGGCGCCATACATCCCGTAGTGCGCGACCAGGGCCACGCTGCCGTAGCCAAACGCTTTCATCATGCCTATCTGTGGCCGTTCTTGCTCCGCGATGCGCTTGAGCATCAAGAACAGGATGAAAAATGCGATGACGACGAACGCGAGGGGGATGGAATTGCCCATGGTGACCAGCTCGTTGATCTCCGATTCCAGCATCGCATTGCTCAGCTGGTCTTTGATAGGCGTCAGCCGTGGGTTGCCGAAAGGCTGAAGCGCCACCTCCAGGTCCGCCTTGACGTCATCATATGCCACGCCATCCCCGAAGCGGAAAGACAGCTCATTGTAATACCCCGGCATCCCCAGCAGGCTTTGCAGCACCCCCACCGATACCACGGCCACGTTGAATGACCCCTCGTCCGGCAGCAGCGCGCCCTGCTCGTCGATGACGTAGGTGTACTCCGGCGTCATGAACGTCCCTGCGATGCGCAGCTTCACCAGGCGGTTATGTACGATGAGCGACAATGTGTCCCCCACGTCTATGTCGTGGGCGTCCAAAAACCCCTGCCCCACCAGGATCTCGTCGTCCTGGACGATGTCATGTCCGGACTTCACGCTGTAGCGGTTGAGGCCGGCCAGGCGCGCCGCGCCGCCCCCGTCATCAGAGGCAATACCCTGCCCCGCTTCGGCATCGTTACCGCCGTCATCGTTATCCCCGGTGTTTATCGCGGTACCGGCACCTTCGGTACCGGCACCTTCGGTACCGGCGGGCGATGACTGACCTGGCCGGCCGCCGGCCGCATTTCCTTGCAGGGCCCCGCTGGGCGCCATCCCGGATGCACCTCTCTCCTTGGGGTAACCCAGGAGCCGCAGGCGCACGATGCGCTCCCCCTCCATGTCCACCCGGCACTCGTATACCACCCGGCCCATGGCCTCCTCGACACCCTCCAGCCGGAACGCATCCACCTGCCCCTGGGAGGCCGCCGTCACCGATGCGAAGCAGTCCGCCAATGCGCTGCCCACGTAAAAAGCGTCCTTCGCTTCATACATGGACCGCCCCGACGCACCGAACCCCACGTAAAGCATCACCCCCAGCGCAATCAGGAGCGTGCAGGCGAAATACGTCTTTTTGTACCTCCACATGGAGCGCAATGCCTTCTTGAGGAGCGTCATCCGATTCCCCTATAGTAGTTGCTTATTGCTAACCTTGCGCCCGAGTTATCCAATGCTAACTCATTGTTACATCATATCATGCTTTCCACAAAAAAACAAGGGGGCAAGCATATATGCGCCCACCCCGAACAAAGGCCCCACCATACTGCGTGTCCCGTTGCAGGTCACTCCGCCGCAGTGCAAGGCCAATCGGCTGTATAGTGAGTGACCTGTAACCAGGAACCCCCTGTGCCCTACCCCTCGATCAGTGCCACGGGCCTGGCCCAGCCCGCGCTGGCGCCCTTCACCTTCACCGGGAACCCGATGAACCGGAACCCGTAGGGCGGCAGCAGTTCCAGGTTCGCCAGTTTCTCGTAATGGCAGTACACGCACTCCCGCCCCGCCTTGTGGCCCTCCCACAAAAGCGCTGTGTCCTTCGTTTCGTTGTAATGCTTGGCGATGTGCTTAAGCGGCGCGTCCCAGCTCCAGGCGTCCGTGCCCACCACGTGGATGCCCTGCCTGCACAGCCACAGGGTGGCCTCCCGCCCCACGCCGCACCCATTGTCCAAGAACTCCGCGGTCCCCCAATACTCCCTGGCGTTGGTGTGCACCAGCACGATGTCGAAAGGCTTCAGGCGGTACCCCACCCCCTCGAAATACCTCCGGAAATCATCCGGCGTGCACACGTAGCCGCTGGGCTTGTCAGAAAAGTCCACCATCACGCCGTCGCCCATGCACCATTCCAAAGGCACCTCGTCTATGGTCCAGGCCCGCTGCCCCAGGTTCATGGTGGGGTGGTAATGGTATGGCGCGTCCAGGTGCGTCCCCGTGTGGGTGGACAGGCGCATGTCCTCCACCGCCCACCCCGCGCCATCCGGCAGGTCGGCTTTCGTCGCACCGGGGAAAAAGGGCAGCATGGACTCCACGCCCGCCATGTGGTCCTGGTAGTCGATTTTCGCCCTGGATGGCAATGGGTCCACAGGCAGGTTGTCCGCTATTTCCGTACTCAGATCGATGATTTTCATATGCTCACTCCTCTTGCGCCTCTTGCTTGTCACTTATGCCCCACCGCCGCCCCGCTTCCCCCTCTCGCCCGCACACATGGTTCACCGCACTGGAAATCGG
Organism: Lachnospiraceae bacterium; assembly: GCA_031272185.1. Classification (GTDB taxonomy): domain Bacteria; phylum Bacillota; class Clostridia; order Lachnospirales; family Lachnospiraceae; genus JAISUG01. The sequence continues at coordinate 35,819 of JAISUG010000107.1, forward strand.
CAGCCCGTTTTGGATGCCGCGTATGCACTTCAGGCATGAGATGCATCGTCGGATCTCACTGTCGCGCCCATCCCTGGCCTTCGCGGCCCACTCCGGGTCGGCGATGTGGCACCTGGCCGACCCCACGAAGTCGAGCTGCCCCTGGGCCAGCAGCTCCTCCGCAAATGCGGGGTCCCGCACCGGCGCCACTGAAACCACCGGTATGCCCACCAACTCCTTCACCGCAGCGCCCAGGTGCTTGCGCCAGCCCTGTGGGAAAGAAGCCGGCTCCAGGCTCTGGCGGCCCGGGCACCCCGCCCCGGCGCAGGTCACGTCGATGGCGTGGACGCCCATGGCTTCCAGATCTTGGCAAATTTTCACCCCTTCGTCCAGGTGGTACCCCCGTTCCCCCATGTAGTCCTCCACGGAAATGCGCACCAGCAGCGGGAAATCCCGCCCGCATTTTGCCTGCACGTCCGCCACGACCTCTTTCAGGAACCGCATGCGGTTCCCGTGGCCCCCTCCGTATTCGTCGGTACGCTTGTTGAAAAGCGGCGTCAGGAACTGGTGCAACAGGTAGAAATGCGCCCCGTGGATCTCCACGCCATCCGCACCCGCCTCCTGCACGCGTCTGGCCGCATCGCCGAAATCATTGACGATGGAGCGGATCTGCCCCGTGTCCAATGTGTCCACCGCCTGGTCAGACATAAGCGACGGCAGGCCGCTGGCCGAGACGGGCCTCCTACCCCCCAAAAGCCCCGGGTGGGTCACATTTCCCGGGTGGTGGAGCTGCAAAAACAGCCTGCACCCATAGGGGCGGAGCCTATCGGCCAGCTTGCGTATCTCCCCGATGTGGCGGTCGCCGGTGGCGCAGAGCTGGTGCGCGTTCATCACGCCCGTTTCCTCGTTGACCCGCACCACCTCGGTGACGATGGCGCCCACCCCGCCCCGTGCCCTGGCCTCGTAGTACGCCAGCAGCCCCTCGGTGACCACGCCGCCCTCTTCGCACAGGGCGCACCCCGCGGCAGTCATGAACACCCGGTTCTTTAACGTGAGCCCCCCGATCTCCCCGCCAGAAAACAGCCTCTCGTATGCCATCTTCATTCTTCCCTCGTCCACCTTGGGCTTGATGTTTCTGCCATGCGCCTGCCCGGTAACCCCCCCACATGCCATCATGGCGTCGCCGTCAACCCGTCGCTGACGTTCCCAGGAACACGCACGATCCGTGCCGACCACCCTGGGCATCCATGTCACCATCCATCCGCCAGCTGCCGTTCCCCGGAACATGCATGATCCGTGCCGACCACCCTGGGCATCCATGTCACCATCCATCCGCCCGCTGCCGTTCCCCGGAACATGACCCAGGCAGGCGCTCCGTATTTCCCATCAGCCCTACGCCCCCTCCGGCTCCTGGACTTTCTTCGTGTTGATGAGCAACAGCACCGCCGTGGCCGCCAGGCACATGATCCCGAACGCCGCATAGGTGTTGATGTACCCGCCCAGGTTTTTCACGCCCCAGGCCACCATGGCATAGCAGAAGCTGCGCAGGAGGAAAATCCCCGGGAATATGATGCGGTTCACGGAAATGAAGCTGTCGCGCCCGAAACACTGCATGATGATGGAGGGGATGAGGTTCGCCACAGCGCCCATGGTCGTGGCCTGGATGAACACGCATGCCAGGATGAATGCCCTGTCATGGGAGATGAAGAGCACCAAAAACCCCACCGTGGTGAGCACCGCATATATGACGCACGATATCTTCGTGCCGAAGCGGCTGTCGATGACCCCTGACAATATGCTCCCCGCCAGCCCGAAAAATGCGGTCCTGCCCATGATCCCCACCGCCTCCGGCTGGGTATACCCGAACTCGATGAGGTAGGGCACCATCTGTGCTGAAAACCCGGTGCAGGCGATGTAGAACAGCCCGAAAGCCACGATGATCAGCCATGCGGTCCTGTTTTTGAGTATCGATCCCCAGGACCACTCCACGGCGCTCGCCCTAGCCAGCAGACGGCTCTTCTTCTCCTCTTCGGTGAAAGGTTTGTTGTCTGGGTACAGACCGCAGTCCTCCGGCTTGTTTTTCATCCAGAAGATAGAGATGACGCCCACCACGGTCAGCGTCGCCCCCATGGCGAACACCACCTTGTCAAAGCCCCCCGGCTGCGCCATGAGCTTGCTAAGCTGCGGGATGACCAGCAGCACCGCCAGGGGCACGCCGCAGGTGGTGATGCCCAGCATCCTGCCCCGGGTGCGCGGGAACCAGTTGGTGATGAGGTTGTTGGTGACGCTGTTGGAATAGCCGTTGCATGCGCACTGCGCCGCGATGGCGCAGACAGTGAACCCCGCCACCGAGGAAACCACGCCCAGGCCCAGCATGCCGATGATCCCCCCCACGAACAGGGAGATGATGGTGACCAGCTTCACGCCATACGCCATGGCGACCCGGTTGATGCCGATGGAAACGAACACCGCTATGAGCGCCGCGATGGTGTTCACCGACAAAAGCCCGGTGGCGTCCAGCGCATTCTTGGCGGCGAACCCCGGAATCAGGATGTTCAGCCCCGTGCTGGCAGTGGCGATGAAAAACATCCACATCAGCAGCGAGTGCAGCAGCATGGAGTACCCCCGGATAAAACTCTTTTCATTGTTCCCTGACATTTCCCCCTCCTCGTTTGTTTGTTCATTTGTTTGCTCCCCTGCAAATGGACCATGCGGCCTTGTCCGCCTTTCGCGGCTTTGTCCGCCTTTCGCGGCCTTGTCCGCATTCTCCGCCCATATGCGCCGGAACTATGACATAGCTCCTCCGGGAAATATCACAGCAATAACCATGCCAACTGCTTCAATCAGTCCGAACCCCCATTAGGCCCCCCCCAGCCCCCTCCCGCCCCCACAATCCCCATC
>JAISUG010000035.1 GCA_031272185.1 Lachnospiraceae bacterium
CGTTCCACGGCCACCGCGTTTGTGCCCAGAGCGATGATTTCCGCGTCCCTGCCTACAGTCTCCCTGAGCCGCCCGATGAGCTGGACGCCGATGCCGCCGCCCATGCCGTCAATGACAACTATCGTTTTTTTCATTTTCCGCCCCGTTTCCGTTTTCACTGTCCCGGAGGCCCATCATGTTAATCAGATGGGCCTGATAACCCGCGCCGTAGCCATTGTCGATATTCACCACCGCGATGCCGTTGGCGCAGGAATTGATCATGGTCAGTAAGGCGGAGAGGCCATGCATGCTGGCGCCGTACCCTACCGAGGTGGGCACTGCGATGACCGGCCGGGACACCAGCCCCCCGACGACGCTGGCCAATGCGCCCTCCATCCCCGCCACCGTCACCACGCAGTTGGCGCCCTGGATGATGTCCAGCCTGGCCAGCAGTCGGTGCAGCCCCGACACCCCCACGTCATACACCCGATCCACGGACGAACCGAAAAACTCCGCCGTCTGCGCCGCTTCCTCCGCCACCGGGACATCCGCCGTGCCGGCCGTCACCACCGCCACTTTCCCTTTGTGCACCTTGTCAGGGCGTTCGATGCGCAGCACCTTGGATATGCCATCATAGACCGCCTGGGGGAACCGCTCGCATATCATTCCTGCTTGCGCCTCGGTCGCCCTGGTCGCCAGCACTTCCCCGTCCATTTCGTATATCCTGGAAAATATCTCCATCAAATGGGCGTCCGACTTCCCCGCAGCGAAAATAACCTCCGGGAAATCCGTCCGCAGCCTACGGTGGGCATCGATCTTCCCAAACCCCAGTTCCTCAAAAGGCTGCCGCCGCAAGGCCTGGAGGGCATCGTCCACGGGCATCTCCCCGCTCCTCACTTTTTCCAGCAAGGTCCTAGTATCCATATCCCAACCGCATCCCGTCCACATACCACATGACTGTCATCGCGCTACATGGGCGCCAGCCGTCCGATCACCCATCCCTATGCAACACACCACGTTTTAACCGCATCCCGTTCTCAAACCACAAGACTGTCGCCGCCCATTCTTCCCAACTATATCACCTAGAGTTGACTCAAAGTCAAGCACTATTTCACCATCCCCATCGGCCTACGCCCTACGCCCTACGCACTTCGCCCTACGCACTTTGCCCTACGCACTTCGCACTTTGCCCTTTGCACTTCGCCCTTTGCACTTCGCCCTACGCACTTCGCACTTCGCACCTCTCACTTCGCCCTTCGCACTTCGCCCTACGCCCTACGCACTTCGCCCTACGCACTTTGCCCTACGCACTTCGCACTTTGCCCTATCCCCTATCCCCTATCCCCTACCCCTCACTCCTCGTATCGCATCTTGGCCAAGCTGAGTTCAAGGAGACGGGAAGAATCACATCTAAAGCCTACCCCTCACTCCCTGTCCCGCATCTTAGTCAGGCTCTCCTCAAAGGGCGGGTAGGCAAATCCGCGTTCGGTGATGATGGCGGCAAAATGGTTGTGGGGCGTCACGTCAAATGCAGGGTTGAGCACGGGGGTATCCGCAGGGGCGATCTGGCACCCATTGATGCATAGCACTTCCTGGGGGTCCCGCTCCTCGATCTGGATGTCGTCGCCGGTGGCGGTGCCAAAGTCGATGGTTGACATGGGGGCATGGAGGAACACCGGGATGCCATGTTTCTGGGCCAAGACACACACGCCGTACACGCCGATCTTGGCAGCGGTGTCGCCGTTTCGCGCCACCCGGTCGGCGCTCACGAACACCATGTCCACCAACCCCCGCTGCATGGCATAGCCCGCCATGTTGTCAGTCAAGAGCGTGTATGGCACCCCATACTTGCGCAGCTCGTAGATGTTCAGTTTCGCGCCTTGCAGGCGCGGGCGGGTCTCGTCGCTGTACACATGCACCTTTTTGCCATGCATGTGCGCCCAGATGGCCACGCCGGTGGACAACCCATGCTCGATGGTACAAAGAGGGCCCGTCTCGCAGTGGGTGAGGATGCGCGCGCCGGAGTCTGGGATGACCGTAGCTCCGTACTCACAGATACGGCGGGCGTTTTCCGCCTCGCCGTCGGCGATGGCTTGCGCCTCGGCAAGCAGCCTGGCATCCAGCGTCGGGAAATCCGCCCCCCCCAGGCTGCGGGCAAGGCCCATCATCCGCCCCACCGCCCAGCTTAGGTTCGTGGCGGTGGGACGGGTGTTGCCGATTTTCATGCTCTCTTTTTCCAGATGCGCAAGCACCTTGGCCACGTCCCGGGTGCCGGCTTCCCTCGCCGCCAGCACCATGGCGAAAGCGCCGGTCACGCCGATGGCCGGCGCCCCCCTGACAGCCAAGCGGTAGATGGCGTCACATGCGGCGTCGGAGGTTTCCAGCCGCACCACTTTCTCCTCATGGGGCAGCAACGTCTGCTCGATGGCATACAGCGCGTCGTTTTCCCAATACACGGTACGCATAGGCACCCCCTTTACTCCTGCTCACGGTAGGACTTGCCCCCTGCGGCCGGCGGTGAAGACCGCAAGGGCGTGCGGGGCAACAGCCCCGGCTACTCCTGCTCCTGGTAGGGCTTGCCCCCTGCGGCCGGCGCGGCATTGGCGCGCTTGATGAACCCGCTTAGCACCACCAGCGTCACCACGTAAGGGATCATCTGGACGAACTGGGTATAGCGCACGGTGGTCTGCAACCGCAGCTGGAGCGCATTGGCAAACCCGAACAGCAGGGAACCGGCCAGCGCGCCCCCCACCCGCCATCCGCCGAACACGCAGGCAGCCAAAGCCATGAAGCCCCGGCCGCTGGTCATGTCCTGGTTAAAGAAACTAAGCTGTCCTATGGAGAGGTACGCCCCGCCCAAACCTGACAGCGCGCCTGACAGGATGGTGGAAAGATAGCGGTAGCGCGACACACGCAGCCCCAAACTGGACAGCACTTCTGGGTGTTCCCCCGCCGCCGCGACCCGCAGGCCAAAAGCGGTTTTGTTCAGCAGCAGTATCATCCATAGCGCGATGGGGACCAGCAGGTAAACCAGCGGGTTTTGCTGCCCCAGCAGTTTGCCCACCACCGGGATGTCCGCGACATACGGGATGGTCCAGTCGCCCAGCGCCACCACCTGGTCGCTCCTGCCGTCCATGCCCCAGATCACCTTCACCAACATGGCCGTGGCTCCCCCGGCCAGGATATTCAGCCCCACGCCGCTCACCGTCTGGTTGGCCTGGTGGGCGATGGCCAGGTAACTGCGCAGCAAAGAAACCAGTATGGCGCAACCCATGGCCGCCAGGACCCCGAACCAGGCGCTGCCGGTCGCCCAGCTGCCCAGCACCGCGCCAAATGCGCCCGAAAGCATCACACCCTCCATGGAGAGCGCGTTCAGCCCGGACTTTTCCAGCACCACCGCACCCAGTGTCACATAGGCGATGGGCGTGGTGAGGCGCAAGGTCGAATTCAGAATCGATATCACGGTATCCATGCCTACACCCCCTCGCTGTTTTTCCGGGACATGCGGCGCAGCGGCCTGTCAAATGCCGTCAGGATGCGGTAGGACAGCATGGGTGCGGCGATGAGCAGGATGATGACGCCCTGCAGCGCATTGATGAACTTGACCGACATGTTGGTGCCATAGCTGAGGGCCATGCCCCCGGCCCGCAGCGCACCGAACAGCAGTGCGGAGACGATGACCGACAGCGGCGAGGCGCCCAGCACGGCCACCGCTATGCCGTCGAACCCATACCCCGGCGAAAACCCTTGGATGAGCCGCCCATGGGTACCCATCACTTCCATGCCGCCGGCCAGCCCGGCGCACACGCCCGATATGAGCATGGTGATGACCATGATACGGCTGACGGGGACGCCGGTGGCCGCAGAAGCGCTGCGGTTGCTGCCCACCAATGTGATCTGGTAGCCCAGTGTGGTGCTGCGCAGCATGAACCACAGGACCACCGCCAACACCATGCCGACGATGATGGCGGGTGTCACCTGGCTGCGCGCCACCAGTTTCGGCAGCATGGCGGTGGCCTGCAGCACGTCGGACTGGGCCACCGTGGCGTTTTTGGTCCGCAGCGGGTAGTTCGTCATGTAATCCACGAAAAGAATGGCAATGTAGTTCATCATCAAGGCGGTCACCACTTCGTGGGTGCCCCGCTTGATCTTCAGCCATACCGGTAAAAACGCCCAAGCCGCGCCGCCGGCCATGGCGAAGAGCATGCACAAGGGGATGTGCAGGAAGGCGGGCAGCCCTTTTACATAGATGCCTACCAAGGCCGCGGCCAGTGCGCCCATATACAGCTGCCCTTCCACGCCCAGGTTCAGCAGCCCAGCCTTCATGCTGACGCTCACCGCCAGGCCGCAGAAAAGCAGCGGCGTGGCCTGCAACAGCGTCTGCATGATGCCGGTACGGCTGCCAAGGGCGCCCGAAAACAGCTTCCCATAGATCTCGATGGGGTTGTTGCCGCCAAACAGGATGAACACCGCGCCCATGAGCAGGGCGATGGCCAGTGACAGCATCGTCGTCAGCCAGCCTTTGGAAAGCAGCGCCCTTGCTTTTAGTAGGTCCCTTGCTTTTAGTAGGTCCCTTGCTTTTGGCCGCCCCCCTGATGGAAGCAAATCCCCGGCATGAGGAAATCCGCCCATGGGAGGCGTTTCATGCGCACCCGGCTGCATACACGGCGATCCGGGCTGTCCATGCGCTTGACTGCCCATGGAAGGCGCTTCATGCGCACCCGGCCGCCCCTCCGTTTGCCGCGGCCCTTTCGTTTCAGGCATCGCTTTGCCCTCCCCCCATCAGCCTGCCCAGTTCCATCAGCTGGTATTCCCCCGCCTTTTTGCACCCCACGATGCGCCCGTCGTAGATGACCGCCACCCTGTCGGAGAGCTGCAGCAGTTCATCCAAATCGGCGGTGATGAGCAGCACCCCGGCGCCTTGGGCTTTCAGGTCCAACAGGCGCCCGTGGATGAAGGCGGTGGCCTGTATGTCCACGCCCCTGGTGGGGTGCGCCGCGATCATCAGATCGGGGCGGCGCATCATCTCGCGTCCCACAACGAACTTTTGCTGGTTGCCGCCGGAAAACTCGCCCAAAGCGCGCCTGGGCTCCGGCGGGCGCACATCGTACTCCTCCATCACCCCCGCAGATGCGGCTTGGATCTTCTTCCAATCCACCAGTAACCCATGCTTGCGAAAAATCCCCGTCTGCTGGTACCCCATCATCAGGTTATGGGGCACGTCCAGCGACATGGCGATCCCGTCGCGCTGGCGGTCGGCTTGGATGCATGAGATGCCGCCGGCCAACAGCCCGGCGGTGGGGGTATGGCGAATGGGTTTCCCCTTATACCATATCTCCCCCCGCCACCCGGGGGCTGTGGCGGTGAGCACCCCCGCCAATTCCATCTGCCCGTTGCCCTCCACGCCGCAGATGCCCAGTATCTCTCCGCGCCGGACTTCCAGCGTCACATCCCGCAAAGGTTCTCCGCCGTCCTTGCGCTTGAGCGCGACATGCTCCATCCGCAGGATGACCTCCCCGGGCTCTGAGTCCACCCGGTCCGCGCGTGCCACCTGGTGCCCCACCATCATTTCGCTCAGCTCATCGATGCTTGTCTCGCCGGTCTTTCGCTGGCCCACCATGCGGCCCTGGCGCATCACATATACCCTGTCCGAGATCGCCATGGTTTCTTTCAGTTTGTGTGTGATCATGATGACCGACTTGCCGCTCTCCCGCAAGCGGTTGATGACGTCAAACAGCTCCTCCACTTCCTGGGGCGTGAGCACCGCGGTTGGCTCATCCAGGATCAGCACCCGTGCGCCCTGGTAGAGCGCCTTGATGATCTCCACCCGCTGCTGTTCGCCCACGGAGAGTTCCCGCACCAGCTTTTCGGGCGGCACTTTCAGTCCGTACTCCCCCGAAAGGGCGCGCACCTTTTCGGCGGCGGCTTTCCTGTCGTACAGACCATGGCTTTTCACTTCCTTGCCGATCATCACGTTGTCCGTGACCGACAGCGGCCCTACCAGCATGAAATGCTGGTGCACCATCTGGATGCCCCGCCGGATGGCGTCCCGTGGGCTTTTGATACTCACTCGTTCCCCGTCCAAGGATATGGTGCCGGCATCCGGGCGGTACATGCCATAGAGTATCTTCATGAGGGTCGTCTTTCCTGCGCCGTTTTCCCCCAAAAGGCAGAGCACCTCGCCCGCGCGGCACGCAAAATCCACCCCGTCGTTGGCCTGGGTGCTCCCGAACGCCTTTGATATGCCGCACATCTCGATTACGTTGCCCATGTTTGCCCCCAGGCCATCCGCTGCCTGATGGAAGCTTGGTTTGGCATCCAAACAACCGGCTTCCATATGCCCCATCGCATCGCCGCCCAAACCCTGCGCTGCCATCATCCTGGCTTATGCGCAATCCTTGGCCGGCGAAGCCATGCTATGCGCCGCCCCCGCACGTTTCCACGCCCGGGCGGCGGCGCGTGGTCCCTTTAGTCAGCCAGCGACCCGACCTCGGCCAGGTAGGCCTCGATGCCCTCCGGCTCGGTGGGGATGGCCACTTTGGCCTCCACCAGGAACGCTTTGATCTTTTCCAGCTTGTCAAGCACCGTCTGGGGTACCTCGATGTTGTTCTCGGTCAATGCGATCTGCGCGGCGGTGTTTTCATCCTTCATGGTGATGGAGATGTCCCCGCCGACGAACTTGCCCGCCAGGGCGTCCAGGGAAGCATTCTCCACCTCGGCGTCCAAGCCCCGCACGCCGCTGCCGATGATGTTGTCCGGAGCGATGCCGTTCTGGTTGCCGTCATAGCCGATGGCGTAGAGGCCTGTCTTCTGAGCCGCTTCCAGCACGCCCATGCCGCTGCCGCCGGCCGCCTGGAACACGATGAGGGCGCCGTTTTCGAACATCCCCGTGGCCAGCTCGCTGCCGGTGGCCGGGTCGCTCCACCCGCCCACGAATGCTTTCTGCACGGTCAGGCCGGGGTTCACGTAGCGTGCTCCGCACTCATAGGCCGTCTGTATGCCCCGGATCAATGGGATGTCCATGCCGCCCACCACGCCGATGGACGTGCGCCCATCTGCGCCGGGCAGGTTGCCTTCCAGCGCCATGAGCCCCGCATAGGCGCCCACCAGGAACGCCGTGTCTTCTTGGTTAATGATGACCGAACGAATGTTCTTCACGTCGCCGGCGCTGCCGTCGATGACCAAATAATTCTGGTCGGGGTAATCCGCAGCCACCTTGACCATCGAGTCCACCATGTCGCCGCCCATGCCCACGATGAGGGCATATTCGCCTTTTTCGGAGAAGTTGCGCAGGATGCCCTCCATCTCGGCGATGGCGCTGGGTTCAGCCACGTCACAGGTGACGCCGGCCGCCATCAGCCGTTTGATCCCCTCGTAGCCCAGGTCGTTGAATGATTTGTCACCCAGCCCGCCTGTGCCCGTCACGAAAGCGATCTTGCCGGCGGCCGGGGCGGCCTCGGTGGCGCCGACGGTCGTTGCCGGGGCGGCGGTGGTGGCAGATGTCCCGGAACCGCAGCCCGTCAGCGCATATGCGCAAACCACCCCAAAAGCCAATACAGTTGTCAACTTGCGTTTCATAACAAACTCCCTTTCTAAAACGAAACACTTCCTACAGCAGCTTTATAAGAACGACTCGGCCAGCGCCGTCTGGCACCAGCACTCGTCGCGCTCATCCATCATCTCCACCGTTTTTGCCAGGATGGCCTGGACATTGTCGAACAGACCTTTCATCACGCTGGTCAGCTCCACCGCGCTCACGTGTTCGTCGGCAATGCCGGCAGCCATATTGGACACAATGCCCATGGCCGCATAGCAGATTTCCGCCTCCCGGGCCAGCACCACTTCCGGGTAATTGGTCTGCGCCACCAGATCACCGCCCAGCAAGCGCAGCATCTTGATCTCGGCGGCGGTCTCGAACCGCGGCCCCTCGCAGCAGCAATAGGTAGCGCCCGTGTGGATCTTGAAACCCAGCGCGGCCCCCGCATCCACCACTACCTGCCCCAGCCGGTTGCAGTAGGGGTAGGTTACATCCACATGGGCGATCTTGATCGGGTTGGTGCCGTCGGTGTCGTAAAATGACGCCGCGCGGTTTTTCGTGAACTCGATGAACTGCCCCAGCATCACATAGCTGCCCGCCGGGAAGGCTGGGTTCAAGCTGCCGCTGCAGGCCGTGGCCACCAGCTGCTTCACCCCCGCCATCTTCATGGCCCAGATGTTCGCCCGGTAGTTGATGCGCCCAGGGGAAATGGAATGGTTTTCCCCATGCCGGGTCAGGAACGCCACCCGTTTGCCCCCCAGGGTGCCCACGTTCAGTGTCACCTTGCCATAGGGCGTGGCGACGCTGCGTTTTTCCAGATCCTGCACCCCCGGCAGCCTGTACACACCGGTGCCGCCGATGATCCCGATTTTCACTTGTTCCATGTATGCCCCCCCTATCGGTTGGTCGTTTCCCCTGTCGGCTTCCGGCACCCCCAAACTCGGTGCCGTGCCCCTTCCATCTATCGGTTGATCGTTTCCCCTGTCAGCTTCTCTATCATCCCCGCAAATCCCGGGTATTCCCTTTTCAATGTGTCTGCGTCGCCGTGTTCGTAGTCGCTTGGCGCAAACCCCGGGCTCATGGTGGTGCCCATCAGAGCATAGTCGCCGCCATCCGCCAGGCGGCTGCCCTGCCAGCACCCCGCAGGCATCACGTACTGGGGCACCTGCCCCGCCGCCAGGTCATGGCCCAGCAGCACCCGCTTGCCGGTGCCGTCGGGCGCCAGCTGCAGCATCTCCACCGGGTCCCCCAGGTAGAAATGGTACACCTCGTCGGTGGGCAGCCGGTGCATATGGGAGTAGGCGCGCCCGCTGAGCAAAAAATAGATGGCGCTGCCCATGTTCTTTTCCCCCACCATGTCCCTGGTGCGGTAGGTGGAGCGCATCATCCCCCCCTCCACCTCCATGGGTCCCAGCCCCAACATCTCGATGATCTCATCCGCCGTCAATTTGTTCATGATCCGATTCCCCTCACATCCCCAGCCGCTCCTGCCGCTCCATATTCGCATTCAGTAATCAGCCGCTTTCAGAAAGACTGGTGACCTCAAGTTTAAATCTCTCCAAGCAACCCATTTTTTCGGCAACGCTTGCAGCTGCATTGCGAAAGGATTTCCCATCATATCCACCGCCGCAACAGAACCAAGCGGTGTCGGCTATCGGAATGGGTCTCCTAAATATAGTGTTATTCTGATTGTACCAAACTGAATCGCTTGCTGCTTCAGTAAATAACAGAGGATTCTCACAGTACAAAAACTCACCCACAACGCTAAGCAGACGCGCCCAAGTCGTGCATTCCCGCCGCTCATCATCGAAAATGACTGCGCAAAGAACTGTTCCCGTCAATGTATCATCACCTTTCAACAATGGGTAGATTCCTGTCATTGACTCATTGCTTTTTCTGACTCGATAATCACGTGTTCTTTGCAGAGGGGATGTGATAGCTTTGGTTGCGCGGATGGCCAAGTCCTTTCCCCGTTTGATACTTGTTTAGCCTCAAATGAATCCGGAGATCCATACAATCCTTCTTTGTAATTATTGATGCAAAATGTAGTGTCATCATCTGCTGTTGGGCCTATAACAATGTCGAAATGATGAGGGGTTATGCTACACGAACGGCACATCAATACGAAATCCAGCCAATCCGTATCTGCGCAGTTGAATACCTTGCATGACACGGTATGCTACTGTTCTATGTCGAAATCAAAAGCATATAGATTTTTCCTAATCCAGGACAAACTGTCGGGTGATTTCCTGGAGAGTTCGCGGTATTTTTTGTTCATCATCCCAACAGCTTGCTTTTTTGTTGTGGCAAGATAAAACCCTTTCCCAAAATCTTTGTATCCGCGCCCTACACCTAAATCGATCTCCATCAGCGTATAAGGGGTACCATGATATAGCTTAATGGGCATCGATATACTCCTCCAATTCCCTTTGCATTTCATCCATGGGAAGGCCATCAAAAACGTCCGGGCACTCTGAGATATAATTTAATACCTTCTTGTCTCTGTTCAATTTCAGAAAAGCATCCACATTGGCATGATGGCGCCGCATGTAGTTTTGGGTAATCACATGCATCAGGTAAATCGTGTTGTTGAGCCGCCTCTCGTTATTCATATCCCGGATTCCTTTCGTTGTGCATGGCAAACGAAGTGTTTCATGTCCTATTGATTTTACTTCACATGCCAGAAGAAATCAAGAAAAACAGCATTTACAATCATGTCTTTTCTTCAATGTCTCCCTTAAAAGCCTCCACCTCCACCCAGGCCCCGTCGGCCAGTGCGCTTTCGTACACCGCATCGCATATGGCTGCGATGCGGGCCGCCTGCATGAAATCCGGCAAGGTGTGCCCTGTATGGGCCATAACCGGCTCCGAATCCCCTACAGCCCCATCTTTGGCAGTTGCGCCGCTTGGTTTCCCGGGCTCGGGCTTCCCGGCCCCCGCTGCCAATGCCTCATAAAATGCGGCGACCAAGGCGCGGAAGCTGTCCGCGAACCCATTGTTCCCGAAAGCGAACAGCTGGGTGTTCACGCCTGTTCCCTTGCGGGCGCCGTGGAGCTTGCCGATGTCCTCCGAGTCCCACCACAGGCTTTGGTCCCGGCCGGTCACCTCCAGCGACAGGCGGTTCGACCGGCCGTGGCTGGTTTCGCACAGCACCACGCTGGCGAGTGCCCCCCCGTCCATGCGCATGGTGATCAGTGCGCTGTCTTCGGAATCCACACGCACCTTGCGCCAGGCCGGGGACGACTCCCCGGACACCATGGCGTCCAAACCGCGGGCAGTGTCCGATCCGTCACCGAGGCTGTCAACAATCGGATCTGCGGTCCCCCCGTCGCCCAAGCGAGCACCTTTGCCGACTTGGACCCCATTTCCGGACAGATCCGGCCCCCCCTTCATCATGCCGTCCCCGCCCAGCAGGCGCACCGGGTCATGCCGGCCGAACACCGCGCTCACGGACTGTATGGTATGCCCGCTCACCTGCTGGGCGATGTCGAACCAATGGGTGCCGATCTCGGTGACGGCGCGCATCTTCCCCGCCAACGCCTCGTCGTAGCGCCATCCGTATGGCGCAGGGAAAGCGTGGAACTCCTGCAGGTAGCTGCCGTGCACCAGGCGCACCGGTCCAAACGCCCCGTCGGACACCATCTCCCTGGCCCGTACCAATGCCTGGTGGTAGCGCAGGTTGAAATTCACGGCATTTGGCACATGTGCCCGCCGCGCCTTCACCGCCAGTTCGTAGGCCTGGGCGCCCGTAAGGCAGAGGGGCTTTTCGCACAGCACGGGGATCCCCGCGTCAATCAACCTGGACACCATACCAAAGTGCAGGTTGGGCGGGGTGCACACATGCACCGCATCCAGCCCCCCCGAAAACAGCAAATCCGGATCCGTGCCATGTCGCAGGGCGCCATACCGGCGGGCGAATGCCTCTGCCCGCCTCCCGTCCGTATCCACCACCGCGGCCAGCTCCACGCCGGCCCCGGCCAACGCCGCCCCATGCACCTCGGCTATATTGCCCGCCCCCCAAATCCCAGCCCTCATACATGCGCTCCTTATATCATCTCTCACATAACCGGCAACCATCTTACCACACCGCAAGGATTATCGCAAGAGCATTTGTCCGCCGGCCGGGTTGCCTAGGATTATCGCAAGGGCGTTTATCCGCCGATCGGGCTGCCTAAGATTATCGCAAGAGCATTTGTCCGCCGATCGGGTTGCCTAGGATTATCGCAAGGGCGTTTATCCGCCGATCGGGCTGCCTAGGATTATCGCAAGGGCATTTGTCCGCCGGCCGGGTTGCCAAGGATTATCGCAAGGGCGTTTATCCGGCAATTGGGTTGCCTCGCACCAGCGCATATACCTTCATGTCCAGCACCGCGCCATTTTTCACCGCATTGCTGCGCAGCGTCCCCTCATAAGTGAACCCCGCCTTTTCCAGCACCCGGCAGGAAGCCCCGTTGTGCGCGAAAGGCTCCGCATAGATGCGCAGTATGTCGCTGTTTTCAAATACATGGCGGCACGCCTGCTTCACCGCCTCCGTGCACACGCCTTGGCCCCAATGCTCCTGGCCGACGTAGTAGCCCATCTCTGCGCTGCGGCTGTGTATGTTCGCCTGGCGAAAAACGCCGACGCTGCCCACCGCCCTGTCGTCCATCGCGATGGCAAAGGCAAAGGTACCCTCAGGATCCGCCGACAGCATAGATTCAATGTACTGTGCACCGTCCCTCTCCGTATAAGGGAAAGGGATGCCGTCCCGGAGGTTGTCCAGAATGGATTTGTTGTTGAGGACCGCCGCGATGTCAGGCGCATCCTCCATGCGCCATTTCCTGATAGAAACCGTTCCTTTGTACATCGTCACCTCCTTAACTCATCCCACCACTTGTGGCAGCGGATGCCTTACCGCACCCATCGAAGAGCGGGCACCCGCCGCAGATCGGCTTCTTCCTGCAATGCCCCTTCGCATTCTCCACGATCAGGGCATGGAAATGGTTGTAGACCTGTGCGTCCGGCGGGAGAGCTGCCTCAAAATGGGCCTGGACCGCGGCATACCTCCCCCCTCTTCCGGCGCGGTATCCGTCGCCGGGGATGCTCCCGTTGCGCGGTTTGATGGCATATGGTGCAGTACCACCAACCGCACTTTCGGTTTCGCCCCGGTCAAATGGCGTCTGATGGGGTTGCCCGGTATGGTGGCCGTCATCCGTCGCATACTTGACTTCGACAGGGTACCTCTCGCATAAACGGATGGTATAGGCATCCACCACGAAGGTCGGGAACCCAAACGCATACAGGAGTATCGAGTCGGCGGTTTCCTCCCCGATGCCCTTGACGCGCAGCAGCTTAGCCCGCACTTCCCCAAGGGGCTGTTTCTGGACCTCCCCTACGTCATACCCGTACTGCCCGAACCACTCCGTGACCGCTTTCAGGTACACCGCTTTCTGGTTGAAAAACCCCGCAGGCCGGATGATGTCGGCCAGCTCCTCCACAGGCAATCCAGCCACCCTTTCGGGGGAGATGCCCCCGCCGATGCCATCACGCACTTCTCGTGTGCCACCAATCGGTTGCGCCGCCGCTTCCTGCGTTGCGCCACCGCCCAGGCTGGCGTCCTTTTCCGCCGCCCCGGGAATCGCTTTCCTCTTCACCCCCGTTTCCCGAGGTTTGACCCCCCCAGCGCTCGTACATGCCGGACGGCCATCGGCTTTCGCCGCCGTTTCCTGCGTTGCGCTCACCCCAAACCTCGCGATGGCTTTCTCCACGTTCACCCAAGCCGTGTTCTGGGTCAGCACCGCACCGACGATCACTTCATACGGCGTCCTCGCAGGCCACCAGTGCAGATCCCCATAGTGCGCGAAAAGCCTCTCGTATATAGACAACAGCACTGCGCCCATCCCTTTTCTATCGTTTTTTCGAATCTACCGCTTTCGCAGGTGTCGTTTCCTCATCCGTTTCCAACCTGCGCTTTACAATGAATTTGCCCACCCCGACGATACCCACCAGAAAGAAAAAGACGGCGTTTACCAGCGAGACGCCTGAGCGGGTGAGCATCCCCCCCGAAACGAGATAATCCCTGTCCGGCCAGGATAGGAAGAACAGCCAAAACGCAAAAAACAACTGACAGAATGGTATCACATACAGCCGCCAGGAATCCCTCCCCACGAAAACGTCCCGCACCATCATCTCGATGGATACGTAGGCGATGGATGCCATGCTCACCAAAACAAACATGCTGCCTGGTGGGGCCCAGACGACACCCTCGAAGGTGTTCAAATAGAAATTCACCAGCATGAGGCCCACCGCAAAGACCCATCCGCGCCGGTAGACATCGCCCCTGATCTTCAGTTGCCGCTCGTCATATTCTTCCCTGTACATCTTCTTTCCTCCGTATGATCCCGTCGCAGTTCTCCCGACGTTTCACCTTGGCCAGGCGAAGCGCATTGGTTTCACCTTTCCTCCGTATGATCCCGTCGCAGTTCTCCCGACGTTTCTCCTTGTCCGACGATGCGCACTGTCTTCACCCTTCCTGCGCATCCTCCCAGAAAATCTCGTCCAATGTCTTGCCCAGCGTCCGGCAGATCGCCGCGCACAACCGCACCGTGGGGTTGTAGTCCCCCATCTCTATGGCGTTGATGGTCTGGCGGGAGACATTCACCCTGTCAGCCAGCTGCTTTTGTGACAAATCCATGGCCGCCCTCGCCGCTTTGAGTCTGAGATTTTTGCCCATGCCACCACCTCCAGACACATTATACACCATATGCGCCATTATGTCAAGTATATTTTACACATATCTGAGCTACTGCCAAAATGGTAGGTTGTAAAGAAGTAACACGTTCCCGAACAGTTTGTGGACAAACGCCTCCCAACTTGCTTTCTGATTCGAGCCTTACACCGCCCCCAGCGCCTGGCCGATGTCCTCGATGATGTCCTGGGCGTTTTCGATGCCGCAGGACAGGCGCACCAGGTCCGGGCCCACCCCCGCTGCTTCAAGCTGGGCGTCCGTCATCTGGCGGTGCGTGGTGCCCGCGGGGTGGAGCACGCAGGTCTTCGCATCGGCCACGTGGGTCGCGATGGCGCACATTTTCAGCGAATCCATGAACTTCGCCGCCGCTTCCCGCCCGCCCGCGACGCCAAAGGAGATCACGCCGCAGGTGCCATGGGGCATGTACTTTTGCGCCAGCGCATGGTACCGGTTCCCGGGAAGCCCCGGGTAGTTCACCCATGTGACCTGGCCGTGGCCCGACAGGTACTGCGCCACCGCCTGGGCGTTCTCGCAGTGCCTCTTCATCCGGAGTGGCAGGCTCTCCAGGTGGGTGTTTAGCAGGAAACTGTTCATGGGCGCGGGGGTGGACCCCAGGTCGCGCATGAGCTGGGCCACCGCTTTCGTGATGTACGCCCCCTTGCCGAAATCCCTGGTGTAGACCACGCCGTGGTAGCTGTCATCCGGCAGGGTCAACCCCCGGAACATGTCGGGGTTTTGTTCCCAGTCGAAGTTCCCGCTGTCCACGATGGCCCCGCCCACGCATGTGGCATGGCCGTCCATGTACTTCGTGGTGGAGTGGACGACGATGTCCGCGCCGAACTCGAAAGGGCGGCAGTTCACAGGCGTGGGGAAGGTGTTGTCCACGATGAGCGGCACGCCGTGGGCATGGGCGGCATCCGCCCATTTTTCGAAATCCAGCACCACCATCGCCGGGTTGGCGAGGCTCTCGGCAAACACCGCGCGGGTTTTCGAGCAAAATGCCGCGTTGATCTCGTCCGCGTCCGCATCCGGGTGGACGAAGGTGCAGCCGATGCCCATCCGCCGCATGGTGACCGCGATGAGGTTGTACGTCCCGCCGTAGATTGCGCTGGAAGCGACGATGTGGTCGCCCGCGGAGCAGATGTTGAACAACGCGAAGAAACTCGCCGCCTGGCCGCTGGAGGTGAGCATCGCCGCCGCGCCCCCCTCCATGGCGCAGATCTTCGCCGCGGCGTGGTCGTTCGTGGGGTTTTGCAGCCGGGTGTAGAAATACCCCGCCTCCGACAGGTCAAACAGCCGGGCCATCTGCTCGCTGGACTCGTATTTGAACGTGGTGGACTGGATGATGGGCAGCTGGCGCGGTTCCCCGTTCCCCGGCCGGTACCCCCCCTGGACGCTGATGGTTTCGATGTGTGGCATGATTTCCTCTCCTTTCGGTTTCCTCCCGCTATATCCGACGGTCGTGCCTTGACAAGGCCGGCTTTCAACGCGGATCCAAACGACCTGGCGCGTGGCAAAGGCTGCTGGGAGTTCTCGCCTTGACAAGGCCGGCTTTCAACGCAGATCCAAACCCTGCAGCATGTCCAGGATGCCCGAAATTCTCCCCCTAAGGCTGGCAATCACATACGGTGGGTTGAACCGGCTTCCCCGCACTCGCTTTCGGCTTCGTCAGGTCGTAGCTGCCCCCGATCTGCCGCTGTATCTCCTCGTCGGGCACGTCCGATCCGATGACCACCGTGTTCCAGTGCTCCTTGTTCATGTGGTAGCCCGTAATCACCCCCTCATACGCCCGGCGCAGGAAATGCGCCTCCATGGGGTCGCATTTGAGGTTCAGGTACAGCTTGCCGTCGTGGTGCAGCAGCAGGGCGAATGATTTCCTGTTCGCCCGGTGGCGCATGACCGCGGTGGCGGTCTCGTCGGTCACCCCGCCGTCGAACGGATAGTCCTCATATGCGCCCGCAAGCGTCAGGCAGTAATCGATGATTTCCCTGCGCGTCATGTTAACCTCCATTCCGCCGCTGCCCTCTGCTGCGCATCGGTCATATCGCTCGTTCCCCCATCTTCCGCTGCCGCACCACCTCGAATGCCAGCACCCCGGCGGCCACGGATGCGTTCAGGGAGTCGATGTCACCGGTGGTGGGGATCCGCACCGCGTAGTCGCACTTTTCACGCAGGAGTTTGCCCACGCCCTCCCCCTCAGAGCCGATCACCAGGCCCAGGGGGCCTTTCAGGTCCACCGAGTACATCTCCTCACCATCGGTGGCGCCCCATGCGAACCACAGCCCCTCCTTTTTCAGTTCCTCCACGGTGGCCCCCAGGTTCGTCACCTTCGCCACTTTCGTGTAGTTCAGCGCCCCCGCGGACGCCTTCGCCACCGTCGCGGTCAGCCCCACAGCCCGGCGTTTGGGGATGATGACGCCGTGTGCGCCCGCCATGTTCGCGGTGCGGATGATGGCCCCCAGGTTGTGGGGGTCCTCGATGCCGTCCAGCAAAAACAAAAAGGGCGGCTCCCCCCTTTTCCTGGCCACATCCAGCAGATCCCCCACCGAGGCGTACCCATAGGCCGCCGCCTTGGCGATGACGCCCTGGTGCTTGCCTGTTTCGGATAGCTGGTCCAGCCGCTCCCTGGAGACGAAGCTCACCACGGTGTCCTGTTTGCGCGCCAGGCGCAGGATGGACTGGATGGGCCCGTCCTTGCACCCGTCCAGCACGAAGAGCCTGTCCACGGTCTTCCCCGACCGCAGCAGCTCCGTCACCGCATGGCGCCCCTCGACGGTGGCGTCAGGCTCGTTTGCGCCGCCTGATTCATGTGCCTCATATACATCAAGGGTGTCGCCCGCATAGCTTGCGCTGCTTGTGTCGCCCTCATAGCTTGCGTCGCTTGTGTCGCCCGCATAGCTTGCGCCGACTGTTGCGTTCACGTCATGTCTGTCGCCAACGGCGTCCTTAAAGCTGACACCTCTTCTTGTGCCTGTATCGTCTTTTCTATATATGCTTTCATGGTTGCGTTTTCTGTTTCGTTCCATACCCCCCCCGCTGCGCTGCACCCGATTGCGCTTTTATTCACTTACCTCGCTGGCGGCCCCCTGCCCCAGCGCCCACCCCACCCCGGCCTCCACCAGCTTGGCGGCGCGCGACGCCTGCCCTTTCAGGTACAGGTAGCCTACCAGCGATTCCAGCGCCGTGGCCATATGGTAGTCCGCGGGCTTGGCGTTTTTGGCCAATGTGGCGGGTTTGGCATTGCGCCCCCTCCTAAACGCCGCCGCCTCTTCCGGCGAGAGCCCAGGTTCCAGGTATGCAGCCATCCGTGCCTGTGCCCCAGCGTTCACCAATGCGGTACACCGCTTGCTCATTCGGTTTACCTGGGTGTTCCCATCCCTTGCTATCTTCGTGCGTACAATGAGTTCGAACAGCGCATCCCCCAGGAAAGCCAGTGCCAGCGGGGAATACGTGTCCGCATCCCGGGCATCCGCCGCCAGCGCATCCAGCCAGTTTTCACTTTCCGTCATCGTTTCTTCCTTCACTTCCGCTTCCACTTCACGCCGTCTTTCGTGTCTTCCAGCGCTATACCCATCCCTGCCAGCTCGTCACGGATCTGGTCCGCCAGTTTGAAATCCTTCGCTTTGCGTGCCGCCTGGCGCCGCTCGATCATCTCCTCCACCTGCGAATCCAGGCTCACTTCCGCCTCGTATGGGATGATACCCAGCACGTCGCAGAGGGTTTCCAGTGTGGATTTCATTTTGCCAATGTAACCCGCGCTGCTGCCCTCATCTGCGGTGGAATTGGCGAGTTTCACCATCTCGAAAAGCGCCGCCAGGCCGTCAGCGGTGTTCATGTCGTCGTCCATGGCGTCTTCGAACTTTTTCACCAAGGCGGCGGCCTTTTCCAGGTTTTTGCACTCGTCACCGGTCAAGCCGGGGCCGACATCCGGCACGCTGCCTGCCGCCCCATTACTTCCCGGTGCGTTCCCTGCCAAAGTACCCGCTGCCGGTGCACCCGCCTCGCCGCTGCCTGCCGCCCCATTGCTTCCCGGCGCGTTCCGTGCCAAAGTACCCGCTGCCGGTGCACCCGCCTCGCCGCTGCCTGCCGCCCCGGTGGACCCGGATGCCACGCCGCTGCCCGGTGCACCATCAGTCCCGGCTCCCACCGCAACTGACGCGCCTGCGCCGCCCGCTTTCCCATCCAGCTCCACAAGCCTGCCCATGGCGGTGCGGATGCGCGCCAGGGACTGCTTCGCCGACTTCATGGCATCCTCATCGAAATTCACCGGGCTGCGGTAATGTGCGCTCAGCATGAACAGCCGCAGCACCTGCAAGTCGTACATCCCTGCGATGTCCCGCACGGTGAAGAAATTCCCCTCGGACTTTGACATTTTGGTGCCATTGATGTTGAGGAAGGCATTGTGCATCCAATACCTGGCAAACGGCACATGGTTGGCCGCCTCGCTCTGGGCGATTTCGTTCTCGTGGTGGGGGAAAATCAGGTCCTCGCCCCCCGCATGGATGTCGATCTCGTCGCCCAAGTATTTCTTCGCCATGACGGAGCACTCGATGTGCCAACCCGGCCGCCCCTGGCACCACGGTGACTCCCAGTAGGGCTCCCCGTCCTTTTTGGGTTTCCACAGCACGAAGTCGCCGGGTTCTTCCTTCTCCTCCCCCTCGACCTTGATGGGGCGGAGTTTGTGGGACAGATCCTGGGGTGCTTCTTTCGAGGCTGTGCCGTTTTCACCTGCCCCGCCGGCCGCGTCATCCGCCCCATGGCCAACGCCCGGCCCGCCATCGCCCGCACCGGGGCCGCCGGCATCGTCATCTGCATCGGCACCAGCATCGAAACCGGCACCGAAGCCACCGACATCGACAGCGCCACCGACATCGACAGCGCCACCGGCATCGGCAGCTGCGCCCTCACCGATGGCGTTCGCACCCGCACTGCCGGCATCGGCAGACGTTTGCACCGCTACCGCTACCGCCGCCTCCGCCCAGGCGAGCGCTGCCCCCGTCGCCATGCCCCCGTCCCTCAGTGCGGAAAGCTGGTCGTGTACGTTGCGGTGGGACAGCTTCCCATATTCCGGGAAAGACGCCGTGCGGTAGTACACCGTCCCGTCGCTGGCTCGGTACGCATTGCCCTGCTCCACCAGTTTGCCGATCATGTCCAGCATCCCCTGCACCTCTTCGGTGGCCAGGGGGTGTGCGGTGGCCGGGCGCACGTTCATGGCCGCCATGTCCGTCTTGCACTCGGCGATGTAGCGGGCGGTGAGCTCGGAAGTCCCCACCCCCTCCTCCTGCGCCTTGGCGATGATCTTGTCGTCAATGTCCGTGAAATTGGACACATAGTTCACGTCATAGCCCCGGTACTCGAAGTACCGCCGCACTGTGTCAAACACGATCATGGGGCGGGCGTTGCCGATATGGATCAGGTTGTACACCGTGGGCCCGCACACGTACATCTTCACCTTGCCGGGCTCCACCGGCACGAACTCTTCCTTTTGTTTTGACAGCGTGTTGTAGATCTTCATGGTATTCCCGCTCTCTTTCATAATCTCCCCATATTGCGAAGTGCTGCAATGTGCTGCGCCCTCCAGGCGCTTTCATGGATGCACTTTCGTTGCCATGCGCACGTCACCGCGAGTCGCACAGCCCGTATCACAAACTTCGGTCAATGCTTTCCCCTCTGTATGCGCAGCCACTGCATCCGGCACACGACGGACAACCTGCACGGGCACCGGGCCCGTCGCCGGAAACACCTTGATACAGGCCATCGCCATCGCAAACCGCCGCCACCCTGCCCGCATCCGCGCCCCAAGCGTCACGCAGGCCGCAGAGCATGGATACCGCATGGCAGGCGATCCCCTCGCCCGTGCCGGTGAACCCCAGCCCCTCCTCGGTGGTGGCCTTGACATTCACGCAGCCCACATCAATCCCCAGGACCTGCGCCAGGTTCCGCACCATCCCGTCTATATATCCGGCCAGTTTCGGCCTCTGTGCGATGACCGTCACATCGATGTTTTCCACGACATAACATTTCTCTTCCAGCATGTCCCGCACCTGCGCCAGCAGCTCCAGGCTGGAAATCCCCTTGTAGAGCTCGTCGCTGTCCGGGAAATGCCGCCCGATGTCGCCCAGCCCGGCCGCCCCCAGGAGAGAGTCCATCACCGCATGGGTGAGCACGTCCGCATCCGAATGCCCCAGCAGGCCCATCTCATACGGGATGTCCACCCCGCCCAGTACCAGCTTGCGCCCCGCCACCAGGCGGTGCACGTCATACCCATGTCCTATCCGCATGCCCCACGCTTTCCCAATCGAACTCCACCCACCGCCAGGCTCCATCAGCCCGCTTTGCCACCCGGCTGTTTTTCTCCCACGGAAGTTTCCCCAACCGGCTGTTTCCCCCAATCGGCTGTTTCCAACCCATCTGCAAAGGTTGTTTCCATGCCTAACCGGTTCCGGCGGTCACACGATCATCTTGATCTTCTTTTCCACGCAGCTTATCTGTATGTCGCTCTGGGTCAGGCAGCTCTCGCCGTCCGCATGGACCGCGATGGGCCTCTCCGTGTGGAAAATGACCTCACTGCACAGGAACCTCCGCACGTTGCGGCTCTTCTTCCCGCTGCGCCCATAGAGCCGGAACAGCACGGGGATGAGCTTGGGCCTGAATGCGCTGCTGATGACGCACACCTGCAGCCTGCCATCCGTCTGCCCCTCTTCCCTGGCGTAGCGTTCGAAAAACCGGCTCTCCCTGGCATCGGACAGCACATTGGCCATGGCCATGTACATATGCTGGAACTCCACCCTCTTGACGCCGTCCAACAGCAGGTACCCCCGCACCGGGTGCGCGCAGAGGATCTGCCTGCACCCGATGAAAAAATATATCCATTTTTCCAGCCGCAGGAAATGCAGCAGCCGCTTGAACGATGAATGGTTCACGCTGTGGCGCACCGCGGCATCCAGCCCCAGCCCCGCGCCTGTCATGAAGCGCCTGTGCACCACCTCGTCCGTGCCGCAGGAAGCGATGCCGTAGTCCAGCAGGCGGTAGCTGACCCCGCTTAGCAGTTTGCGGCAAAACGCCCTGGGGCTCCTGGTCAGGTGGAGGCAGTTTTGCAACTCCCCCGACGCACCCACAGGCAGGTAGGCCATCTGGACCGGTTGGCGCATGTCCAGCCCGTCCACCACCTCGTTCATGGTGCCGTCGCCGCCCACCACGGCCACCACCCTCTCATCCAGCGATGCACTCCCCAGCGTAGCCGCGTATTCCCTGGCGTCACCTGGATGGCTGGTCAGGTACGCCTCGTATTCCAGGCCCTTGCGCTGGATGAGCTTTTCCAGTTTGTTCCATTTGCGCAGACCCAGCCCGCACCCGGAAACCGGGTTGACGATGAAGTATATCATATGTTACCCCATGTATGGGCATCCACTGCGCCCGCCCTGTGCACCAGGCCTGACCCAACCCGGCAAAGCACCGAAAAGCGGCCGCAAACTCCCCCCTATCAGCCCATTTCCCCTATTCTACCAAAACAAATGACATTTGTCACCATGTTTTTCTGGGGCCTGCCGGATATGCGCCGTTCGTAGGTATTGCCCACACATTGCCCGATGACCGACAAGCCTACCGGCAAATGCCGCATATGCCCCATATGCGTCGCCCGTGTTACAGGTCACACCGCCCCAGGGGCTTACAATGATCTGTTAATGACAACTGGTTTTCTTCCGGGAACAAATTGCCAACTTATTTCCAGTGGCAAACATTTGTGCTTGTGGTAGAAAAGCATCTGAGAAAAGGGGTGAAAGAATCTAACGAGCTGCTCTATGGGGACGAGGGTTGAAGAATCAGCGCAAGCCCTTTCTGTAAAAAAACCGGCAAGCCCCGCCATGCGAAGCTTGCCGAACGACCAAATCGTGGAGCAGACGGGAGTCGGACCCGTGTCCAAAAACCAATTCCCTGTTCTTCTACTATCATAGCCCGATGTTTGACATTCCCTCTGCCAACCGGGAACGGGCGCCCTGATGGTTTTGGTAGCTTCATGTTACGCCTATACGCTCAAAGCTTTGCGCATATCGTTTCCCACATAGTCGATGCCGGGTTCTAGCGGTGTGGGTGCCGCTAGGCCGACAGCCGCAATCAAGCGGCGAGTGCTAAATTGTCTTCAGCGTTTATATTTAGTTTTGCCATTTGACGCATGGCTGCGGATAGCTTCACCAGCTGCATGATCCCTGTCGAAACCGGTACTGCCCCAAGTGGCGTGTGCCAAAACGCTGATACCCGGCACATCGCGGCCGCAACGCCCAAATGCCTAGCCGCCCAAGACACCCATTACGCCCAAACGCCCAAGATGCCCAAGATGCCCAAACGCTCAAACGCCCAAGATGCCCAAAACGCCGCACCGCCCCTCGTCTTTCCAAAAGAATACCATTCTTTTGCATTTCCGTCAACCACCAAAGGCTTACATTTTCATTACCCAATAGTGAAAGACAAATTCCCGCAGGTACAATCACCAATCAATTCCAACGGCTCCGCACGATGCCGGCTGCACAAAACCATGCATAAGAGCCCGTTCCCTGAAAGGTTTTTCTCATACTCCATTGCATGTTTCATAATAAGCGATGCGGCTTTCTCTTTTCGGTTTGACTTCAATCGAAAGTCAAGGCTGGATGTCGATTTTCCTCCTAAACTCAACGCTGCGAGCTGCCCTGGGCGGCTGGCATGGCAAGGGGCGAAGTCGTTTGTCAGTGCCATCCGCTTTCATGTCACCCCCGCAGCTCTATCCCGATTTCCCGCAGCCCGTGCAGTATCTTCTCCATCACACCTTGCACCTCTTTGTCCTCCAGTGTCCTGTCCGATGCCCGGAACTTGATGGAATATGCGACGGATTTGTACCCGGCGGGGATCTGCCCGCCCTCATAGATGTCAAACAGCTCGCAGCTCTCCAATATCCTGCCGCCCCGCCTGGCGATGACCGCCTCGATGTCGCCCACCGGCGTCCCTTTCGGCGCCACCATGCTGATGTCGCGGTTCACCGACGGGTACCTGGCCAGCCCCCGGTAAATACGGTCAAATGTGGCCAGCTGCGTAAGCAGGGGCATGTCCACCACCGCCACATACGCCCTATCGCCGATCTTGTACTGATCCAGTGTCTCTGGGTGCACCTCCCCCAGGTATCCGATGCAAATCCGCCCGACCGCCGCAGCGCCCTTTGCGGGATCACCATGGCCGGCCGCGGCGCCACCCATGCCCTTGGAACCGGCTGCCGCAGCGCCATCGCCGGAGCCGGCGACTTGGGGCGTCGTCCCGGCATCGATGGCACGTCCGGCGCTCCCCACGTCCAGCCAAACCGCCGCCTGGCGCCCTGGGTGCAGGAATGGCTTGCCCGCTTGGGCGTCGTAGGCCGGCCGCCCCGGGATGCCCAGCGCCCGCAGCAGGGTCTCGATGACGCCCTTCAACGTGTAGAAATCCCCCGCCCCGTACATCCCGAATGTCAGCTGCATCCGTTCGTCCGGGAGTTCGGTGAGGGGCAATGACCCCGGCAGGTAGATATTTGCCAGCTCGTAGAGCCGCACGTCTTTGTTGCGGCGGTTGTAGTTGGTGGAAAGGGACGTGAGCATGCCCCCCAGCGGCAGGGTGCGCATCACCTTGAAATCCTCCCCCAGGGGGTTGATGATCGTCACCGCCTCCCTCTCCCTGGCATCCGCCGGCAGCCTCAGCCTGTCGAACACTTTCTCGCTTTCAAATGAATACGTCATGCTCTGGGAGAACCCCGCATGCTCCGCTATGCGCCTGGCCAGCTGCTCCACCCGCAGCTTCCAGGACAACCCCCCCGTGGTGGCCGCCCCGCTGGGCAGCGTCGCGGGGATCTTGTCATACCCGTAGAAACGGGCGACCTCCTCCGCCAGGTCCGCCTCGCACTCCAGGTCCTGGCGGAAGGTGGGTATGCATACCGTCCCAAGCGCTGCGCCCACATGCCCGCCCGATGCATTTGCATCGGCATTGGCATCGGCATTTGTATCGGCATTTGCATCGGCGTTTGTATCGGCATTTCCGCGGCCCGGATCCCCTTTGCTTGCGCCGCCCGATGCCACCGTGGCGCCCCCCGCCGCCCCGGCAAAATCCCCACTGCCCGTGGTTTTCCCGCCTGGTGTTTTCCCGCCTGCAGTTTCCTCGCCTGAGGTTTCCCCTACTGGTGTTTTCCCATCGGGGATGTACTTAAGCCCCAATGACCGGAACACGTCCAGCATGAACCCCGCCTCGATGTCCGTCCCCAGCAGCCGGTTGATCTTGTCAGGGTGGAACGGGATGGTCTTCTCCCCCACCGGGTGCGGGTAGATGTCGATGGCGCCTTCCACCACGTCCCCTGCATCCAGCAGGGCAATGAGGTCGCAGGCGCGGTTGCACGCCTCCAGCGCATTGTTCGGGTCCAGCCCTTTTTCGAATTTGCCCGATGCGTCCGTGCGCATCCCCAGTTTTTTTGCGGAAAGCCGGATGTTCGTGCCGTCGAAACACGCCGCCTCGAACACCATGGTGCGCACGCTGTCCGTGATCTTGGAGTTCTCGCCGCCCATGATGCCGGCGATGCCCACCTCTTTCTCCCCGTCGCAGATCATCAGCATGGTGGCGTCCAGGTTGCGCACCTGCCCATCCAATGTCTGGAAAGTGTCGCCGTCTTTCGCGGTCCGCACGATGATCTCGCGGCCCGCCAGCTGGTCGTAGTCAAATGCGTGCATGGGCTGGCCATACTCTTCCATCACATAGTTGGTGATGTCCACGATGTTGTTGATGGGGCGGATGCCGCAGGCAGCCAGCCGCCGCTGCAGCCACTCCGGCGAGGGCGCCAGACGGATGTTCGTCGCCATGCGCGCCACATAACGCGGGCACAGCTTCGTATCGTCCACGCGCACCTTCAGCAGGTCATGGATGGCCTGCGCGGGATTTGCCCCCGTGCTATGCGAGGCGGCTTTTGCCGGCATGACTGCGCCAACGCTCTGTGCACCGCCACCGCCACCGCCGCCGCCAACCCCATGGCCCCCCGCCACCGGCGGGCAAAACTCCTTCCCGAATGTGGCCGCCGCCTCCCTGGCGATGCCGATGACGCTGTAGCAGTCAACACGGTTCGAAGTGACCTCGAACTCAAACACGCAGTCGCGCAGCCCCAAAAGCGCCACCGCGTCATCGCCGGGTTTGGAATCATTTGGCAAAATATAGATCCCATCCTCCGGCGCATCCGGGTAGTAGTTTCGATCCGAACCCAACTCCTCGATGGAGCACATCATGCCAAATGACTCCACCCCCCGCAGTTTCCCCGCCTTGATGGGGATCCCGCCTTCCGGGAGTGGCCCGCCGTCGTGTCCCCCCGCCACCTTGCCGCCCGCCAGGACCACAGGCACGCAGTCGCCCACTTTGACATTTGGCGCGCCCGTGACGATCTGAAGGAGATGCCCATGGGCGCCGCCG
This sequence comes from Lachnospiraceae bacterium, assembly GCA_031272185.1. GTDB lineage: Bacteria > Bacillota > Clostridia > Lachnospirales > Lachnospiraceae > JAISUG01. The sequence continues at coordinate 25,683 of JAISUG010000035.1, forward strand.
CCGGCTTGGAGCGCCCCACCCACATCCACCTGGCAGACGATGAGCTTGTCCGCATCCGGGTGGCGGTCGATCTGCATGATCTTGCCCACCACTATTTTTTCGAGATTTTTATCCAGCCTGGTGACGCCCTCCACTTTGGTCCCGGACAGGGTCATCCCGTCACGGAACTCCTCGGGCGTCACATCCAGCCCCGGCACATAGGCTTTCAGCCAAGAATACGCTGTCTTCATCTTTCCTCCTGCCACGGCCCATATTTACGGCCGTAGCGTATATCCATCAGTTTCCATCAGTCGTCAGTCGGGTGCCCCGATCGGTTCCGGTCTTCATTTCCTGCCAAATCAGAACTGCCGCAGGAACCGCACGTCATTCTCATACAGCAGGCGCATGTCGTCGATTTCATATTTGAGAAGCGCGATGCGCTCCAGCCCGATACCGAAGGCGAACCCCGTGTAGACCTCCGGGTCCACGCCGCACATGGCAAACACATTGGGGTGCACCATGCCACATCCCAGGATCTCAATCCAGCCCTCGCCCTTGCAGAAACGGCAGCCCGCCCCCTTGCACTTGAAGCAGGTCACGTCCACTTCCGCGCTGGGCTCCGTGAACTGGAAATGGTGGGGCCGGAACTTCACTTTGGTGCCTTCCCCGAACAGCTCCCTGGCAAACTCCGCCAGCGTCCCCTTCAGGTCTGCGAAAGTGATGCCCTTGTCCACCACCAAGCCCTCGATCTGGTGGAACGACGGCGAGTGTGTGGCGTCCACCTCGTCCGAGCGGAACACCCGCCCCGGGGCGATCATGCGGATGGGCATCTTGCCCGTTTCCATGACCCTGGCCTGCACCGGTGATGTCTGGGTGCGCAGCACGATGTCCTTCGATATATAGAATGTATCCTGCTCGTCCTTGGCAGGATGGTTTTCGGGGATGTTGAGCTTCTTGAAGTTGTACTCATCGTACTCGATTTCGGGGCCTTCCACCACCTCGTATCCCATGGCCGTGAAGATCCGCTCCACTTCTTCCAGCGCGATGGCGTTGGGGTGGCCGTGGCCCAGGATGTCCTTTGGGGCGGGCAATGTCACATCAATGACCTCGCTCTCCAGCCGCGCCGCCAGGAGCTTTTTGCCCAATGCGCCCTTGGCGTCTTCCAGTGCGGCTTCCAGCTCATCCCGCAGCTCGTTGACCAACTGCCCCACCTGCGGCCGCTCATCCGCCGGCACGTCCTTCATGCCCTTGAGCACGTCCGTCAGCCGGCCCTTCTTCCCCAGGAAAGCCACCCTCACGTCGCCCAGCGCCTCCAATGTCTGCGCCTGGCCTATCTTGCTCATAGCCTCCCCGCGTATCTGTTCCAGTCTTTCCTTCATCTCGGTCTGCGCATTCATATCCCCCTGGCATCGTCCGTCGTCCCTTGTGCCACGATGGGCGTCGCCGATTGCCGGCAGTCGGGCCCGGTTCGCGTCACGCACACGACTTCTGCCGCAAGTCCACGCGCCCTGCCGCATTTGTCGCAGTCGGGCCCGGTTCGCGCCACGCACGCGACTTCTGCCGCAAAGCTACACGATGCCGCATTCGCCGCGGTCGGACCCGGCTCGCGGTACGCACTCGACTCCTACCACAAGGCTACCAACCATGGTGCATTGGTCGCGGCCGGACTTTGCCGGATGATCTGCGCCATCCCCCTTTCTGCAAAATGAATGCGGACTTAGCCCGCATCCGGATTTTTCAACGGATGTGGACGTCGCCCGCATCCGGATTCTTCAACGAATGCGGACATCGCCCACACCCGATTTTATCGATGTGCCCGGCCTACAAAACCGCATTGCCAGCCAAACACCCAGATACCATACCACACTTTGCACATTTTGGCAATGAATTTTGCTGTCACACTCCCTATATCAGCCCCAGGAAAGCAGCCATGCCGCCGCGCACCGCACCCATCCCGCGATGTGAGAAGAACAGTTCCGGGTGGCAATGGGGGCATAGTCCGGACACGGTGATATGTTCCGGCAATACGCCGCCGTCCAGGAGCTGCAGCACATTCGCCCCACGCAGATCCAGCAGCGATTTGCCGCCGCCGATGTCACGCAATATTTGAAAACCCTCTTGCGCCCTCTGTGAACAGCAAACTCCCATTCTCATACCGGTTGCGCCGCCGGTTTCGTTCCGGGTTCCCTTCACAGTTTTGTTATGGGGCACGTTGGTGAACCCATTGGCGGTTGCGGTAGGGAATGCCTCCCGGAACAGCCCCGCCACATCCTCCCCCACCTCGTAGCAGTCGGCGCCTATGCATGGGCCGACCCCGACCAGCATATCGGCAGGGCGGCATCCAAATTCACCTTCCAACGCCCGCAGGGTCGCAGTCACTATCCCCACATGTGTCCCTTTGCGCACAGGCGGCCGGCCCGGTTCCTTGCAGCCTGGTGCCCTCCCGCCCTGTGCAGTTCCGCCTTGGGCACCTTTTTGCTCGTCATCGCCGTCTTCAAGCGACGGGGTGTGTCCGGGCGCTGTCCCCCCCAATGTCCCTTTCCATCCCGCATGGGCCAAACCGATGGCCCGGCGCACCGGATCCAAGAAAAACACCGGCACGCAGTCGGCGTGGTGGGTCACCAAGCAAAGCCCCGGCACATCTGTCACCAATGCATCCACATCAGAGTAATCCCGCTCCCGGACCAGCCCTTTGCCCGCATCCTGCGCCCCCACCCTGCGCACATTGGTGGTGTGCGTCTGCGCGGCCAGGACCATGTTGTTTACCCCCAGCGCGGCCCCAGCGCGCCGGTAGTTTTCCAGCACATCCCCCCGCGCGTCCCCGGTGGAAAATGACAGGTTGAGGGAAGCATACGGCCCCGCGCTCACCCCTCCGTTTCTGGTGGAAAACCCGTGCCGGACCAAACCCGTGGCTTCGAATGATGTGAAATACACAAAAGAGACGTCGCCCATCCTCAAAACGCATCCTTTATATGCTGCATCCGCTGCCCCAAAATCGCGATCACGTCGAAACGGCAAGGCTGGTCGGGGGCGTACCCATGGCTGTACAGGTACTGCCTGGCCGCGGCGCGCACCCTCGACTGCTTGCGGAAGTCCACAGATTCCTGGGGATACCCCATACGTTCGTATGAACGGAACTTCACCTCGACGAAAACCATCGTCTGCCCGTCCTTTGCGACTATGTCGATCTCCCCGTGCCTGCCGAAGAAATTGCTCTCCAGCACATCATAGCCTAGCGAAAACAGGTAGCGGGCGGCCCATTCTTCCTTTTCCCCCCCTACCCTGCGCTTGTTCACAACACCCCTCCTTATCAGGCAACCGCATCGCGCCATCCCCGGCGATACCCCCAGGCGCATGCCCAACCGGCCTGAAATCCGTCGTCCCATCAAGAATACCGCCACGCTTTTCATCCGCGCCTGTCTCGGCAAGCATCCGCACTCATCCCGGATTTCCCATGAACAGCCGCGCAAATCGCCTTGCTGTGCGCCTGCCTCGGCAAGCATCTGCACTCATCCCGGATTTCCCATGAACAGCCGCATAATCGCCTTGCTACGCGCCTGGGGGCCCTCGGCCTCACTCATCCCAGATTCCGTATAAACGACCGCCTGTGGATGGGGCATGGGCCCATTTCCAATATCTTTTCGATGTGTTCCTGGGTGCCGTAGCCTTTGTGCTTGGCGAAGCCATATCCTGGATAGAGCCTGTCATAATCCACCATCATCCTGTCCCTTGTCACCTTGGCCATGACGCTGGCCGCGGCGATGGACACGCTTTTGGCGTCCCCCCCGATGATGGGCACCTGTTTGATGCTTATGCCTGGTATCTCCACCGCATCGCACAGCAATATGTCCGGCGTCACTTCCAGTTTGTGTATCGCTATGCGCATGGCTTCGTATGTGGCCTGCAGGATATTGATTTCGTCGACCCTGGCCGCAGTCACCACGCCCACCTGCCATGCGATGCTTACTTCGCGGATTTTATCGTAGAGTGTTTCCCTTCTGGATGGGGAGAGTTTTTTCGAGTCGTTCAAAAATAGGATTTCACAGTCTTTGGGCAATATCACCGCCCCAGCCACCACCGGCCCTGCCAGCGGGCCCCTCCCTGCCTCGTCCACCCCGCAGATGTGGGTGAATGCGACAAATTCCCGTTCAAACACGCCCATGGCGTAGAGCCGCTCCCTTTCTCTCGCCAGCCTTTCAGGCGATATCTGGGCAGGGCTCTTCCTTTTCGTTCCCGGGTTCATTTTCCCCTCATTCCTATGCGTCGTCATGTGAAAAGGGAAACCATATGATGCGGTGCGCTCCTGCAGCGCCGGCCGATCAGCCTCCCATCCCCTCGCAACCCTCATGAAAACCAACGCAGTCTCAAACCCGGTCATGACATTATGTTTCTTTAACCCGTTCCCGCTTCTTGTCCGCGACACACGCATGGGATGAACTGTTTTGTCCAACCCCCCGCCCCTTGTTCCGTGTCAAGCCCGTTCCAATGTGATGCGCCCCAGTCGCCCGCTCCGATAATCATCGAACAGCAAGAGCGCCGCCTTGTCTATGTCAGCCACGCCCCCCTTTTTCAGGCATCCACGCACAGTGGCGATTTTTTCCAGCCACGCCACACCATATGTATCCACATCCCCGCCGCCGTCGGTCCAACCGTCGGCAACCTGGGCAGTTTCGTCACTCTCATCGGTGGCCTGCTTACCGCCGCCGCCTGCCGCCTGGCCGTCGTCAGCCAGGCCAACCACTTCCCTTGCGGGAGGATGCCCCCCATCGCCGCCTGCCGCCTGGCCGTCGGCAGCCAGGCCACCTACTTCCTTTGCGGGAGGATGCCCCCCGCCGCCGCCTGCCGCCTGGCTGGCGTACCTGTCAGGGAGCGCATGGGGCGCCAGGCCGCATATCTCCCCGATGAAAGCCACCGCCAGTTGCGTCTTGTCCAATATGTCGTCATTGATGGAGCCGATATAAGCCAGATGCAGCCCCACCTGCTCGTCTTCGAATTTCGGCCAGAGTATCCCCGGGGTGTCCAGCAGCTCCAATGACTTTCCCAGGCGTATCCACTGGTTGCCCTTGGTCACGCCCGGCTTGTTGCCCGTCTTGGCGCTGGCCCGTCCGGCAAATGAGTTGATGAATGTGGACTTTCCAACATTTGGTATCCCCACCGCCATCGCCCGCACCGGGCGGTTCTTTATGCCCCTGCGCAGGTCCCGCTGGGTTTTTTCCTTGCACGCCTCCGCCACCGCGCTGTTGATCTGCTTGAATGTGTTGCGGTCACGGGCGTCCAGCCTCACCGCCTGGATCCCCCGTCGCAAAAACCATTGCTTCCAACGCTCCGTCTGTGCGTCCTCGGCCAGGTCCGCTTTGTTGAGCAGCACCAGCCGCGCCTTGCCCTGCCCCAGGCGGTCTATGTCGGGGTTGCGGCTGGAAACCGGCACCCTGGCATCCAGCAGCTCTATGATCAGGTCCACCAGTTTGAGGTCTTCCTGCATGGCGCGTTTGGCCTTCGTCATATGCCCCGGGTACCACTGCAAGTGGGTTATGTCCATACTAGCGCCTCCCGGCCACTCGGTTGCCAGCCAAATGCACGTCAGACCTATGCCTGGTCTGGCCGAGCCATATCAGTTCAGCCTTTTGCGTTTCTGTCATCCCCGATGCCCTGTCACTCGATGAGCCCCGCATCGATAAATGGGTACACCCTGAGCCAGACCTTTCCGATGATCTGGCTGCGCCCCACGTTGCCGATGCTGTCAAACCGGCTGTCCTCGCTGCCCTCCCGGTTGTCGCCCAGCACGAAATACTCATCCGGCCCAAGTTTCACCGGTTCCGCCGCGACGCCCGACAGCGAAACAGCCTGCCCCCATTCGCCCTCCGCCAGCAAGACACCATCGATATAGATGCCGCCGTCACGGATCTGCACGGTCTCGCCCGGCAGCCCGATGACCCTTTTCAGGTTCGCCTTCTCATCGTCGCGGTAAAAAGCCACCACGTCGAAACGCCCCAGAGGGGCAAAATGGTATAGGATGCGGTTGACAAACACCACGTCATCAGAACGAATCAGAGGCATCATGGACTGTCCGGACATGCGCACCTGGGCGGTGAACCCGTAGATCACAAATGCCGCCAGATACAGCACCGCCACGATGTCCACCACCCACCTGGCCGTCTTGTGCAGAAGAGTTTCCAAAATATCACCACGCAGTCTGGCAGCCCCCGCCAAATATCAGCAGGTTATTGCTTATAGGCCCGCAACCACAGCGCCGCAAACAGAGAGATTATTGCAACAAAGGGAGAAGTGCATTCTCCCTCTGTGGTTGCCAGTGTAAGCCGGTATTCGTTTGCGTCACAGCACGAGCGTAAGAAGCGATGCTCACTTACAAAATACCCTACTTGTGGGTTTGCAGCGGATCGAAAAACCCCACTGCTAAGCTCCATGCAAGCGTCAGCGGATCAGTTCCTTGACCTTGGCGGCCTTGCCCACGCGGTCGCGCAGGTAGTAGAGCTTCGCACGGCGAACCTTGCCCCGGCGGACCACCTCGATGTCCCCCACGGAGGGGCTGTGCAGCGGCCATGTCTTCTCCACGCCGATGCCGTTGGACGTCTTGCGGACGGTGAATGTCTCCCGGGCGCCCCCGTTCTGGCGCTTGATGACCGTGCCCTCGAAAATCTGGACGCGCTCCCTGGTGCCTTCGCGGATGTGGTTGTGGACCCGCACCGTGTCGCCCACATTGAACTGGGGCACCGTCTCCTTCAGCTGGGCATCCTCGATGCTTTTGATGATTGCGTTGATCACTTATAATCCTCCTTCATATGCCGGATGTTCTTGATATGAAAGGTCTTTACAGCAGCCTATACGTAAACCCGGTGGTCGCACCGGCCCCACAGACACATGAAGCGCCATCGACCACAGGTTCCAAGGCAGGTGCACGCAGAAAGCAGCATTCGCTTGCGCACCTTTAACTCATAACAGAGGACCATCCTTAGTCACAGAAAATCATTTTACCAGATAATCCGCTGGAAAGCAAGCAGAAATTTTATCATCTGTTGTTAACTGAAAATTGCAAGTTAAAAGAAAACATCCCCGCCACGACACTGACCGTAGCCCTTGAAACTATCCGATTTTTTGCTATAATGAACCCAACGGCATATACCATGATGCGGAGGGAATGATGGATCACACACCCGATATCTCGTTTGAAAAAGACCCATATCACCATGCGCGACGCGTGTTTTTCACCAAGTGGAAGCCCTATGTCCTGCGGGCGCTGGATTTCGACCGGAGCACCCGATTCGGGAAGTTCAAAAAGCAGCTCCCCATCACCGAAAAGGTGCTCCTGTCCACATTGAACGAGCTGATTTGCGACGGGCTGATCGAAAAGACGTCATACAGCGGCAAGGTCTTGCACACCGAGTATTCCTTGACCCAAAAAGGCCGGGAGGTGTGCGTGATCCTGCAGACGATCTACGAGTGGGGCCACCGGGACATGCTGGACAAGGACCTGCCCATAGACCCGCTGGGCGAGATGTGGCATGGTTTCCGGGACCCCGATGCGAATGTCATGGAGAACCCTTACCGGGCCCCGCGCGCGATCCGATAGCTTTGCACGAACCTTGGGCGCCCTCACCCGCAATCCGATAGCTTTCACACGAGCTTTGCCGCCCTCACCCGCCATCCGATAGCTTTCACTCGAACCTTGGCCGCACCCACACGCCAAATCCTATATACTTACTTCATTGTAAGTGATTGATTTAATGCAAAATACCCATTAACATGGACATGTAGGCACAGCCCACCAAAGTCGGCACAGCCCACTGATGCGGGCACAGCCCACATCGTATAGGAGGAATCCATGAAAAACTGCCGATACCCACACATGCTGTCCCCGTACACGGTGAAAAAGACCGTCTTCAAAAACCGCGTGCTGGCCTCCCCCATCACCGCCAACAGGGTGGTGGACCGCGGCTACCCCACCCCTGAGGGCATCGACGCCTACGAGACCAAATCCCGTGGCGGCTTCGCCCAGGTCACCCTCACGGAAAGCTTCGTGGACGACGAGTATGCCTTGAGGCACGAGCACGGGCTGGACGTGTATTCCAAAAACATGAGCACCATACACATCGAGGCCATCGAGACCCTCACCGAGGCCATCAAGGCACACGGCGCAGTGGCTTCCATACAGATCAACCACGTGGGCAATGTGAACCACCCCGACACCGTCAAGGGGCACAAAAACCCCATCGGCCCGTCTGCATTCGTGCGCCCCGACGGCGTGGCGGTGGACGAGATGGACGAGTCTATGATGCGGCGGGTCGCGGCCAACTTCGCATCCACCGCGCTCAACTGCAAGTGCCTGGGGTTCGACATGGTGATGCTCCACGGCGGCCACGGCTGGCTCTTGTCCCAGTTCATCTCCCCCCTGTCCAACCACCGCACAGACGCATACGGCGGGAGCCTGGAAAACAGGGCGAAGTTCCCCATCATGGTGCTGGATGCGGTGCGCGCCGCCGTTGGGGACGATTTCCTGATAGAGTACCGCGTGAGCGGCGAGGAACGGGTCCCGGGCGGCATGGGCCTGGAGGAAACCATAGAATTTTGCAGGCTGATCCAGGACCGGGTGGACCTGATACACGTCACCGCAGGGATATACCATTCCCACGTGGAGACAAAGGCGTTCTCGTCGATGTTCGACGCCCACGGCTGCAACCTGGGGCTGGCCGCTGCCATCAAGAAAAATGTGCGCGTGCCCGTGGTGGCCGTGGGGGGGTTCAACTCGCCGGAGCAGATCGAGGAGGCCATATCCTCCGGCCAATGCGACTTCGTGGCATTGGGCCGCCAGCAGTTCGCGGACCCCGACTTCGTGAACAAGACGCTCATGGGCAGGGAGGCCGAGATCGCCCCGTGCCTGCGCTGCTCCTGTTTCAACCCCCTGGCCTCGGACCCGGAAAAACGGGTGTTCCCCCAGCTGTGGCACTGCGCGGTGAACCCATGGTCCGGCCGGGAGCTGCGTTGGCGAAACGCCCCGAGGCCCGTCTCAAGCAAAAAGGTGCTGGTGGTGGGCGGGGGCGTGGGTGGCATGTACGCAGCCATAACCGCCGCGCAGAGGGGCCACGACGTGACATTGGTGGAGAAAGGCCCCCGGCTGGGCGGCTCACTGTGGTTCACCGACATCGACGAACACAAGGAATCACTCCAAAGGTTCCGCGATTCCCTGGTGGCGAGGCTGGAGAGGAACCATGTCAAAGTCCTCCTGAACACGACGGCTGACGCAGGGTACGTGGAGGAGTGCGCATGGGGCGCTGCGCCCGACGCCCTCATCATTGCCGTAGGGTCGTCCCCCGTCACCCCGCCCATAGAGGGCATAGAAAACGCCATGCACGTCCTGGAACTCTACAGGCTGATAGGGGACGGGAAAATGTCAAGGGATGCGGGCGAAAAAAAGGAAATCCCCCCGACTGGCAGTGCACTGTCCGCAGACGCAGACGCCAAGGAAGAAACCGCAGGTATTGACAGCGGCCTGCCCGCAGATGCAGGTGCCAAGGAAGAAACCGCAAGTATTGACAGCGGCCTGCCCGCCTGTGCAGGCAAGGCGCAGGAAATCGCCTTGATAGGCGGCGGGCTCATAGGCTGCGAGACAGGGCTGTGGCTCGCCGACCACGGCTACAAGGTCACAGTCATCGAGTTGCGGGGCGACCTGGCGATAGAGGCCAACGACAGCCATAGGCGGGCGCTGCTTCCCAGGCTTAAAGCAAAAGCCACCTGCGTGACCGGCGCCAAAGTGACCAAAATCGAAAAGGGCCGCGTGCACTACATCGATTCGGGCCAGACGCCGGTCACTAAGGAATGCGACCTGGTGGTGTACGCCGTGGGCCAAAAACCAGACACGGGCACGGTCAGCGAGCTTTCCGGCATCGTCCCCTGGACGGTGGCCATAGGCGACTGCAAAAACCCCGGCCAGGTCAAGCAGGCCACATACGACGGCTTCTGCGCCGGGATGGACATACTGTAGCCGCCGCAGAAACCCACATTCAACATACAGGCGGAACGGATACGCATGGCAAAAGAAGGGAGGCGGATCCACAATAAAAGCTAAACCATTGCCGCACCGGCTAAGCGCATTTCGTCACGGAAACGCCGCACGGTGCGTCCATTGTTTGCATTGCCGACGAAACGCACCACTGTGCACAGCCCGACCGCAGCGCCTTGCCTCAGCTCTTCTTGCCTCAGCTCTTCTTCCAGGTGGATGGCAAGAACAGCAAGATCATGGGGAATATTTCCAGGCGGCCTGCGAGCATGTCAAACATCATGACGACCTTGGAGAATGGCGAGAATGACCCGAAACTGCCCATGGGGCCCACCATGGAGAGGCCAGGGCCGATGTTGTTGAATGTGGCGGATATGGCGGTGAAGTTCGTGGTGAAGTCGAAATCGTCCAGGCTGATGAGCAGCAGCGACACCGCGAATATGATGAAATACACCACGAAATAGGCATTCACGGAGCGGACCACGGTGGCCTCCACGGCCTTGTGTTCCAGTTTCACCACCTTGACGCTGCGCGGGTGTACCAGGGACGCCAGCTCATTGTACACGGACTTAACCCCGATGAGGATCCGGGACACTTTCATCCCACCGCCGGTAGACCCCGCACACGCCCCCACGAACATCAGCGCCACCAGGATCATCTTGGAGAACTGGGGCCAGAGGTTGAAATCCACGGTGGAGTACCCGGTGGTGGTGATGATGGACGCCACCTGGAAGAGCGCATGGTGGAGGGCCGGCCATGCGCCGGCGAAGAAGTGCCTTGCGTTCCAGGCGATCAGCGCAGTGGATGCCGCAACGATGGCGAAATACACCCGCGCCTCCTCGCAGCGCAGGGCATCTTTGGGTTTGCGGATGAGGAACAGGTAGTAGACATTGAAATTCACACCGAACAGGAGCATGAACACGCTCACCACCCCCTGGAGGTAAGCGCTGTCATAGTACCCCATGCTCAAGGCCTTGATGCCGAAACCGCCGGTCCCGGCGGTGCCGAAGCTGGCGCACATGGCGTCAAACAGCGGCATCCCCCCGATCAGCAGCGCTATGACCTCCGCCACAGTCATGGAGAAGTAAATGATATACAGTAGCTTCGCGGTGGTCTTCACCCTCGGCACCAGCTTGCCCACGCTGGGCCCGGGGCTCTCCGCCCGCATGATGTGCATGTTGTAGCTGCCCGCCAGGGGCATGATGGCCAGGATGAACACCAGCACGCCCATGCCGCCGATCCAGTGGGTGAAGCTGCGCCACATGAGCATGGAGTGGGACAGGGCTTCCACGTCCGCCAGTACGCTGGCCCCGGTGGTGGTGAACCCGGAGATGATCTCGAACATGGCATCCTCGAAGTCGCCGATGGCGCCGCTTAGGTAGAAGGGCAGGCTCCCGAAAAAGCTCAATATCACCCAGCCCAATGACACGCAGACGAACCCCTCTTTGGCAAAAAACAACTCGTTCTTGGGCTTCTTGCGTGTGCACAGGTAGCCCACCGTGGCCAATGCCAGCATGACATACCCGAAATACACCCAGTCGGCCTCCCTGTATATCAGGCCGGTGACCAGGGGCAGTGCCATGAGCAGCGCTTCCAGGTTCATGATCCAACCCAGGAAGTAAACCACGATCGCAAGGTTCATCTCATACTTCCTTCATAGCACCAAACGTGCAAAACACATCCCCCCGCGGCCCGCATGAATGCGGGCGCCCCTGCTGCCGCGCCACTGCCGAAATGCGCCGCGGCCGGAGTCTGTCCATCGGCCCCCGCCCACCGTGCGGCCGCTTCCCGAACCGTAGGCTTCCATCTGCCCGACGGACCGTCCGCAGTTCCGGCATCATCAGGCCCGGCCCTCTTCCTCACGCCAGTATGTCTTTTAAGTCCAGCAGCCCCGCATTGGTGGTGACGATGATGGCGGTGTCGCCCTCCTCTATGGTGTCCTTGCCGCTGGGGGTGATGATCTTGCCCTTGCGGTTGATGCTGGCCACCAGGAGGTTGTTTTTGAGCCGCAGTTTCTCCAAGGGTATCCCTGCGCCCGGGAAATCCTTGCCCACGTTGAACTCCAGGGCCTCGCCGCCGTTGTCCGTGAGTTTGTAGAGCGTCTTCACATTGGACCCGCTGGCATTCTGCATGGCGCGCACGTACTGCAGGATCATGTCCGCGCAGATGCGCTTGGGGTGGATGACGCTGCCCAGCTTCAGCGCATTGACCACGTTGTCGAACGCGATGCGGTTCACCTTGGTGATGAGCTTCGCCTTGGACTGGGTGGCAGCATAGAGGCTGAGCATGATGTTCTCCTCGTCGAACCCCGTCAGCGCGGCAAACGCCTCCACCTGGCGGATGCCCTCCTCCAGCAAAAGCTCCTGGCTGGACCCGTCGCCGTGGATGATCATGGCCTTGGGCAGCGCATCGCTTAGGAAGTTGCAGCGGTCTGCGTTTTCCTCGATGATCTTGATTTTGATGTGTGTCTCTTCCAGCATCTTCGCCAGGTAGTACGTGATCTTCCCGCCCCCCACCATGAGCACCGTCTTCACGGCATTGTTCTCGATGCCCACCTGGCGGAAGAACTCCATGGACTCGCCCGGCTGGGCCAGGACCGAGAGCTTGTCCCCCGCACGCATGAAAGTGGGGCCGCTGGGGATGAGCACGTCCTCGCCCCTCTCCAGCGCGCAGATCAGCACCTTGCGCCCCAGGCGGGAAAACACCTCCTGCACCCGCATGTCATTGAGGACAGACCCCTCCGGCACGATGAATTTCATGATCTCCACCCGCCCACGGGTGAATGTGTCGATCTTGATGGCCGAGGGGAACCGAAGCAGCTGCGCGATCTCCCCGGCCGCTGCCTGTTCCGGGTTGATGGCCATGGACAGGTTTAACTCGTCCCGGATGTAGCGGATCTCAGAGGAATACTCCGGGTCCCGGATCCGTGCGATGGTGCGGGCATCGCCCGCCTTTTTGGCGATGAGGCAGCACAGCATGTTCAGCTCGTCGGAATCCGTGCAGGCGATGAGCAGGTCGGCGCCCGCCACACCCGCCTCTATCTGCACATTGTACACCGCGCCGTTGCCCACCAGCCCCAGCACGTCCACATTGTTGGTGGTGGCCGTGACGGCATAGGGGTTCTTGTCAATGACCGTGATGTCGTGCCCGTCCTTGTTCAGTTCGGCCGCCAAAGTCATGCCCACTTTGCCACAGCCCACGATGATGATCTTCATAATAGCTCCTCTGCCAGGGGTTTGCGGGTTTTCTTCCTGGTAATCTCCACCAGTTGCAGCGGGGTCATGCCCACCACGGTGGTTTTCACCGGGTCACGCGCCACCGCCTCCCGAAGCGTCGCCAGCACCTCCCGCCTGTCCTTGTCCCTTTCCATGTCGATGAAGTCCACCACTATGATCCCCGAGAGGTTGCGCAGGCGCAGCTGCCTGGCCACCATGACCGCGGCTTCCATGTTCACCCTGCGCACCGTATCGTCAAATTTGCTCTTGCGTTCATACTTCCCGGTGTTCACGTCGATGACCGCCATCGCCTCCGTCTGCTCGATCACCAGGTATGCGCCGGAGTCCAGCCACACCCGTCTGTCCGTGGCGCATGAGAGCGCCTTGCCCAGCCTAAGCAGCGTGAAAAGGCTGATATCCTTGTCCGTGTAAAGCACGGTCTTGGTGCCGGATTTGCCCGCATCGAACAGCTCCGGGCGCGCGGTGAACTCCCGGTATATGCCCCCATCGTCAGTCCACAGCTCACCCATCTCCCCTGCGTAAGTGTCCCGAACCGCCGCTAGGTAAGGGGGCAGGTCTTCATAAAGGACGCTGTATGCGCCCCGGTATGGCGCTTTCGCCAGGATGTCCGACATCTGCGCAGTCAGGGCGCGAAGCTGCGCCAGGAGCGCATCCATGTTCCCGCCGCCGATGATGCCACCGTCGCCTGCCACTTGGCCGGCGCTTCGGCCTTTTGTGCCGTCGGGGCTGCCACTGCCGCCGGGGTTTCCACTGCCGTCGGCGCCGTCACCTCCTTGGCCATCGGAGCCATGGTTTTCTGCACCGCCGGCGCATGTATCTGCATTTTCGTCGGCGGCACCCATTTCTTCGCCGACGGCTCCGACGCTTTTCCCGTCGTCGGCACCGACGCTTTTCCCGTCGTCGGCTACGGCGCTTTTCGTGCCACCTGCTTCGTCACTTTCAGCATTGTAGGCATTGGTCCGTACGATGAGCATAAAGCGCGGATCCATGTATTCCCCAAGGACCGTCGCCGCAGTCCGTTTCCAGGACGTGTCATGGATTTTTGAGGAGAAAGTGATTGCCGCGTCAAGAGCGGCTTCTTTGTCTGTGTATGTACCATTTAGGGCCTGCTGCTTCCCGCTCCCGGGTTCCCACGAGAGCACGAAGTATCGCCCCACCAGTGTCAGTTTCGAAGACACCTGCATGGCCTTGCCCTTGGCTGCGTCCCGAGTAACCTGCACCAGGATCTCGTCGCCCCCGCGCAGCGGCTGCGGTTTGCAGCTTCTTGACCCATCTCCGGAACGTAAGGGCGCCTGGGTCAATTCATTGCCATGGCTCAATTCGTCGCCGGGACGTAAGGGCGCCTGGTTCAGCGTATGGTGCCGGTTCTCCTCCAAGCTGTAGTACGCGACCTGCCCGTCACCTATGTCCACAAACGCCGCCCGTATGTTTGGCACCACATTCTTCACTTTACCGATGCATATGCGGCCAACCGCCGTCCTGTCGCCATCCTTGTCAAACTGTAGGCGGGAAGCGCCTTTGGCATCCAGCCAGGCAGTGAGCACGCCCCCCCGCCATCTGGTGATGGCCACTTTATTCGTATAGCCCAAACTCTTCCCCCATCAAATCATTCCCACGGCCTATCACCTAAATCTCCCCCCATGAAGACCATCGCAATCCTTTGCAAATCACCCAAACCCACGCCACTTGCGCCGATCTGATCCAAAGCATGTATGGAAACCATCGCAATCCTCTGCAAATCACCCAAACTCTTCCCCCATGTCGCCAAGGGCGATATAGTTGGATGCGCCATCAAGGCTGTACAGCTCCTTGCGCACGATACGGAACCGGTGCCGTTCAAACGGTCGCCCGGTGCTTTCAAAGTACGCCGCCAGCAGGTTCTCGGGCTTCAGGTTGCCACCCCCGCCTGCCGCCAGGCGCAGGGACAATGTGCCATCTCCGCCCCACCCATAACTGTACACCTGCGCGCGCAGGTCTGCTTCCTTCATGCCGGATTTCGTCTTTTTGAGGAAAGGGATCGTCTCCCGCCCCAAAAACCCATGGATCCCCTCCATGTCGGCCGCCGGCCCCGAGATATCCACATCCGCCGCAGCCACGCTTGCCATCCCCCCGGGCGCCCCGGGTGGCAGGCGCAGCACGCCAAGCACCCGCACCCCATCAACCATAGCGGTATTTAGCGCATTTGTCAATCCCCAAGACGAAAGAAATGGGGGGGATCCGCCCGGCGGGCTCTTGGGCCGCGCATCCTGAAATCCGTCCTGCCGGCACGAACTGGGATCGTCTTGACAATGTAAGGACGAACCGCCGGGGGGG
>JAISUG010000040.1 GCA_031272185.1 Lachnospiraceae bacterium
CCTCTTGAACTGTCGATCTGACAATCCTATCACCTCTCTCTTCATTGCTGCATTCTACCATGGGGGGTGACATTTTCGCAGGTGAATTTACATACTGACATTATCACAGGTTAACAACAGGATTTTTCAAAAAGTGCTTGACAACCCCGCCGGGCGGTGCTATCATGTGCATTGTCGGTGCGTTTTTGCGGCATCGGCCCACAGCAAGCAGGTTTTTCGCCTCACCTTGGCGCACGGGCGACCAGGGTTCATATGAGGGCATGGGTGCAGCGCCACGAGGGGCGCGACCCTGTGTTTGAGTGTGACGGGCGGTTTGCTGTCCGTCGTTTTTGTGTGAGATGCTGATAGAGAGAGGCACCGCAGGCGTATTGTTTCAAGTGTGTATGGTATGGGTATGGAGGGAAACGGCTATCAACGATTTATTCATTAACGAGCAAATCAGGGACAGGGAAGTCAGGCTGATCGGCGAGAACGGGGAACAGCTGGGCATATTCTCATCCCGGGATGCGCTGCGCATGGCGCAGGAAGCGGAACTGGATCTGGTGAAAATCGCGCCGAAGGCAGAACCGCCCGTGTGCAAGATCGTGGACTACGGGAAGTATCGCTATGAGCAGGCGCGCAAAGAAAAAGAGGCCAGGAAGAAACAAAGGATCGTGGAGCTGAAGGAAGTGCGCATGTCGCCCAATATCGACGAGAACGACCTGAACACCAAGACCGGTTCGGCCAGGAAGTTCCTGGAAAAGGGCGACAAAGTTAAGGTGACGCTGCGTTTCCGCGGGCGGGAGATTTCCCATATGTCCCAGCACAGGCACATCCTGGAAGATTTCGCCAAGTCGTTGGAAGATATCGCGGTCGTGGAGAAACCGTCCAAGGTCGAGGGCAGGACGATGGTCATGTACCTTTCCGCCAAAAAGACGAACTGACCGGTTGCCTGGTGTCTTGCGGCCCCACGTGGCCGCACGCGGCCGAGAAAGCAAGAGATCCAAAGGGTAATTGTTTGCCTGAAGATGCATGCATATCTACGGACAGCCTGGCGGTAGGTCGGTAGACCTAGACGGCGTGGCGGTGGGTGTTGTGTTGTGTGCATTCACGGTAAATGACACTCGCAGGCCAGGCGGCATCGGATGCACATGGCCCAATGGCAGCGAGGAATATGCTTCCGCCACCAGCGATTATGCCGCGCGGATGGTAACTGTGTGCCTTGGCACACATTTGAAAAATAAAGGAGGGTTTTAGTATGCCGAAAATGAAGACGAGCAAGTCGGCGGCGAAACGGTTCAAAGTGACCGGGACCGGGAAACTGGTGAGGAATAAAGCTTACAAATCGCACATTCTGACGAAGAAGAGCACGAAACGCAAGAGGAACCTGCGCAAGAGCATAGTCACTGATGCCACCAACGCAAAGGTCATGAAGAGGATACTGCCGTACATCTAGTGTGCCCATATGGGCAAATGCGCCTGGGCGCCCCGATTCACCCCCTTATGAAGGTTGCAAACGGATGTAAGGTGCTGGTTGGGTGCGAAAGGAACGGACTTCCCTGCAGCCGTCGGGACTGACGGTGTATGGGTCGGCAGGGTGCCGGTTTGGACGAAAGGAACGGGCTCGCCCGCCACGTCGGGCGCTTTGGCAGGGCCATCGCCTCGTGCAGGTGCTGCATGGCAGGCCGAAAGGGGCGAGCGCAGTATCGCTATCGTAAATCATGGGACATATCAAGGAGGGAAACACATGGCAAGAGTTAAGGGCGGGCTGGCCGCCAAGAAAAGGCATAACCGCGTACTGAAACTGGCGAAGGGATATAGGGGCGCACGCTCCAAACAATACAGGATCGCAAAACAGGCCGTGATGCGCGCGCTCACCAGCGCATATGCGGGGCGCAAGCAAAGGAAGAGGGATTTCCGCACATTGTGGATTACCCGCATCAATGCAGCCTGCCGACTCAACGGCCTCTCATACAGCAAGTTCATGCATGGGCTGAAGCTGGCGGGGGTGGACTTGAACCGCAAGATGCTCTCCGAGCTGGCCATCAACGATGCGGAAGGGTTTGCGAAGCTGACACAGCTGGCAAAAGAGAAAGTGGCGTGACAGAGGCGCCTATTCGATCCGGATGCCGGCACCCAAGGGATGGGGTGCCGGCATGGCCGGGGAGGATGGGTTTGGCTGGGGGCGGTGGTGTGGTTGCGTCGTTTCCATGTACTGGAAACCGCAGATATTTTTCGGATTCTTTGCACAATTTCCATTGACAAACGCCCGGAAGTCCACTATAATACACTTTGTCGCTCGGAAACAGCCCCTTGAGGCGGCGGCGGGTAGTGCGGCAGATGTGAAGATTTGAGCAGAAGTGGCGGAATTGGCAGACGCGCACGGTTCAGGTCCGTGTGGTGGTAACACCCTGAGGGTTCGACTCCCTTCTTCTGCAGTAAGGTATCGGTGTGCAGGGCTTCGGCAAGATGATGCATATGTGTGCGCAGGCGGGCTGCGTCGCGCTGTGCCGGTGCCGCAGGTCGCACCATCGGTCGCCCCACAGGTACCCCGCCGGTCAAGCTTTGTCAGGCAAGTGGCGAAAGCCGCACCGGCATGGTTTGCCCGACGGGGTGGTTTATGGGAAGCGATGGGTTTGGCGTCTTTATGCGGGAATGCTGGAATTGGCAGACAGGCAAGACTAAGGATCTTGTGTATGAATGTACGTGAGGGTTCAAGTCCCTTTTCCCGCACTGGGTTTTCACGATGCGCAGGCACGGCAGAGCAGATGTCGGCTTGCGTTTTTCGTTGCAGGGGTATGTTCTTCGCAGGCGGGGGGATGGTTGCCGCCGGACTTCCGGGGGCGGTGTACCCCGGGTATGTTCTTCGCAGGCGGTGGATGATGGCTCCTCGGACAGGTTCGCTGCGTTGAACGCGGGTATGTTCTTCGCAGGCTGGCATGTTTGATGATTTGGGGGATAGCTATGCAAGACCAATTTTCCCGATCCCGTCTGCTTTGGGGCGCGGGCGGCATGGAAAAACTGAAAAATGCGCGGGTGGCGATATTTGGCATCGGCGGCGTGGGTGGGTATACCGCAGAGGCGCTGTGCAGGGCGGGGGTGGGCGCGATGGACCTGGTGGACGACGACCTGGTGTGCCTGACGAACCTGAACCGGCAGATCCACGCCACCCGGCGCACCGTGGGCAGGTACAAAGCGGAAGTGATGGGGGAGCGCATACTGGAAATCAACCCGGATGCTTTGGTGGAGGTGCGCAAGTGTTTTTTCCTGCCGGACAATGCAGGGGAGTTCGATTTTGCCCGGTATGACTATGTGGTGGATGCGGTGGACACCGTCACAGCCAAGATCGCATTGGTGATGAAAGCCCGGGAAGCGGGGGTGCCCATAATCAGCTGCATGGGGGCGGGGAACAAACTGGATCCCACCCTGTTTCGGGTGGCGGACATCTACCAGACCAGTGTGTGCCCCCTGGCCAGGGTGATGCGCAGGGAACTGAAAAAACGGGACGTGGAGCGGCTGAAGGTGGTGTACTCCACGGAAGCGCCCACCCGGCCGGGGGAGGACGACTCCATCAGCTGCCGGTATCATTGTATATGCCCGCCGGGGGCGGTCCGCAAATGCACGCAGCGCCGTGACATCCCCGGCAGTGTGTCATTCGTCCCCAGCGTGGCGGGGCTCATCATAGCAGGGGAGGTGGTGAAGGATCTGCTGGCCGCAGGCGCCGCCGCGCCCACCACCGTGCCGCCGCAACCTGCATCGTAAACCTGGTGTCGCAACCAGCATCACAAACCAGCATCGCAACATGCATCACAAACCAGTATCACAACCTGCATCATAAACCCGAGAGCGGAAACTCTTTCCATATCTGTGCGGTCTGTCCACTGCCACGCTGCGTTGTTATCGGTCGGTGTAGGCATAGGCACCGCTACACCACCCTCTTCCGCCTTGCGTGGTGGTCCGCCTTGCGTGGTGGTCACCCCTTTTGATATAGTCTCGTTCTATAACACCCCAAAAACTTTCTGTATTTGCCAAACTCCCGCCGTGCGGGTATAATCTCACCATGCAAAGAACATGTTCCTACGGCGCAGGCCCCGAAGCTGCGGATCACCTGCTGCGGCGCAGGCTCCAAGGCTGAAGTACGGACTGTGGCGTAGGCGCTTAGGAAATGGCCTGGCACATGTCCAGGGAAATGTGGAACAAGGGTCCGACGGACAGGAAAGGGGGAACCATCATGGCGAAGAAAACGAGGGCGGAGAGAAGTCTGAAATTTGAAACATTGCAGGTGCATGTGGGGCAGGAGAGGCCGGATGCGGTGACGGATGCAAGGGCGGTGCCGATCTACGCCACCACATCATACGTGTTCCACAACAGCCAGCATGCGGCGGACCGGTTCGGGCTGCGGGATGCGGGCAATATCTACAGCCGGCTCACAAACCCCACCAACGACGTGTTCGAGCAGAGGTTGGCGGCACTGGAGGGCGGCGTGGCGGCATTGGCGGTGGCCAGCGGCGCGGCGGCCATCACCTACACATTCCTGAACCTGGCGCAAAACGGCGGCCACATAGTGTCGTCGAAAAACATCTATGGCGGCACGTACAACCTGCTGCGGCACACCCTGCCCCAGTACGGCATCACCACAACTTTTGAAAACCCCCACGACCCGGCGAAGCTGGAGGCGGCGATCCAGGACAACACCAAGGCGTTGTTCATCGAGACCCTGGGCAACCCCAACTCCGACGTGCCTGACATCGAGGGCATCGCCAATATCGCACACAAGCACAAGATCCCGCTGGTCATCGACAATACTTTCGCCACGCCTTACCTGGTGCGCCCCATCGAGTACGGGGCGGACATCGTGGTGCACTCCGCCACGAAATTCATCGGCGGGCACGGGACGGCCATCGGGGGCGCCATCGTGGACAGCGGGAAGTTCGACTGGGTGGGTTCCGGGAAGTTCGCATCCCTGGTGGACCCCAACCCCAGCTACCACGGCGTGAGCTTCACCGCGGCGGTGGGGCCGGCGGCTTTCGTCACAAAGATCCGGGCCATCCTGCTGCGTGATACGGGAGCCACATTGTCCCCGTTCCATTCCTTCCTGTTCCTCCAGGGGCTGGAATCCCTGTCCCTGCGTGTGGAGCGGCATGTGCAAAACACGCTGAAGGTGCTGGATTACCTGAACGGGCACCCCCAGGTGGAGGCATTGCACCACCCGTCGCTGGAAAAGGGCGACAGGCAGCCGGAGCTGTACAAAAAATACTTCCCGAATGGCGGCGGATCCATCTTCTCATTCGAGATCAAGGGGGATGCGAAGAAAGCGCAGGAGTTCATCGACAACCTGGAGCTGTTCTCGCTGCTGGCCAACGTGGCCGACGTGAAGTCGCTGGTGGTCCACCCGGCCACCACCACCCACAGCCAGTGCAACGAGGAAGAACTGCTGGAGCAGGGCATCAAACCCAACACCATCCGTCTGTCCATCGGCATCGAGAACATCGACGACATCATCGAGGATCTGGATGAGGCGTTCAAGGCGGTGAAGTAAGGGGAGCGGTTTGCGAGGCGCCGGTACCGCTTTCGCCGCGATTGCGATTGAAGCAACAGCCATGAGCCCTGTAAATGGGCGTTCGGCCAATTATTTACAGCAGCTTTGACAGAAAGTCTTTGAGGCGGTCGTTGCGGGGGTGTTCGAAGACGTTGGTGGGGGTGTCGTCCTCGAGGATGGCGCCGCCGTCCATGAAAACGGCGCGGCTGGCCACTTCTTTGGCAAAGCCCATCTCGTGGGTCACGATGATCATGGTCATGCCGCCTTCGGCCAGCTCCTGCATCAGGTCCAGGACCTCGCCCACCATCTCCGGGTCCAGGGCGGACGTGGGCTCGTCGAACAGCATCACCTCCGGGTTCATGGCCAGGGCGCGAATGATGGCGATGCGCTGTTTCTGGCCGCCGGAAAGCATGGCGGGGTATTCGTTGGCCTTGTCAGAAAGCCCGATGCGCCCCAGGAGCCGCATGGCGTCGGCGGTGGCTTCCTTTTGCGGGCGCAGTTTCAGGCGCACGGGGGCCAGGGTGATGTTCTGGAGGACGGTCTTGTGGGGGAAGAGGTTGAAATGCTGGAATACCATCCCCATCTTGCGGCGGTGCAGGTCCACGTTCACGTCCCTGCCGGCCAGGTTCACCCCGTCGAAATAGATCTCGCCGCGCGTGGGGGGCTCCAGCATGTTCAGGCTTCGCAGGAGGGTGGATTTGCCCGAGCCTGAGGGGCCTATGATGACCACCACCTCGCCCCGCTCGACGTCGATGTTGCATCCGGACAGCGCGACGACCTGGCCGTTGTTGTACTCTTTGTATACGTCCCGGACGCTGATGAGTTTATTTTTTGTCACCGCGGCGCATCCTCCTTTCGATGGCTTCGATGCCTTTGGATGCCGGGAAGTTCACGGCAAAATATATGAGGGCGGCCAGGACATATGGCCCCAGGGTGATGTATGTGGTGGAAGCGACGGTTTTGGCGCCCCACATCAGCTCCATCATACCGAGGGTCGAGCAGATGGACGACTCCTTCACCATGGTGATGAGCTCGTTGGCCAGCGCGGGCAGCACGTTCTTGATGGCCTGGGGCAGCACCACGTCGCTCATGGACTGCCATGAGGAAAGCCCCAGGCTGCGGGCGGCCTCCGTCTGGCCGATGTCCACGGCGAGTATGCCCGCGCGGAAGATCTCGGCCACGTATGCGGCGCTGTTGAGGGCCAATGCGACCACGCCGGGGATGAACATGGAGATGTTGATGAACCCGAACAATGTCACGGCGGGGAGGCGGATGACGCCGAAGATGCCGAAATACACCAAAGACAGCTGCACCATCAGGGGGGTGGAGCGGAAGACCGCTATGTAGGCCCCGGAGATGCTGCGTATGAGCCGGTTTTTCGACAGGCGCATGATGGCCAGGAGCAATGCGGGGAACACGGCGACGGCCACCGCGGTGACGGACAGCAGCAGGGTATACTCGATGCCTTTCACGAAAAATGAAAGGTAGCGGGGTAGGAAGCTGAAGTTGAAGAAGCTCGTCGTGCCAAAGTGGAAGATGCCCATGTGCGCCCCCTTATGAATAATGGGCAGGCAAGGGGCCTGCCCATGTTCATGGTCGTGTTTGCCGGTTTACTCCGGGTAGATGGCGTCGGCGCTGATGGCATTGGCCTCTTCCATCCATTTGTCGATGTTCCCGGCGGCCTTCTCGGCGGCGATGGTTTTGTTGAACGAGGGCAGCAGTCCTTTGGGGTCGCCTTTCTGGACCGCGACGCCCAGGTCCTGCCTGATGCCCAGCTCGATGTCGGCGATGGCGAAATCGGGGCTGGAGTTGGCGTATGACATCGCCACGTCATAGTCCAGGACGATGGCGTCGACCTTGTCGTAGGAGAGCTGGTTCACCAGGTCCGTGACGGTGGCCACCGCCACCAGGTTCGCATCGGGTATGTCGTCGGTGACGATGTCGGCTTTGGTGGTGCCTGTCTGGGCGCCCACGTTTTTGCCGGCGAGGCTCTCGACCGATGTGAGGGCGCCCGCATCCGCCGTGCGGATCAAGACCAGGGGCGGGTTCAGCACGTAGTATGCGTCGGAGAAGTCGCCGGCCTGCTTGCGCTCTTCGTTGGGCTCGATGCAGGCGATGACTGCATCTATGTCGCCTTTTTGCAGGGAGACCATGAGGTTGTCAAAGTTCATGTTGACGATCTCCAGTTCCTTGCCGGCGTCGGATGCCAGTTTCTTCGCCAGCTCGATGTCCACGCCGACGTACTGCTGTTCGTTCTTGTCATCCAGGATGATGAACTCATAAGGCGGGTAATCCGCGCTGGTGCCCACCAGCAGCTTGTTGGATGTTTTTGCGGCGCCGGAGCAGGCGCCCAGCAGCACGGCCAGGGCCAGCGCGGCTGCGATGGTTAGCATAGAGTGTTTCTTCATAATCGACCTCCTCGTAAAATCCAATGTGCGCATAGCGCACGTAGCTCACAAAGCGCACTTGGCTCAAAAGAGTACAAAGTGCGCATGGTACACACTGTACTACACCTGGTGCGTGCGGTACGCCAAGTGCGTACAGTACGCCAAATGCACACAAAACACCAAGTGAGTAAGAAAATCTAGCGCAGATAGCGCACCGGGTTGTCACGGCCGTCCCAAGTTCTTGTCAAATATCTGTCATATGGTCGTAAGACACCATAGCGACACAGGGCAAGGGGAACGTGCGGTCGCAAGCGCACTTGCGGTAGCGGGCGTACCTGCGGTAGCGGGCGCACCTGCGGTAGATGGCGGAAACGCTTGGCAGCAGCCCTTGTCCCTACCACAATTATAATATAAATGCGCAATTATGCAAGTGGTTTTTGAACATATGCCCGATTCCCTACCAGATCCATGAACAGCCTTGCGTCCAGGTTGCCGCCGGTGATGACCAGGGCTATGTTGGTGCCGGGCAGGGAGGCCCCGTGCTGCAGGCAGGCGGCGATGGGGACGGCCCCGGTGGCCTCGGCGACTATCTTTTCCGTGAAAAACGCGTGCATGATCCCTTTTTTCACAAATTCCTCGTCCACGCCAAGGGGGGCGGCAAACAGGTGCCGCTGGGCAAATGCAATGTGGCCGATGCCGCCTACCATGGCCTCGCAGATGGACCCCTCGCTGGGGTAATAGCCGTAGAATACGCCCTCCCGGAAAGAGCGCTCCACGGCGGGGCATTTCTCGCTGTACAGGGGGGTGACGGTGATGCCCGGTTTGGTTCCGCCGGGGGTGGCTGTGGTGCCCGGTTTGAGGGTCCTGGCGGGGGTGACGGCGTTATCTGGTTTGTAGGCGCAGGCTGAGTGGGCAGTGCCCGGCTTCAGGGCCTGGGCTGCGACGGCTATGCCTGCGGCCAGGCCCCCCCCGCCGAAGGGGATCAGTATGGAGTCTATGTCGGGGTTTTGCTCCAAGATCTCCAGGGCTATGGTGCCCTGGCCGGCGCAGACTGCCGTGTCCTCGTCGCCGCCGTCGATGAAATACAGCCCGCTGCCTTTCACATACCCCTCGCCCATGGCATGTGCCTCGTCGTAGTTGCGGCCCATGGGGACGATGGCGGCCCCGTAGGCGCTGATCACGGACCGCTTGCTTTCGGGTGTGCCATCAGGGATGATGACCTCGCAGCGGGTGATGCCAAGAAGCGCCGCGCCATAAGCCACGGCGATGGCGTGGTTCCCCGAAGAGATGGTGACGATGCCCCGGGAGCGCTGTGCGGGGGTCAGGAGCCGGAGGCGGTTCATGACGCCCCGGATCTTGAATGAGCGCACGGGCTGCTGGTTTTCCAGTTTGAGGAAGACCTTTTTGCCCCCGGCGCTAAGCGCCGGCGAAAACTCCAGGGGAGTGTATGCGGCGTAGCCCCGTATGCGCTCCCTGGCGGCGAGTATGTCGTCTATGCCAATGTGATATCTGTTCTGTGCATTTTCCATGTCAATATCCTAGCACAACCACACCGAAAGTCAACGGCAACTTTTTTCCGGCGGCTGCAGGTTGCCGCGGGCCGGGGCGGGCGGCAACTCTTTTTCGGCGGCAACTTTTTTTTGGCAACTCCTTGACAGGACGGGGAGTTGGGCATATATTAGAGTGAATTGGGAAGAGATGGACAGCAGGTATTTTGTACGCTGAGAATGAAAATTGGATTCAATATGATGGAGGGACCCCACATGCAAAAGATCCGCATCGAGCGCACCACCACGCCCAAGGAGAAACCGGGGGCGGACAACCCGTTGGTGTTCGGGACGATTTTCACAGACCATATGTTTATCATGGACTATGAGGAGGGCAAGGGGTGGTTCGACCCCCGCATCGTACCCTACGGGCCGGTGGCCTTGGATCCGTCCGCCATGGTGTTCCACTACGGGCAGGCGATGTTCGAGGGGCTCAAGGCATACCGCGGCGTGAATGGCAAGACGCTGCTCTTCCGCCCTGACAAGAATGCGGAGCGGGCCAACCGCAGCAACGACCGCCTGTGCATGCCCCGTATTGACCCCGACTTTTTCCTGGAAGCCATCAAAGCCATCGTGAGGGTGGACGAGGACTGGATAC
>JAISUG010000066.1 GCA_031272185.1 Lachnospiraceae bacterium
CAAAAGTACTTTGCGGCGGGCGTCACCATGGGCGCCGTCAAGGGGTGACTTCGGCGCTTTGCGACGGGCGCCTTGATGCGGCGTCCATGGCGCATGCAGGCGCAACGGCGGTAATGTCGGCGCTTTGCGACGGGTGGCGCCCGGGACAGCGCCCGGCACGAAATCCAAAGGATGAATCATTCAACCCATTCAACATTTCCACGGAGGAGCAGCATGATGAAAAGAAGGAACGCATTGAGCAAGGCGGCCGCACTGGCCCTGGCCGCCGTCTTGGCAACGGTGGCACTGGCAGGGTGCGGCGCTTCAGGCCAGGCCGGCGATAAGGCTGCGGCGGGGGCGGGGGCGGCCGGAGGGGCGCAGGCGGCGGACCCGGCGGGCTCCGGCGACACCAGGGGGTTGCCGCTGACCAAGGAGGAGCAGGAGGCATTGGATGCGGGCCTCATCGCCCTGGACGGTTCATTGCCCATCATCAGGGACCCGGATGCCTTCGAAAGCAAGTACGGGAGGATCACGGCCATCATCAACAACCCGGCGGAACGGGTGATCCCGGTGGGGGACCTGGCCATGTGCAGGCGGTGGTTCGAGGACACGGGTGTCGCTTTCGACTGGCAGGCGGTGCCCAACGAGGGCTACACCGAGAAGCTCAACCTGATGCTGGCATCCGGCGAGGGGCTGCCGGATGTATTCTGGTCATTCGGTGACGGGAAATCGGGCAATACGGTGGTGCAGTACGCCGACCAGGATGTGTTTCTGCCCACGGAGGCGCTGATCAACAACGATATGCCGCACCTGAGGAAGATACTGGACGACCATCCGGTCTACTGGTCCGAGATCACGGCGCCCAACGGCCACACCTACGGGTTCCCCTACATTGAAGAAATGTACGGGCTGGTGCTGACCGGCGGCCCATGGATGATCAACAAGATGTGGCTGGACAAGGTGGGCAGGGACATCCCCACCACCCTTGACGAGTGGGTGGACTGCATGAGGGCTTTTCGGGACGCGGGGGACCTCAACGGAAACGGGATTGCGGATGAGACGCCCATAGCCACCCAGTTCAAGGTGAAGGGCGACACCTTTGGGTCCTACAACCTGTTCTACCGCATCACGGGGGCATTCGGCTGCGCTGACTCCATCTGTGATGGCAATGCCTACGCCAACCACCTGCGCATGGTGGATGGCGCCGTGGCCTTCACGGCCAAGGACGAGGCTTTCCGGAAGACCGCGGAGTTCTTCCACATGCTCTACGGGGAAGGGCTGCTGTGGGATGGCTCTTTCGAAGCGGATGACTCCGCATTGTACCGGAACTCGCTGCTGCGCCAGCCCATCGCCCTGGCGGGGAGTTTTGGCACCTGGTCCGACCAGGACATCCAGGACGTGGCGGTGCACGACGAATACGTGGCGCTGCCCAGGCTCCAAGGCCCCGGTGGCATGACCGGTTTTGAAAACAATTATTCGGAGCTGCAGGATTCCTCCGACACCTGCATCTCGGCGACCTGCAGGTTCCCCCACGTGGTGGCCAGGTTCGTGGATTACCTGGTGGGCGACCCCGCGCTGTCGATCCAGTCCAACTGGGGCGCGGAAGGCTACGTGTACGAAAAGGACGAAACCGGGGTCCTGCGCACCCCCGTGGACCCGGATGGGCATTTCAAGCCGATGAAAGAGGGCGCTGATTTCGAGAACTTCGGCAAATCCAGGGCGAACTCCACGACCGCCCGGGGCTCCATGATCGTCCTGGACGGCTATTACGAAGTGTATGCCGGGTACGCGTTTGACGCGGTGCAGTTGCTGGAGGGTCAGAAGACCAACGGCAAGGAAGCCATCATGGCGGAATATGACAGCATCCCCAAAGTGCTCATGACCACCGACGAGATCGCCAGGCTCGCGCAGATCCAGCCCACTATCTCCGATATCGTGGAGCGCTACATCAACACCTGGATCACGGGCGGCGTGACCGACGACAACTGGAACGCGTACCTGTCGGCCCTGGAGGGGGCCGGGGTCAATGAGCTCGTGGGCATCTACCAGACGGCAATAGACAGGAGCAGCAGATGAAAAACGCCGGACGACGACCCCTTTATCACTTCACGCCGCCTGTCGGGTGGATGAATGACCCCAACGGGATGGTGTACGCAGACGGGTGGTACCACCTCTTTTACCAGTACAACCCATACGGCACGGCGCCGGGCCCCATGCATTGGGGGCATGCTCGCTCCCGGGACCTGCTGGCATGGGAGCACCTGCCCATCGCGCTTTATCCGGACGAAGAGGGGATGATCTTTTCCGGGAGCTGCGTGATGGATGAGGAAAACCTGTCGGGTTGGGGCGAAGGGGGCCGCCCCGCCATGATCGCCATGTATACCTGCCATGACCCAGAGACAAACAGGGAAACCCAGTGCCTGGCGTACTCCACGGACTACGTGGGTTTCCGCAAATACGAGGGGAACCCGGTGATCGTCGATGAGTCCAGGCAAGACTTCAGGGACCCGAAGATGTTCTACAACCCCGCGCACGGATCCTGGAGCGTGGCGCTGGCAGCGGGCGGGGAAGTGCTGTTCTACGAAACGCACGATTTCAGGCACTGGGATCAGACGGGGAGTTTCCCCATCGGCGCCAATGGCCTGGAAGGCATCTGCGAATGCCCGGACTGCTTTTGCCTGGACGGCAAATGGGTGCTGGTGGTGAGCGTCATCGTGGGGTCCGGCGAGGGCGGGGCGGCCGGAGCGGCCGGAGACGCCGGGGTGGCCGGCGACGCCGGAGCGGCCACAGACGCCGGGGCGGCCACAGTCGCCGGGGCGATCGGATCCGCCTTCCGGGAGGGGCAGCATGTCACGGAGTATTACATAGGGGAATTCGACGGGGACACCTTCCGGGAGGGGGGATCCACACAGGGGCACGGGGCGCAGCTGCTGACCTACGGGTATGACTGCTATGCCCCCGTCACATTCGCAAACGCGAAGGAAAGCGTGCTGATGGGGTGGGGGAACAGCTGGGAATACGCCGGGGAGTTCATAAACGGGTCGTACAATGGGCAGATGACGCTGGCGCAGCGGCTGCGTATAGTACAGGCCGCCGATGGGCCGCGGCTGCTGCATGAGCCGATCCTGCCCCAGGGCGTAGGGCGTTTCACAATCGATGCAGGCAGGCTTTTGGGTGGGGAAGGGCAGGTTTTCCCGATAGGCGGTTGTTTCGTATTGGAAATCACGGGCATCGACGCGGCGAGGTCCCCCATAGGGGTCAGGCTGTCCAACGATCAGGGGGAAGAATACGTGTTTGAATCACGGGAAACGTATTACCTGTCCGACAGGACCCGCTCCACGGGGAAAGGGGCCGTGCACGCCGTGGAATATGGGCTGGTCAAAGCGCCCCGGACCAAAAGCACGTGTGCGGCAGGGGACAAGCTGGTGGCATGCTACGACAGCTCCCGTGGGCAGGCGATGCTGGAAATATATGCCGACGGGGGCCTGACGCCAATCATGGTGCAGCTGCGGCCCTCATCCCCATTCAGCCAAATGGGCGTCCGCGCCCTGGCATGATTTTCTGCCGGGCGCACCGGGACCGGGGCGGGTGCGCCTCGGCGGCGCGGTCCACAAATTGCGTGATACGGGTCATTCCGGGGTTGGGGCGGGTGCGCCTCGGCGGCGGTGTGGCCTGTATCTATACCCGAGAGTGGAAACCTCCGAAAAACACAATTTGCATTTTCTGCCCGTATGTCGTATAATCACCATGTCAGAAACATAAGACGGCATACGGGCAGTTTGCCGTGCAAAAGATGATTTGCAGGGATGGTTTCCAATATGAAACAATGCAAACATATGGATTTGGCGGTGGGCAGGGCGGGAGTCGATCGCACCATGCCGCACTTTCGCATCGGCCAAGCTTTGCAGGCGGTTGGGCGCATGTCTGCATGGGCGGCGGTGGGCAGGGGGGCGCTGGGGCGGGCCGGAGGTGCGCTGCGTGCGCTGGCACTGGTGTGTCTTGCGCTGGCATGTCTTGCGCTGGGTGGGGTGTTATTAATCGGATGTGGGGCCAAGGATGTGCCCGGCCCCAAGAACCCGGTGACGGTGACCATCTGGCACACCTACGTGGAGCAGATGCGCACGGACTTCGACGCGCTGATAGCGGATTTCAATGCCACGGTGGGCCAGCAAAACGGCATCACAGTGAAGGTGACCGCGGTGGCCAACTCCTCGGTGCTCAACGAGAGCCTGATTTCCGCCGCCAAGAAGGACCCAGGTTCCCCGGAGCTGCCGGACCTGGCGGTGATCTACCCGAAGACGGCGGTGACGCTGGCCGCGGAGGGGGCGCTGGCGGACCTGGGCGGGCATTTCACCGACCAGGAGCTGTCTGTGTTCGTGCCGCAGTTCTTGGAGGAGGGGAAGCTGGGCGGAGACACGCTCTACCTGCTGCCCATCGCCAAATCCACCGAGGTGCTGTACGTGAACCGCACCATTTTCGACCGGTTCTCGGCGGACACGGGGGTGGGGATAGGGCAGCTGGCCACATTCGAGGGAATCCTGGACGCCGCCGGGAAGTACTATGACTGGACGGATGCCCAGACGCCGGATGTGCCCGGCGACGGGAAGGCATTTTACTACCCGGACGGGCTTTTCAACTACTCCATGACCGGGTTTTTGCAGCTGGGCTCTGCGATCCTGACGCCCTGGGAAGTGGGCGGCGCGGCCGGGGGAGCAGATGGCGCCGGCACGGGAAGCGGCGGCGCAGATGGCGCCAACCTAGGGGCCGGCGGTGCATATGGCGCCGGGGGGGCGGCTGCGGCCGGCAGCCCTACCGCGGGAAGCGGCGGTGCATTGCCCCAAATGAACCTGCGGGATCCGATATTTGCCAAGATATGGGATAGTTATTTCGGGCCGGCGGTGCGCGGGGAGGTGCCGATCTACAATGACTACGGCAATTACCTGGCGATCACCGGCGACATCGTGTGCTGCACCAGCACCTCCGCGGGGGCTTCATTTTACCCCACCCGGGTGACATACGGCGACAACACGAAAGAAGACGTGGTGTTCGACGTGCTGCCCTACCCGGTGTTTGAGGGCGGGCAGAGGATCGTCTACCAGAGGGGGGGCGGGATGTGCGTCTTCGCATCGGACGCCCTGCGTGAGAACGCGGCTGCCATCTTCCTGAAATGGTTCACGGCCCCGGAGCAGAACCTGCGCTTCACGGCTGCCACGGGGTACATACCGGTGACGGAGGCGGCTTTCGCCCAGGTCATGGAAAAGGACTTCCCCGCCATATCGAACCCCCTCATCGAAAAGGCGCTAATCACGGTGGTGGACATGCGCCGCGATGGGTACGAGTTTTATTACCCGCCGGTGTTTGACGGGTTCGAAAAGATGCAGGCGGACTACGTGGAGCAGATGCAGCGGGCGGCCACGGAGGCGCGCGGCGACTATAGGAAACTGCTGGGCGAGGGCGACCCTGTCGGGGGCGGTGGCGACCCGGGGGGGACGACAGGCGGCCTTGGCGCGGCGCCGGGCTTGGCATATGAGGCCGTGGCGGCGGGGGCGCTGGAAGAGTTCCTGGCGGGGTACAGGTAACGTCCGGCCCTTTGTAGCCGTAGGTTGGTATGTCGGCTGAGGGGAGTACAGGCATATATGAGTGCGCGGGCGGGGCGGCATGCCCACCGGGGCGAAGTACAGGCATATATGTAGGTGGGAACGGAGGACGGGCGCATCGGATGAAGAAGCGCATGATGAACATGCTGGGTTCGCCGATTCGCAGCGCGGGGCGCACCATGCGCCGGCGGCTGTTCATCTTTTTCGTGTCTTTCACCATCATCATGCTGGTGGGTTTCTTCGGCATCTGGGTGCTGGCGGGGCGTTTCGCCGCAGGCGCGCAGGAGACGGAGCAGCTGCTGAACCAGGAGCTGGGGCACCTCTCCCAAAACGCATCCCGCCAGTACGGCGAGGCCCTGATGCAGGCGGCGCGCATGTCCGAGGCCCTGTCGGACGGGATCGAAGAGTGGCTGGCTGAGGCCGGGATCGACCCCTCGGAACTGTCCGCATACCCGGAGCTGCTAAAAGGCGTGGAAGAGAGCCAGATCTCACCCATGCTGGTCTTCCTGGACAACACTGACTGCAGCGGGGTGTTCATGGTGCTGGACGCATCCGTGTCGCCTATGCTGCGGGGGGCGCACTACTCCAAGGCGGGGCTTTACATCCGCAACATCGAGCCACACATCTCGGGGGTGGTCACTTCTGAAAGGCTGCTGCTGCGGGGGTTTGCCCAATTCGCCAGGGGCAGCCTCTCCATGCAGGCCAAATGGGACCTGGAGTTCGACGTGCGAGACCAGCCCTTTTGGTCGGAGCCCATCGCCGCCTACGAAAACGACCCGTCGCTGGGACGGTCCCGGTATGTGTATTGGTCCGCGACCAGTGCGCTGGCTGACCTGGACGAGCGGGTGACGATATGCAGCGCGCCCCTGGTGGACAGCCGGGGCAATGTGTTCGGCGTCGCGGGGTTCGAGATCAGCGCGACCAATTTCACCGCGCGCCACGAGGCGGACATGAGCGTCTACCCGCGCAAAGTGGTGGCCATGGGCGCCTGGGACGGCGCCGGGCTTGCGCTGGACACCGCATTGTTTGCGGGCAATGCCACGGTCTATGGGGCATTCCCGGGGGGGGTCACGCTGCACCCGGTGGGCAGCGTGGCCGGGATGACCGTCTATGAGGCGGGCGGCGCATCCTACGTGGGGGTGGACACCCAGATACGTCTGTACCCCACGGACTCGCCTTTTGCGTCCCAGCGTTTTGCCATGGTGGCGGCGATCCCCAAAGGGGACTACGAGGACAATGTGAGCCGGTTCAACACCGCGCTGGCCATGTTGGTCGCAGTGCTGCTGGTGGTGGGCGTGGGGGTGTCCTACGGCGCCAGCCGCAGCTTCGTGAAGCCCATCACCGACCAGCTGGCATACCTGGAGCGTCTGGATGCGGCGGAGGGTGGCGCCGCGCGCCCATCTATGCGGGGCTCCGGGGCCGGGGACGTGCGTCCGGGGGCCGCAGGTGTGCAGGCATCCGGTACAGGCGCGCCTGGCGCCACAGGGGAGTGGTCAAGGGGCGCTGCGCCTGGCATCACAGGGGGCTGGTCAAGGGGCATCGCAGGGGGCGGTACAGGGGCCGGCGACGTGCGTCCCGGCGCGGACGGGGCCGATGCCATGCGTTTTGCGCGGCAAGCGGGTACGGGTCGGCGTCCCGGCGCGGACGGGGCCGACGGCGCAGTTGACGGGGCATCCCAGGGAACCCCCGCCAACATTTCCACCGGGTCACAGGGCGGCGCCCCCGGCCCGGTCATCCCCAAGACCAACATCCAGGAAGTGGATGCGCTCATCGAAAAACTCCTGGAGATCCACGCCACCGACAACCCCATCCCCGCGGACCTGTTCGACTCCTTCATCGCCAAGGTGAACAACTTGACCCCCACGGAGCTGGTCATCTTCCGCTATACCATCCAGGGCGACGGCGTGGACGAGATAGCGGAGCGGATGTTCATATCACGGGGCACATTGGCCAACCACAACACGCGCATTTTCCGCAAGCTGGACGTCTCTTCCAAGGACGAGCTGATGGTGTACGCCGACCTCATGGCCCGCTGTGGCCTGCTGGGGGAGATACTGTGAGCAAGAACCCCTCGATTTCCTCTTAAAAACGTGGTGAAACCCATTGATTTTCTCTTAAAAACGCAGTGAAAACCCATTGATTTCCTCTTAAAAACGTGGTGAAAACCCATTGATTTCCTCTTAAAAACGTGGTATAGTGGCGATGCGGGCTGATGGATCTGGCTTGGTTTCGATAGGACCGGCAAGGAGGGGAGCGGTTGTACAGGGATGCTTTGGGTGAATTGGAACGTTGGAAGGCCAGCGCCAGGCGCAAGCCCTTGGTGCTCAAAGGTGCGCGGCAGGTGGGAAAGACCTGGCTCATGCGCGAGTTCGCCGAGCGTCGCTATAGGGACTGGGTCTATGTGAGTTTTGACAAAGACCCCGAAGCGATGCGCGTATTCGAAAGCACTAAGGATCCGAAACTGATCCTGGAGCGTTTGGGGCTGATCCGGGGGAAGGTGATCCTTCCGGGTGAGACATTGGTCATACTTGACGAGATCCAGGAATGCCCGAATGCACTGGGCAGCCTGAAGTATTTCAACGAAGATGCAAACGAATACCACTTGGTCGCCGCCGGCAGCCTACTGGGAACATACCTGGCCCAACCCACTTCCTACCCGGTGGGCAAAGTGAACCTGCTCCAAGTGTACCCGCTGTCTTTCGGCGAATACCTGGCGGCGGCGGACGGTGGGATGAGCCAGTACTATCGTTCGATCTCGTCGGGGGATGACTATGTGGACGCATTCCACGAACGGATGATGGAGCATTACCGGAAATACTTGATCGTCGGGGGCATGCCAGAGTGCGTCAGGTCCTGGGTGGATCACGGGGACCCGGCGCAGCTGGACGCCATCCAGGGAGAAATCCTGTCACTGTACGAGAACGACTTCACGAAGCACAGCGGCAAGGTGAACAGCGGGCGCATATTGCAGGTGTTTAGGAGCATTGTCCCCCAGTTGGCAAAGGCAAACAACGAGAAATTCATGTATGCTGCGATCGCCAAGAGTGCGCGGGGGAAAGACTTTGAGGAAGCCATCGAGTGGCTGGCGTCGGCGGGCATCGCGCACCGCGTCATGAACCTCTCGAAAAACGCTTACCCACTGGCAGCCTATGAAGTGATGAACCATTTCAAACTGTTTTTGCTGGACGTGGGGCTGATCAAGCATATGGCGCAGCTGACCAACAGATCCATCCTCCTGTCCGAGGGCTTCCAGTTCAAGGGGCCGCTGACGGAAAACTACGTGCTGGAGCAGCTGCTGCCGGTGTTGGGCCATGCGCCGCATTACTACGCCTATGCCCAGGACAGGGAGATAGATTTCATGATCCAGCGCGGGGAGGTTATCGTCCCGATGGAGATCAAGGCAGGAGAAAACAAACATGCCGTCAGCTTCAAAAGCTACATCGAAAGATACCAACCCGAAACAGCTGTGCGGCTGTGGGGAAACGGGTACCTGAAAAACGGCGCCATCACGAACATCCCGCTATACCTGGCGGGGAAAGTGCCGGAGCTGGCATGAGGTTGTTATAACTTCGCAATACATCTTGACGCATCCGTGATTTCTGTGTGAAATAGAATTGTATTCGATATTTTGCAGACGGAAGGTGTGTCAAGACCACCAGCGACCCGAAGAAATCCATGGTCGCGGCCTTTGGCCAAGTGGCCAAGATACCCGGTATCACTTTGGGGGAAGGCGCCGTCGTCTGCCTGGCGGACCGCCCCCTGCCGCTGGTGGATGGCGTGTGGATGCTGCCCGCACATTTCATTTGATTTGGCGTGGTCTCGGG
The DNA here is from genome assembly GCA_031272185.1 of Lachnospiraceae bacterium. Taxonomy (GTDB): domain Bacteria; phylum Bacillota; class Clostridia; order Lachnospirales; family Lachnospiraceae; genus JAISUG01. The sequence continues at coordinate 9,401 of JAISUG010000066.1, forward strand.
CAGCCCTTCATTGAGGAGAAGGCAGCCCGAGACAATTTTCATAAGGATAACGGTTCTTTTTATTGAATTTTCCAGATCTATTCCTAAATTCTGCCATATCGGCGCATTTCCCGAAATAGTGAATGATTCATGGGTCGGGAAATGGGGGTTTTGCGTAAAACAGTGAATGGCTCACTATGGTCAAATAGGTCGGTTTTTGTTACACTATGTGACAGAGACCGGCTGTTTACATCTGACGACTACAATGGATGGTGACACATGTTTTGACTCAAGCGGGCGACTGTTTACATCTGATGGCTTCGACATATGGTGACACATGTTTGGACTCAAGCGGGCAATACATGCTGACGGGATGTCGGTATGCAAGGTGTACATTGCCCGCATTTGCAGTGTACAAAGCGGGCGAGCTCCCGTATAAATAGGAAGGAGTACATCATGGCAAGCAATGATCTGTTATCTGGACTGGGACTGGGCGGGCTCGTGAAGGGGCTTTCAAGCCTCATGCCCCAGGACAACCTGGACGTGAAGATCTTCAACGCACAGACCGAAGTCGACGAACTGAAAAAGCAGCAGAACGAGATTTTCGCCGAAATCGGCAAGGCGGCCTATGCGGCGGAGCCCACCAGGTGGCCCCAGGCGGACAAACTGGCGCTGCTCCAGACGAACCTGGACGCCGCCGTCGCCAACCGGGATGCGCTGGGGGCACAGAAGAAGCAGGAAGAGGAGGCGAACGCCGCCCAGAGCGCGGCCAGGGAAGCGGCGGATGCGCCCTGGCGCTGCCCGTCCTGCGGGCATCAGAACCCGGAAGGCACGAAGTTCTGCCAGGAGTGCGGCACGAAGCTGGGCAAGACTCTCTGCGTGAAGTGCGGGGCGGAGTTGGCCCCGGGCACCCGTTTCTGCGGCGCATGCGGCGCGAAGCAGGACGCGGCGGAGGCGTAAAGCGCGGGGGTTTGCCAACCCGCAAGCGACTGACGGCGCCGGCATGGGCATGAGGCTGTTGGGCGTAAAGCGCAGCGGCGTAACATGCGCGGCGGCGGGAGGCGAACGGAGCCGGACTGAGGCGGCGGTACCAAGGAACGGGGGGCGATATGGCTTCTTACAAACAACCATGCATCCACTGCGGGATGCTCATCGAGCGGGACGTGCACCTGTGTCCCGGGTGCGGCTCCAGGAGCCCTTTCGGGTATGCCTGCCCGGACTGCGCCAAGCCCATACAGAAAGGGCAGGCGGCGTGCTCCGGTTGCGGGCGCAGGCTCTACGTGCCTTGCCCCACCTGCGGGCAGATGACATTCGCCGGGGAGCGTTGCGAGCTGTGCGGGTCGGGGCTGATGATCCGCTGCACCAACGCCCGATGCGGCGCGCTGCAGTTCTTCGAGAATGTGCGCTGCACCGTGTGCGGGAAGAAGATCAACAAGAAATTCGGGACGTGAGGCGCCCTGGGTTGGCTGCAATGGACATCGGCGCCGGAGCAAACGTCCCAATGGCCGCACAAGGCGGTGGGTTTCGAAACCGAAGCAAGAAGTTCGTGTTGAAATGAAAGAAGGTTGCATTATGCTGCAAGCATTTACCAGGAATTACCACGACAATTCCACCGATGCGGGGCACCAGTTCACATTTTACTGTGACATCTGCAACGATGGGTTCAAGTCCAGCTTCATCGAGTCGGACACCTACAAAAAGCGCAAGGGCAGCCGCCTTCTGGGGCAGGGCATCGGTCTGGCGGGGAGCCTCCTGGGCGGCCGCCTGGCGAGCATCGGCTACGCCGCGGAGCGGGGGTCCAACATCCTGTCTGACCGTTTCGAGGACAAATCCCCGGAATGGCAGCGGGAGCACGAGCAGGCGTTCATCATGGCCCAGAACGAAGCCAAGCAGCATTTCCACCGTTGCCCCAACTGCAACAAGTACGTGTGCGACCATTGTTTCAATGACGACGAGGGGCTGTGCACCTCATGTGCGCCCCGCCAGGAGATCTACGTGGCACAGGCCAGGGCCCAGGCCATGAAGCGCAACATCGACGACGCGGGGGCCACCGCCACCGTATGGCAGGGGAAGATCGAGAGCAAGACCACTGTATGCCCTGTCTGCGGCAAACCGGCGGGCACCGGGAAGTTCTGCAACAACTGCGGCGCATCCATGGAACTGAAGGAGTGCCCGCGCTGCGGCGCCAAGAACGCCCAGACAGTGCGGTTCTGCAACAACTGCGGCATGAACTTGGACGAGGCGGCGCAACCGGCCCCGCCCCCCGCCGGGGTGTGCCAGGCCTGCGGGTATGAGAACGCACCCGGCACGAAGTTTTGCGGGAACTGCGGCGCGAAGCTGGGATGACGGGATATCCGGCCGACGATGGCGAGAATCGCCGACGGCGACAAAACAGGCCGACATCAAGCGGATGCGTAATTATTTGGAAGATACTGAAAATAACAGTCGAGCGCCAGTGTGAGGAAACACCTGCCGGGCAGCGAGAACCAGGAGGGAATACAAATGCAAGATTACAAGAGCTACCAGGATCCGGTGGTGCCGGGCGCGCCCACACAGGAGAACATCCGGGACGCCAATGACAACAAGGCCATGGCGATCATCGCCTACATCATCTTTTTCATCCCGCTGTTGATAGGCGCACACAAAGAGTCGCCTTTCGTGAAATTCCACACGAACCAAGGCACCGTGCTGTTCATCGCCAGCTTGGGATACAGCATCGCGCGGTGGATCCTGGGGCTGGTGCTGTACCGCATCCCGTACATAGGGTCATTGATCATGGGCCTCCTGAATCTTGCGTCCATACTCTTCTTCGTGCTGTGCATCATCGGCATCGTGAATGTGGTCAATGGCCGGTGCAAGGAATTGCCCATCATCGGGTCATTTAAGGTGATTTCATAAGGGGTGTGGAATGGAAAATGTTGCGGCCATATCAAAGTCGCCTCCCGTGGAGTACGAGGCACAGGTGGCATCGCCCCTGGGCAGCGGCAAGGGGGCCATGGTCATAGGCGGTGCGGGGCTGCGTGTGTCGCTTCTCTTTGACACGGTGGAGATCCCCTTTGCGCAGATGAATGCGCTGGTGATGGCGGACTATGCGGTGACGGTGCGCTCCGACAGCGGCGATTTCACATTTTCCAGGATGGGGAGCTGGTGCGAGCCATTTTACGGCGCGCTGTGCGACGCATACAATGAAGCCGTAAGGCGGTCGCTGTTCCTGACGGGTGATGTGCTGCTCCAGGCGGTGGGCGAGTACCGCTATGAGGAATCCCCGGGCGCAGATGGGGGCGTCGGCGCAGGCACCGGATACAGTGCGGGCGGCCCCTATGGGAATGGTGGAAAGGCCCCGGTGCTGGTGTATGAAAACTGCGTGGCTGTGCTCCCGCCGGATCTGGGGGCAAGGCGCATCCCGCTGTGTTTCGCAAATGGGATGGACAAGGGGAACTATGCGCTGACCCTGAGCGTGGGTGGCGGCGGGCGGATTCCTGGCGTCGCGCCGAATGGCCGAAACGGGGCGGATGGCCTCTGGCCGCCAGCTGGCGCAGACGCGGGTGCGGCCCCGCTCGCAAAGGGCGCAGCCGGCGGGGCAGGGGGGCCATCGGGCCGCTACACATTTGCGAAGCTGGGGTATGACACGGATCCATTTGCGGACATCCTGGAAAAACAGATACGCAGGCTGCGGGAGAAAGCAGCGGCTACGGCGCGGGAGATAGATCCGGGGCTCACCCCAATGCAGGCCTCACGCATAGGCGCTTTGATCCCCGAGGGTGCGGCGGCGCCCATCGGCGAACTGGCGGCCATCGCGCCGGGCTTTGCGGCGGCATTGGAAGAAAAGATCGGTACAACCAGGGCGGCGGAGAGTTTCGAGGTGTTCAAAAGGCTGTGCGTCCCCGGGCAAATCTATGTGGGCTTCAAGAAAAACGAAGGGGCATGGGGTTTGCTTGCTGCCATAGGTGCAGGTTTTCCTGAGGCCGGTACGGCGGGTGGCGGGGGCCCGGGCGCGATGTCCGATGGTGGTGTTTCGGGAGGTGGCCCCATGGCGGTGCAGACAGCGGGCATGGCGGCAGGGCCAGACCCGTACCTGATCTGGCTGGTGGCGCCTTCGCCGGATTTCAGATATGCGGCGGTAGAGTTCGCCGCGGCGGACAGCGCCACATTCGTCTATGGCACCGGGGGCGATTTCCATGGGTTTGCGGCGCAGCTGAACCGGGCGCTGGAAGCCATCGCCTTCCGCAGGGAAGTGATACGCCTCACCGACGAGGAGCTGCGCAAACCGGAAAATGCCGATTATTATATGGCATCCAAACGCACGGCGGCGCTGCAGTTCGTGCGGGCGCACTTCGCGGGCAGGGTGATCCATTCCACCCCCGCAGCCTGGGAGAGGAAACTCCTGGAGATGTGGGGGATGGGCGCATGAATAGGGCGTCTGCAAAAACCGGACATCACCGAAAAAATGCCGGATGGAGTTTTGCGGGGGATGAGTGTTTGGCAAAACTGCGAAACGGACATCACCGGGAAAATGCCGGATGGAAGTTTGTGGGGGATGAGTGTTTGGCGGAGCTACTTTGGGAAAGGAGTGATTCGCAATGGCAAAATGTGCGGCGTGTGGGGCGCAGGTCCCGGATGATGTGAAGTTTTGCACAGAGTGCGGCGCACCAATGGGCGCGGCGGCGGAAGATGCCGGCGCCATGGTTGGTGCAGGCGCCACCCAGGCGCAACCGGCGGGGGCGGGCAGTGCGCAAAACCAGCAGCCGAGGGTGCAGCCGGCGGCCCAGAATGTGAAGCCAAAGGTGCAGCAGGCGCCCGCGAACGTGCCACCGGCGGGGCAGTCCAGGTCACAGTATGCGCAGCAGGGAGGGCGTATGCAACAGAACGGTTACGGACAGGGCGGATACGGCGCCCAGACGCCACAGCAAGGCGGTTATGCTCCCCAGGGCGGGTATGGCGGGCAGGGCGGGTATGGCGCCCAGGCCCAGCAACAGGCGCCCCCGGGCGGGTATGGTTATGGCGCCCCCCAGGCGGGCCCTTATCCGGGCGGAGATTTCCCCCCGCCCAAAGGCAGCAAATATGCGGTTATGTCCACGGCGTCCTATATCGGCCACAGCATACTGTTCGCCATACCGATACTGGGATTCTTGATCGTGTTGATCATGGCATTCGCCGCGGGCAACCTGAACAAAAGGCATTTCGCCCGGGCGGTGCTGATTTTCACGATCATCGGGGTGATCCTGTCCATCATAGCATATTTCGTGGCAAAATGGCTATTTGGGGTAGTGGTGGATGCGGCAACGGAGTCCCTCCAGCAAAGCGCGGGGGTAAACGCAGGCGATGTGAGCAGCATACTCAATGCTTTGAAGCAATTCCAGGGACAATAATGATGAAGGGACGATAAGAGCGAGGGCCCACCGGGCCCGGAAAGGGGTAGGATATGGGATTTCTTGACAAGGTTGGGGATTTCGCGAAGAACATCGGCGACAAGGCCAACGAGGCCATCGAGACCACGAAAATCAACAGCAAGATCAGCGGGGAAAAGGCGGCGCTCTCCAAGGAGCTGGAGAAGATAGGGCAGTTCTACTATGAGCGCGGGCTGGCAGGCGGCGACGTGGCGCCGGAGCTGGCGCCGGTGTTCCAGGCCGTGGCCGACCACCATGCAGCCATCGCGTCGCTCCAGGAGGAGATCAAACGGATCGAGGCGGAGACCGCGGCGCGCAGCGTTCCGCAGCCACAGCCACAGGCACAGCCCTATGCGGCACCGGGCGGATTTGCACCGGCGGGCGGGGCGCCTGCGGGGGGCGGCGTCGTATGCCCGTCATGCGGCAAGGAAAATGTGCCGGGAACCAAGTTCTGCAACGAGTGCGGGTTCAACTTGGAGGAGGCCGCGGCCAGGGCGGCGGCAGACGTTGCAGAAGCGCCACAGGCCGCACCGGAAGCCCAGGTTTGCCCGGAATGTGGCGCCACGGTGCAGGCGGGGATGAAGTTCTGCGGTGCGTGCGGGTACAAGTTCTCGTAGGTTTGACATGCATGAGGGTAATTGCTCCGCCGACTAAAATGCTTTTGCAATGCAGAACGCTCATTGTGTAGTTGGTGGAGCTATATCGGCAATTGGAAATGTTGTGAGGAATAGGAGGGTTATCTATGAAAGCGGGAGATATTTTTTCTAAGACTTTGCCTTTCGTGTGGGCGAAGCTGCTGCTGGGCGTGATCACCGTGGTGGTGTCCGGCGTGGTGGCATTGGTCCTGGGGCTGTTCGCATTGCTGTTCCAATCGGCAGCGGTGGGCTGGATCATGTTCTGGGTGTGGCTGGCGGCATTCGGCGTCATCCGTTTCGTGCTGATGCATTACATGGGGTATCTGGTGAAAGCGGGGCATATTGCGGTTATCTCGGAAGCCATCATCACCGGGCAGATCCCCCCGGACCAGGTAAACTACGGGAAAGCGAAGGTCACCGAGCGGTTCGTCACCGCCAACGTGTATTTCGGCGTGGACAAACTGGTGGGCGCCGCGGTGAAGCAGATCCAGAAAGGCATTGGCAAGATAGGCGACATCCTGGACTTCATCCCGGGCATGAGCGCCGTGACGGGGCTCGCGCAGTTCTTCGTGGAGCTGTCCCTGGGGTACATCGACGAGTGCTGCCTGGGGTACACATTCTACCGCACCGACCAGGGGGCGTTCCAGGCATCCGCTGACGGCGTGGTGATCTACGCCCAGAACTGGAAGACCATCCTGAAAAACGCCGCCAAGGTGATGGTGGGCGTCATCCTGGGCATGGTGGGGATTTTCCTGGTGCTGAGCATCGTGCTGGGGCTGATCTTCGTATGGCTGTTCCATGTGCCAGGCGAGATCATGGTGGTGGTCGCCATCCTGCTGACACTCATCATCAAGTTCTCGTTCATCGACAGCTGGGTGCTGGTGCAGACCATGCACGCCTACATGAATGCGGCCCTTACGACCCAGATCCAGTTCGACCTTTATGGGAAGCTGTGCTCCATCTCCGGCAAGTTCAAGGAGCTGTGGAACAAAGGCCAGGAGGAAGGGCCCACACCGGCCTATGCGACGGCCGGGGCGGGCGGATGGCAGTCCGGCCAAGGAGCCATAGAGTCCCAGGACCAGCCCAGGTTTGACACCGCATCAAGCGCGGGCGGATGGCAGGGCGGCCAGGCCGCCTCCGGCGCAGGGGCGGATGTGGCTTACGCCGATCCGGGCGATGCGGGCGCCGGTGAGAAGCCCGTCTTCTGCGGCCAGTGCGGCGCTTCCAACGCACGCGGCGTGAAGTTCTGCGGCAAATGCGGGGCAAAGATGTGAGCGATACATAGGTCTGCATTACCAAACAAGTTTGGAAACGCCCGCGATCATGCGTGTCGTGCTCGCACGTAAACGCATGATGGCGAGACCGAACGGACACGAGGAAGTAGCCCGATAGGGCGGATTCCGATGTGGGCGTAGGGTTACGGGAGCGCAAAGCGCGGAGTAACCCGTTGTATCGCTTATACATAGGTCTGCATAGCATGGTTCTGCGAACCAGCACAAGTTTGGAAACGCCCGCGATCATGCGTGTCGTGCTCGCACGTAAACGCATGATGGCGAGACAATATTTAACAATAATATATGCATTTTTGATTTGATTTGCCTCTGGAAATGTGCTGATTTGGAAATAACTGGACGGAAATGCCATTGATTCTTCGGGCGGACTATGGTAGAATCGCACAGGACAGTCGCGAAACTGGGTGAGTTGGCCTCCTGGACTATGTTTTGCTCCATTTGCACTGCAGTCGGCAATTGCCGCCGTAGCGGGTGCGCACATAGGAAAGGGGGCCCTATGAAAAAACTAAATGACTTGTTGATGATGTTGTTTACCTTTGGCATCTTCCTGATAAGTCTTCTTACATGCGTGCATTTGGTCTGTAAGTAGTTTATAACATAGAAAAACCACCCCGAACTCTTGGCAGACGGAAGGGTGGATTTTCTATCACTCCAGAGGCCAACTCACTCATGTGAGGCGACTGTCTTTTCGATTGTTATTATAGCAATGCATGTCAAGGATGTCAAGAAGAATCTTTGTGCTGTCGAATGGATTTCATTAACCGGTCGCTATCCATGTTATGTTAATGTGAGTCGCCAAAGGCGCACTGCAATCAAGACGGGAATGCCACAGTCTAACGGAGGATTATGAAAATGTCGGGATGGAAAGTGGGTAAAGTGTTTCGGGATATGTGGGGCAAAACGGCTGCGGTGGCCACGGCGGTTCTCATCGCGGTGTCGGCGCTGTCCGGCTGTGGCGCGAAGGCGGCGGTGGAAAATGCCGTCAAGAGCAAGACGGAGGAAATCGTGAGTTCCGCGGTGCAGGATGCCAAGACGCAGATCGGTTCTTCCATCCTGCAAAATGTGATAGGCGGCGGCTCTGCGGGGTCCACAGGTACGGCCTTAGGCAGCGGTTCCGGCTCCGGGTCAGGGCCAAACAATGCGCCCATTGCGCCGAATGCGTCCGGGGGGGCTTCCGGCGCCGGGGATGCCCAGGGGGCGGCGGGTGCGTCCGGCGGCTCCGGTTCCGGGTCCAAGCTCCCCTCCTCCTTAGCCAGCGTGGCCAGCCCCGGCGGGTATTTCGACCGCCTTAAAGAGGAGTGGGAGAATGCGCCGGAGGAGGGCTATGTATGGACCATCACCATCAACGACGACGAGACATTGGATATGCTGGGCATTGCTTCCGTTTATTATGACATCGACCTGTCCTGCTCCCACGTGGGGCCGACCCCCCTGGGTGCCTACAGCGGAGAGCTGGCCATGAGCTACGAGGCGAACCTGGACGCGCTCATGGAGCTGCTCACGGCGACCGGCGGTTCGGCGTCCTACGACGCTGACGGGTGGTTCCGCAACGACGACTTCCTCATGGAGATGATGGAGTACGAACCGGAGTATGAGGTGCTGTTCCCCGAGTCCTTCGAGCCGGACAATGACCTGACCGAGGAGGAGCAGGAGGTAGTTGACCAGTACATGGGGAATATGCTTGGCGACGTGGGCAGCGGCGACGAGGATTTCGAGATCGACGAGATACCCAATGGGCACTGGTTCGACTGGTCTTTCCGCATGACCGAGGGCGACATGAGCGGGTTCGTCAAACTCACCGGCATAGCGTACGGCACCACCAGCGGCGAGGGCACGGTGGACGCCTCGGGGGCATACTCCCAGGGGTGGGCCACGGGGACGTACCCGTTTGTGGGCACATTGAGCGAGCGGTACTCGGAACCCATCGAGGCGCCATTCCCCTACATGATCCGTATCTACGAGACGGGCCAGGTGGTGTTCGAGCTGTACAGCTCCAACGGCGGTCCGGTGTCGGTGAAGTTCTACGGGACCATCGACAAGGTGCCGGTGGGGCAGACCCAGACACTGCCGAAGTGAGCAGTGTGTCATATTTGAACGACAGTGGAAGTTGTGGATACGACGGAGGAAGTCTGGATGATCTGGATGAGAAAAATACGGCCCGGTCTGCGGCGGTTGGTTTCCGGTGCGTTGGCGCTGGCATTGGCCGCCCATGTGTTTGGGGCGTTCCCGCTGGTTTCCCTGGGGGCGCCCACTTCCCGAATCGAGGGGGTCGACTACACCCGCATCAAGGAAAATGAGCAGTTGAAACTGCCGGTGACCATCGGGTTCGGCGAGGTGAATTTTGACCGAGCGGAGCTGGTGAATGGCAAGACGCTCACGCCGGAAGAGGTGGACGAAGAGATCCGCAGGGTGATGAACGCATTCACCTTCGTCGATTTCGACGGTGTGTCGCAGGTCATGACCTCGGGGCGGCTCAACTACATGAAGGACGTGTACCGGCGGGCGGCGTCGGTGAAAGGGGACTACGTCAAGGGGTTCGACGCGGCTGCCATGGCCAGGCTCATGGGGATGCTCCTGGGGTTCGACCCGGCCAAGGGCTGGTCGGAGCTGGGCGTGTTCGCGGCGGGGAAGCTCAATGACATAATCCTGGGGTTCCTGGGGGGGCCCATCGGCCTGGCCAACGCATTGGCGAGCCTGGGGCTGTCCATCTCCACCCAGGTGATTGACTCTGCAGGCGAGCTGTTCCGCATGTACGAGCAGAACCTGGTGTGCAGGGAGGCGCTGTTCTACTACCTGCTGGAGGAGCAGTTCTACCAGCGGTGCAACGACGCCATCGCCGACAGGGAACGGCGGGAGGGCAGCGACGATTGGAAGATCAAGTGCAACCAGATGGTCTGGAAGAACTCCACGGTGTTCGACGTCGCTTCCCAGCAGTACTGGCAGCTGACCTGCGACCTGACCAAGGATTTCGACTACGGCGGGGGCGACCCCATGGACTGGTCCGGGCGCTACACCGGGACCATGAAGCTGGACATCTGGAACGACTGCAGCACATTCGACGAAACGTTCCTGGACAATGTGTTCCTGTCCAAGAAGCTTGCTTTCTATGCGTTGACGTCGGCCATGCTGTTCAAAGATCAGACGGACACGCCCACGAAGCTCACCAAATCACTGACCGACGGGCAGTTCGAGATACACCTGGACCGGAGCAACGGTATCGGTGGCGAGCTCACCTGGTATTTCGACCTGAAAGGGTTCCGGGACGAGAGCCAGTTCTTGATGTCCCACAAGGTGGTGGGCACCATCAAAAACTCGGTATTTGACGAACAGGGCATCTTTCGGTTCTCTACGTCCAACGCCTATGGGGAGGCCGATGCGGCATGGCAGTTTTTGTTCAACGGCGTCGTGGAGTCGGGGAACAAAAGCATAGGCATCATGGAGTATGAGTACGACACCAAAGTGGGCGCGTGGGCAGTGACGCCGGCAGGGTTTCAGGTGGGGCGCGGCGACGGCGGCGAAGATGTTTCCTGGTCGATAATGCGCGACCACGACGTATGGAAAGACCTGAAAAATGGCAGCTCCATCGAGATCAAGTATGACACGGACGTGAACGCGGCGAAGAAGAAGGAGTGAGGGCGGCCCGAACCAAACGGAAGCCGGAATGTGAAAACGGAAAGTCACGTGTCTGGGTGTTCATTATACACGATGGAAAACGGTGCTGGCTGTGCGCCAGGACGCGGCGGCGGGGTCGCCGTGTCGGGGTGATTCGGGAGGGAGCGGGAGCGTGATTAAGAATAGGTACATCGGTGTGCGTGTCGTCGCCTGGTTGGTCGTGGCGGTGGTTTTGGCTTTGGCGGCTTGCCGGAAAAGCGGGGGCGACAAAGAAGCGGCCGCCGCATCAGAGGCCGCACTGGGCGGCGGGGCTGATAGCCCGGATTCGGGTGTGGCAGATGGTTCCCAGGCCGGGGGAGCGGCATTGGGGCAGGGTGCCGCGGGCGGCGCTTCTTCAAATGGGAATTTCCTCACGGAGGAAGACCTGATCGCGGAGGGGTTTGTGCGGGTCACCGGGGACGAAGAGGAGGAAACGCTGTCCGACCAGGAGTTCCTTGACGACCTGGCGGACGGGATCGTGGGGAACTATGGGATCGGGGATGGCACAGGATCGTCGGCAAATGGCATAGGGGGCGCAACGTCTGGGGGTACGTCGCCGGGTACCGCGCCGTCCGGCGGCGGTTCAGCCGCAGCCGGTGGTGCCGGCGGGAATGTGCCCGGTGGCGGCGGCGCTTGGATCATGGCGCTGGCCGACACCTCCGGGTTTGACGACCTGGAAGGCTACGAAAAGCCCACTGCCGCATCGGTGGAGTGGAGCGACGACGGCTGGGGCGACGGGGTGGAGGTCTATGACTGGCGCGCCGCCATGACGCCGGAGGAGCTGGCGGAGTACGAAGCGATGGCCGCCGGGGATTTCGAGGGTATGGATGGCGGCGAGGGCCAGGATGCTGGTGGCGGTGACGCTGCGACCGGAGGGTCCCAGGGCGCAGCCGGCAGCGGTTCGGGCGAATCGTCGCTCCCGCCCATGCCCGGCACTATGGCAGGGCAGCCTATGAGCTTTGACGGCAACTACATGGCCGTCTCCGCAGGGGTGAGCGAGGAGCAGTACAAGGATTACATCGCCGCGCTGAAAGCGGCCGGGTATTCCAAGGATGCCCAGGAGAATGACATGTCCGCCTACGGCATGGGCGCCATGTATACGGCCAGCGGCAGCGGCGGGGAAGTGACGGTGATCTACAATGGGGGGAACCTCCAGGTGTCCCTGACGAAGTGATGCCTGTCGTGGGCCACTCCATTTCCCCGTTCACAAACCATATCGCCGGTTTGCGGTTTTGCGGCGTGGCAAACCAACCTTTGCTGCTTTGCGGCGTGGCAAGCCGCAGGAAGGAGGAATCAGTTATGAAGAAATATGCAGCTGTGGTTATCTCGTTGGCCTTGTTGTTTTCCCTCACATCCTGTGGCATGATAAAGAAGGCGGTCCAGGAGAAGACACAGGAGATCATCAGCAATGCGATCGCGGGGGATAGCGCCTCGGCGGGAGCCGGTGATTCTAGCGCTGGTTCGGCCGGCACCGGCGGATCCCAGTCGGGGTCAGGCAACACAGGGGCCGGTTCGAATGGGTCAGGCAGCGCCCAGTCGGGCAACTCCCAGTCCGGCAATTCACAGTCTGGCAACTCCCAGTCCGGAATTGCGGGCGGTTCTTCCTCCGGCGCTTCGTCGACGAAGGACGTGTGGCCCTCCAACAAGTTCACGAAAGGGGTGCCCTCCCCCGAAACAAAGGACATTGGCACATATCGGATGTACAGCATGCAAACCGGGGATTTCTCCTCCGTGGAGGAAAACAAGGCTGACGTCATCCTGTTCGCCATGAAATGGGAGACCATGGACGATGCAAAGGCTTATGTAGAGAAACTGCGGTCAGCCGGGTTCACGAAAGACGAAAAGGTGGATGAGATGGACAGCACCGAACCCATCATGGTCGGCGACACCGAGGTATACGGCCCCACGTCCTATGACTGGATCGGCTCTGACGGGTCATTGTGGATTGAAGCCTCGTTCTACCGAACCCACGATGGCGACGTCCAATACAGCACATTGTCCATAGCGAACTATGACTTCACGGCGGAAGACGAGGATTGAGAGAGTAGGAAGAGGGGATTGGCTGTGACAAGACGGTCACTATGACTTCACGGCGGATGACGAGGATTGAGATAGGGGGAAGAGGGGGCGGCGGGGATGAAGAGATGCATCGCATTGTGGATGGTGGCTGCTTTGTTGGTGTCCTTTAGCGCCTGCGCAAACGGTGGCAACGCCGGGAATGCCGGGGCCAATCCTGCGCCAGGCAATGGGGCAGCCGCAAACGGAGGCAACGCCGGGGCCAATCCTGCGGCCGGCAATGGGGCAGCCGCAAACGGAGGCAACGCCGGGGATGCAGCCGCAAATAACGGGGCGGCGAATGGCGGGGCCGGGAACAATGCGGCCCCTGCTGCAAACCCCTCTTCCGGCGCCAAGTCGGGGGCCGTAGGCGGCAAGTATGCGGGTTTCGAGGGCTACGACGCATCTTTCATGCTGGCGGTGGGGCGTTCCGGTTCGTGGGCGCCCTTTGGGACCGGCACGGGGTTTGACTGGACCAATGGGGATGGCAGCGTCGCCAATGCTTCCGCCAGCGGCTCTGTCATGACGTTTGCCGCCCTGGGGAAGGGCGAGACCGTCATGACCGCCACGCTTGACGGCGTGACCAGGCGGGCGCTGGTGGTGGTGCTCCCCGCACCGGCGCTGGATTCCCCCGACGGCTGGACCGAGTGGTACGCCGACATTATCCTGGATGACCTGGAGGGTATGGATGCCCTGGACCAGGTGGAGTACCTGCTGACCATCGGCGACTACATGGCGCTGTCCCAGGCGGTGGGCGGCTATACCGGGGAATTCCTGTCCATGGCCGAGGCCGCGACCATATTGTACCCCTGTGAGTACCTCCTCAACAACTATGCGACGCTGCTGATGAATGATTGGGAGTATGCGGAGGCGCTCATCTGGCTGGAAAAGGCTGCCGAGGCGGGGACGAACAACCCCATGGTGCTCACCAACATCGCGGAGTGCCATTACCGCCTGGGCAACACCACCTCCGCCATGGACTACGCCGCGCGGGCGCTGGGCGCGGAGCCGGACTATGGGCTGGCTTACCTGGTGATGACCTGCGTGCACCTGAAAAACGGTAACGACATATTGGCCATGGAGACATTGTTCAAATCCATGAAGACGGTGTGGACCGAGAGGTCATACGAGCTGTGCGCAAACCTGCTTGAGCGGGTCTGGGAGGCCGCAAGCTACGACGAGATGCCCATTACCCCGTTCCACCTGGACCTGCTGGGGGATGCGGTGGCTGCGGGGTGCGTGCCTGACGGGCGGGATGTCCCCGAAAACCAGATATCCGTGCCGTTCCCGGTAGGCGTGGCGGGGTGCCTCACGGAGGGGGAGAGCTGGGAGGCGACCATGATCGCCATCAAAAGCGAAATCGACGCCGAGTTCACGCCTTACATGAATTCCACGTTCTACCCGATGTACGACGGCAATGCGCGCCAGGGGTTCTGCATCATGTTTTTGAGCGCGTATTATGAGTTCCTTATCAAGCAGGCCGCCGAGTACATGAAGGTGGATTCCTACAGAGGGTTAGGCGGGGAGAGCGTGGAGGACGTGCTGGAGTACAACCCCCACAGGGACCGCCTCATGCCCTACGCCACGGAGATCAACACCCTCAACGACGCATTTGACAGACGCTACAGGGAGCTGGAACAGGCCATCCGGGATGAGATGGACGAGCTGGAAGCGAAGGCGCAGAAGCTCTCCGACGAGCTGTTCGTCATGGGCGTCGTGGACCCGATGGCGTCGGTGATCACCGGGGGCGGCGGGACGGACGAGGCGGCCTGGACGGCGGAGGTCAAAAAGAGGTCGGAAGAGTTGCTGGCCCTCATCGAGTACATGCCCATCCGGGAGCTGGAGCTGAAGATAGCCATGTATGACGAGCTGCACCCCCTCTGGCAGCAGCTGCTGGTGAACAAGGCTTTCGCCACGGACCGGGTATACGAGGACCTGATGCGGCCGCTCCTGGAGGAGTATTGGCTGAAGCTCAATGCCATGCTGGGGTACGTGTCCGGGAAACGCTACGAATACCCGGCGCTCCACCAGATCAACATGCAGGCGTTCGTGAACCCGTTGGACATGGTTTCCTATGAATGGGAGACCGTGAACCACTACCGCATCGAGGCCAACCGCCTGCGGGGGCAGCTGCAGCAGGCGCTCCAAGGGGTGGAGGCCAGGCAGGAGGCCAAGGAGCGGGCCGAGATCCTGCAGAAGGTGGTGGAGCAGCAGCAGCGGGAAGTGAAGCAAAAGGAGACCTGGGGAGAGGATGCCTACCTCACGCTGCCCCTGCTGCCGGGGATGGCCTATGTCAAATTCGGCGTGGAGGGTTCCAAGCTGGTGGCGGGGTACGGCGGCCTGGGCACGGAGATCCTCCATGGCTGGGACCCGGCCACGGGCGTCACCAGCGAGACCGTCACCCACCGCACCTCCATCATCCTGGACGGGATCCCGGACCTGGCGGTCAGCGGCTGGAACAACCTGACGACCCTGCGGGAATCCATGGCCGTGGACGCCGCTTCGGGCATCGGCAGGGTCTCGGGTTCGAAACTGCTCTCCAACATCCCCAGCATCAAGGGGCAGATACCGGCATTTGACATCACCAGGGGCGAAGGCCGCACCACCACGTTTGACAGGAAAGGCAATGTCATTGACGTGACCACTTTCAAAGACCAGACCGGGGCCTACAACCTGGGGTTCTGGGGGGTGTCGCGCTCCAAGGCGGTGTATTCCCACGACGGCCTGGTGACTTCCAGGGTGGAGCGCCACATCGACGTGTCCTTCGGCCCTTTGTCCGGGCGGATAAAGTAGTGCAACACCCGCCAAACCATGCGCATGTTTGTTCGGCCCCCTGTCCGGGCGGCATCTCTTGCCCGCCCTTTTTGTGTTTGGCGTGAGAATGGCCGCCCCACCCCGGCGTGCCGGTTTGGCAGAAGACAAAATGTCACGTTTGTCGAATTTTGGCACTGGGATGTGCCGCCCGGATTTATCGGATCACAGGGGATGAAAAATCACCTTTGGCAATTTTTTGCAAACCCGTGGAATGATGGGTTCAGGGCGGGAAACCAGGGGAAGCATTGGAAATTGCCTTGGAATTTGCCATGGAAATTGGAAAATGAATGAATCCTTAATGTTCTATTAATCTGGCACGAACCTCCTTGACTTATGCGCTGGAAAAGGCTATACTGTAACCAAGTCATTTAAGAACAAATTCAAATTTCCATAGAGTTTAGGGTTATCTGGCGACGATTCGACATACATCGTGTTTCTGCGTTCTGCAGCCTTCTGTTGTGTAGCGTTTGTCCGGAGGGGCACGTGACCGGCCCCGCCATCTTACGACACCTATGCCAGTGATAGTCGGATGAAGTTATGCCCGCAGGCAGGTACGGGAAGTTTTGCGCTTGCGGGTATGAATGCACCCAAGAACATGTGAACCGCCGAGAGGGGGTTTGCGGTTTTTCGTACGCCTCTGGCCCATTGTGTTATTACGGCAGCCCCGCCGCCGCCACCGAAGTCATTGATATACGACATTTGTGTGGCGGCGGGGGCGGGACTTGGGGAAGCACCGGGTCTTCCCACAACAAACAGGAAGGGGGAAAGGTTTGCATTTTGGTGGAAATCCATCTGCAAAATGAAACGTTTGAATAAACTCCAAAACAAGAAAAGGGCGATCATGCGGGATGGCGGCTGGCCACGGATCCTCACCACGAGGGCGCTGGGGCTGCTGGCACTGTCCTGCGTTTTGCTGTTTGCGGTATTCGCGGCATTCGGGGAGAATGGCCCCGGCAGCCCGGACGGTCCGGGCGTAGCCACGTCATCCCAGGCCGGCAGCTCCGGTATAGGCACCGGGGGGGCCGGGGACGGAACCGATGACGGAAACGGGAACGGGGCCGATGGCGGCGGGGCAGGCCAAAACCCGGATGGCACATACATAGATGACGGAACGGGCGCAGGGGACGGAAACGGAAGCGGCGATGCCGCGGATGGATCAGGCGGCGGGGAGATGGGGCCTAATGACGGCCCCGAGTCTAGTGACGGCCCCGGGCCCGGCGAGGGGCCTGGGTTCGGCGGGGCCGTGCCTGTGCCGGGCATCGACGGCGAACATGAGTACAATGTAGGCGTTGGAGACGGGGCGGCGGGCGAACCCGGGACGGCCCAGGATGCGGGCGGTGGCGGACAGGCACTGTCTGACGACGCCACACCCAGCGAGGCCACGCCCGGTGAGGACGGGGAGGCCGAAGGCCCTGTGCTTTTGGGCCCCGGCGCAGACAAGATGGCCGGGACCGGCGCCGCCACGCCCTCCAGGGCCCTGCGTTCCCCCCTGGGGCGCTCCACGGGCGACGAGGTGTGGGTATATGTATGGAAGCACACGCCCCAGGCGGACGACGGCACCGGGGCGATGGTGAACTGGGACTGGGACCTTGACCCCACCGTAGCGCCGCCCGCGGACCCGGACCGGCCTGACACCTGCCCGGGGCTCAAGGACGTGCTGACGCACAGTGTCTACGAGGGTTACACCGTGTACCTCATGGCGGACATCATGATCCCCGGCGGCATAGGGAACCGGGGCGACACCTCAGGCGGGTGCGACCTGGCGGAGGGCATCAAGGACATCACCATCGACGGCGTATGGCCCTCCAAGGGCATCGGCGACTATGACGGCGACGGCGTCCCGGACGACTTGGACGACGACCTGGACGGCGACGGCATCCCCAATGCCACCTACGGGCCGGATGGGGAGATCCTGTCTTTGGACATGGAGGTGGCGGGGGCGAAGTACCTCTACCAGGACCCGGACTTCCACGGCGTGGGTTCCTCCGGGTACAACAACGGCGTGCAAAACACCGATGGGCGTTTCTGGTCCATCCGGGTCACCCACCCATTCGACAGGATCACGCTGCGCAACATGAACACCATCGGCCAGGCGGCCGAGGGTTTGGTCTGGGTGTCGCCGGATGGCACCGGCGCGGCTTTTGACATCACGTCTTCGGACGACGATGACGACGACGACGGCCCGGCGGGTTCGGGCACCGGCGGCGGCGGCGCGGTGGGCACCGGCCCGACGGGCGGTTTCACCCCCGCCCAGTGGGCGGCGTGCGAGAATGCCCTGTGCTACCGCAACCTGTGCTTCACCGGGCCCCAGATGGTATACAATGTAAACGGACGCGCCATCTTTGAAAATGTGAACATCACCATGGCGGGCCCGGACAAGGGCTCCGCCGGGGACACCCACGGGGGGTTCGGCGCGAAGCAGGAAGTGGCGCAGCTGTGCCGGGCGGAGTTCGAGGGGTTTTTCAACGTCCATTTCGACACCTGCGACACCACGAAGAAGTTCCATGCGTTCTCCTTCACCCCCACGATGGATACGTATATCGGGGATGCGAACGCCACCACCGGCGCCGCGACGGGGGTGGACGAGCTGGACGGGAGCGAGCCGGCAGTGCCCGCCGTCCCCGTCGAGCCCCTGGCGGCTGCGGGCAAAGCCCCGGCGCTTGTTTCCGGCGCTGCGGCACAGGAGGACGCGGCCAAAGAACCGGCCACCGGTGATGGCATATCCGCCTCGGGGCAGCCTGGGGATGGCGCATCGGATGGATTGGCCGGTGCCGACGGTGCTGCTGCGGGCAGTACCACCGGCGGCTCTGCCGCGGGAAGCCCGGCTGCCATGGGCGTCACGGTGGGCAGCCCCGCCGAGAGGGGCGTCACGGTGGTGCACCATAGCGATAGCCCCACCGGTTTAGGGGATGCAGTTTCCGCAGCGGGCAGCGGGGACGCCGGCGCCGATGCCGTGAGCGCCGCATTGCTGGGCTTGGGCATTGCCGGGCCGGGGGGTTCGGGCACGGGCACCGGCGCCGTGGGCATCACGCCCCTGGGCAAGGAAGACCCGGGCGGGACTTCCGGGGGCAGCCCCTCCACCGGGGATGTGCCTGTGACCGCAAACGGCGCATTCCCCACGGGCGACTATTTCGGGGACGGCGGTTCCTACGGCATGGGCGGCAACTATGTGATGATCTTCAGGGAAAACAGCCGGGTCACGGTGGTGGCGCAGCACACCTCCCTGACGTATATGGACACCAATGCCACCAGCCATGGCAACGACGAGGTGGACTGGTCCAACCTGGACATGATACTGGAAGGGGGGGCGCATTTCCGCTTCATAGGGTACGCGGGGTTCACGGACAACGCATTCGATGCGGAGGTCGGCGAGTTCTACATGGGCGAAGACGCACAGATGCACGTGCATATCATGGGGACGCCCACGGCGGACGAGTACCCGGGGTTCCCCCTGGTGGGCACGGCCCTCATACGCAAGGGCGCGCTGTTCATATACCAGAACGACGTGGGCATCTACCCCAAGGACACGTCGGGCCTGCCTGCGGACCAGCAGGAGGTGTGGGCCCTCATCGGCGACAGCAAGGAGGGCTACAACAAAGGGTTCTGGAATATCTTGGGCGGGGAAGTGGATTTCATCCAGACCGGCGACATCTCCGACATGCCGGACGTCCCCAGGGCGCTGGTGCGCCAGCTGGGTTTTGACGTGCTCCAAGGGGGGAAATTCACCATCCGCCAGACGAAGGGCAGGTTCGCTCTGGCCTACCCGTGCATCGAGCTGGGGGGGCGGCTCTCGGCCAATGGCGGCATGGACGCGCTCCACGTGTACGACCCCGGGTCTACCTTCGAGTGCGTCCTGCGCAACAGCCACCCGGACAGCGAGGGGATCCGCAGCTACGGCGGGATCGCCCAGAACTACGACACCACATTTTCCGTACAGATACGGGAGTACGCGGGGGAAACGAACCAGCGCGCCTGCCGGTCGGTGTTCCGTATGATGAATGCTGACGCCGTCATGACCATCGAGCAGCCCAGGTCTTTTGTTTTGGCCAGCGCCAAGGGGCGGCTGATCGAATATGGCGTCACGGGGTATTTCGGGTTGATCGCGAACCAGGTCAATTACTGGACGAGACTGCCCAAAGTGCCGGAGCCGCCGGAATTCCCGGACCGCCCCAACGTGCACTGGGAGAATGCGCCCGATGACACCCAGGCGGTGAAGTTCTACGGCAACCTGGCGCAGGGGACGGACGACGGGGCGGGACTCTATATCATGTCCGCCCACTACACCGGCGACATCCCGGTGGGCCACCCGGACCACCCCGACGGGAACGGGGATTTCCTGTACCGGTTCAATACCATCCGCGCCATCAGCGCGGGCGTGCTGGACCTGGCGGTCGCCCCCTACAGCGGGGAGCTGGGCGAGGCCATGACGGGTACCAGCACGCCGGACTCATCGATCCACATTTTCAAGGGCGTGGTGGACGACACCACGGACTACAACTCCGACGACTACCGGCTGATCTCCGACAGGTACACCGGGGCGTTTAGCGTCGTGACGCCTGACATCGGCCAGGGGCAGTCCTACACCGTCATGGCCAGCCGCAACTTCCTTTTCAGGCAGCTGGACCTCGTGACCCAAGGGAAGGCGAAGCCCTGCGTGGTGTATGTGGACGGGCAGCTGCCCGACGACCTGCGCTCGCTGCCGGAGTACGCCAACATGCCGCCGGGCCTGCCGGCCATCGCCTACAGCCCGGATGCGCCTGGGCGGGGCAGCAACCCCAAAGAGCCGGTGAAGACACTGCGGCGGGCATTCGAGATACTGAAAGAGACGGGGGGCCACATCCTTTATGTGTGCGGCACCGTGGACATCGACCGGCCCATCACCCTGAAAGGGTACCCGTCGGATGTGGCGTGTTCGTACCCGAACCGGGAGAGCTTCGTATACTATGACGGCACCGCAGGGGAGCTGGAAGGGGTTTTGGCCCATGTATTGGCCGAGGACCCGGACAAGATCATCAGGCTGCCCAGGGTATGGCCCGTGGGCACCGAGGACGGGGCGCCGCTCGCGGACGTGAACGGCAACAAACTGGTGAAGCCGGTGGAAATCCGCCGGTTTGCCAAGCCCACATCCGGAGATGCTTCGCTGGGGGCGGGTTACCATGAGCGGTTCGACGTGCCGGATTTCCAGGGCGTGCTGTTCCATGTGACTGCGTCGGGCAGCCTGTATCTGGAAAACATTACCATTGATGGGCATCACGAGGAGCGGCAGGGGGAGGTGCACAGCGTCACTTTCTACCAAGACCTTGGCAACGGCCCGGAGCCGGTTGACACTTTGCGGCTGGACGCCGAGGACACCCAGGTGATCGGGCGCATGCCTGCCGCGCTGGCGCCGCTGATCTTGGTGGACCAGGTGGCCGGCGACACCCCCGACATGCAGATGGGGGAACCCGGCGACCTGAACCTCTTGGGTGGCGTGACGCTCCGGGACAACTGCAACGAGTATGACCCTGCCCAGGCATCCCAGGGCAGCCAGGGCCGTCAAGGCGGCGCCATCTGCTGCGCCGGCGCGGCGAGGATATCCAATGAAAACGGCAACGGCCGGAACATGATACAGGGCAACACGGCAAAAGAAGGCGGCGGCATCTACGTGGCAGGTTCTCCCGCCGGGGCCGGCTCCTCCGCCACACCGCCATGCAGCATCTACATGGATGGCGCAAGGGTGCTGCAGAACACGGCGCAGTCCGGCGGCGGGGTGTACCTGGACAAAAACAGCGCAGGGGCCATGGCGGACACATGGCTGGAGCTCAACAAAGCCACCCAGGGCGACGGCGGCGGCATCTACAGCGGCGGCAACCTGTCGCTGGGCATCGGCTCGAAGATAGTGAAAAACGAGGCGACGAACGGCGGCGGGGTGTTCCTGGCCACGGATTCAGAGGCCACGCTGACCAGGGCGGTGGTGGAGGGGAACGAAAGCGACCGTGGCGCGGGCGCCTACCTCCAGGCCGGCGCGAAGATGGATGTGAAGGACACGACGGTCTTCCAAGGCAACATCGCACAGAAATCCGGCGGCGGCATCCACAACCGCGGCGCAGTGACATTGGAAGACGCCACGACGATCATGGCCAATGAAGCCACGGAGGGCGGCGGTGTGTACAATGCCGGCACCGGCACATTTGGCTGCGACGGGACGGTGGCTTTCAACACAGCCTCCATCGGCGCGGGCATCAGCAACCACAGCGAGATGGTGGCCGGGGTCCTGTGCGAGGGGGATGTGAATGTCGGCGCCACCGGGTGCATCATGGAAAACGCCTTCGACGCTGCATCCCCCATCCCCGGGAGGGGCTCGGGAGTCTTCCAAGACGGGAAACTCTACGTGGATTCCCTGTATTCCATCGACTCCACCCAGGGGTCCGTGCAGGACATTTACCTGGTGGGCGGGCACGAAGTGGATACAGGCGTGATGTGCGGGGACAGGGTCATCGAGACTGGTTCCCTGGACGCAGACCTGACGCCCAGGGTGCAGGTGGAGATCGAGAACCCCTACGCCGGGCGCGCGGTGGTGCGCTACAACGTCGCCCACGGCGTGGACGCCCAGCACGGCATCTATATATTGGGCGACACCGTACCGGACACGTTCTTCCTGGTGGAACGCGCCATCGACGACACGGTGCTGGAGCTGCAGAACTGGCAGGTATTCGACGTGTCCATACCCCAGGAGTATTTCATCGTATTCAAGGCCAAGGCGGACGATTCGAACTACTGCGAACCGAAAGCCATCCCCCAGGCCGGCGTGAACACCCCCCAAGTGGAGGCTGACGCGGCTGCGGACGTGAACCTGGTGGAGCCCACGTTCAAGATGACCAACAACGGCCAGTCCAGCGTCAAGGTGGAGCTCATCGGGTTCGTCAACGACAACGCGAGCGCCCAGGTGGACACCGGGGCATACCCGGACATGAGGCTGGTGAACGAACCCTATGACGTGATGGGCGCCACCACCATGGACACCGATGTGTACCTGGGGATCCGCGGCACGGGGGATTTCGGGAACTTCCAGCCCAACCCATTCGGCCTGCTGCCGCTCACGTCACTGTGCGATTACACCCAGCTGGGGGCCAATGCCCTGACGCTGGGCACCCTGGGGGTGGGCCAGAGCGGGGAGTTCTCCTTTGCGGGGCTTGCGGGCCGGGGGTTCATGGACCACTACGGGGACGAGAACTTCCCGGGCGGGGCTCCGGCACAGGACAAAAAGGACTACCTGCGCCAGGTAAACCCCGGCGCGCCCAACACCAGCGTGAACGCAAGGGCCAAGTTCAGCATGTACTTCCGCCTCACCAAGGCTCAAGGGACGGCGTAAGATGCCTGTTTGGATTGTCACGCTTAATGTGCGCTGGGGCGGCTCATCGGATGGATAGGGAGTGACCTGTAACACCATGTGTCGGGCCGCGCGAAATTCGTTCGGAAAATGGTTGACACCTTTGCGGGGGTGTGATATTATACTTCCTTGGGAGCGGCGGGCTTCGCCGCCGAATAGGCCCGCCCTTCCAGAGCCGCGGGGTTGCCTTTGAGGCAGCCCCCGGCCACAGGAGAATAGTTCAACGGTAGAGCAGCGGTCTCCAAAACCGCAAATGGGGGTTCGAGCCCCTCTTCTCCTGCTTCGTCCCCAGCTGTGATGCCGGGGATTTTTCATTTGTTGAACCGTGATTCACAGAACCGTGATTTGCGGAGCCGTGATTTGCGGAGCAGTGATTTGCGGAACCGTGATATGCAGAACCGTGATATGCAGAACCGTGATGCATGGAATCGTGATTTCTTGCAACGTGATTTGCTGAATCGTGATTTGCTGAATCGTGGTTTACTGAATCGTAATTCACTGAATCGTGATTCACTGAATCATGATGCAGTAAATGCTTGACATACTGCTTGACGCATACTATAATGGACTCATGATGGGCTGTGATGTTTCCAATGGAAAGGCGGAGTGGTTATGTTTATCGGCAGGGAAAGGGAGCTGCGGACGCTGGATACCCAGTACCGACTGGGTAGGTTCGCTTTTTTTTGTATATACGGGCGGCGCCGTGTGGGCAAGACGGAATTGGTCAAAGAATTTGTCAAAGACAAGAAAACCATTTTTTTTACTGGGATCGATGACACGAAAGAATCCAACCTGGCGCGTTTTTCCTCTGCTTTTTTTCAGGCCCAGGGTATCGAAACAGACGCATCTTTCGGCAGCTTTGAAGAATTGTTCCAACAGATCTTTGCACTTGCGGGGCAGGAACATTTGGTCCTGGTGATAGATGAGTATCCATACCTGGCCAAAAGTTTTTCCGGGATCTCCAGTTTGCTGCAGGTGGAGATCGACCACCGTTTGAGCAATACAGATATTTTCATCATATTGTGCGGTTCCTCCATGTCATTCATGGAACAGCAGGTGATGGGTTATGAAAGCCCACTTTACGGGCGAAGGACCGGGCAAATCAAGCTGCTGCCCTTTGATTTTGACGAAAGCAGGTTGTTTGTTCCGCATTTGTCCCCGGAGGATGCCGCCGTCGTCTATGGGATAACCGGTGGCATGGCGAAATACTTGCTGCTGTTTTCGCGCGGCGGTGATTTGAGGGAGGGCATTATCCATCATTTCCTTGACCCCAATGCTTTGCTTTTCGAAGAACCGGCGAACCTGCTGAAGCAGGAACTGCGCGAACCTGCCCAGTACAATGCCATCATCACGGCGGTTGCAACAGGGAGCAGCAAGATCAACGAAATCGAGACCAAGACGCACATTGACAGCGGCACCTGTGCCAAGTACCTGAAAAACTTGTCAGATTTGGGGATCGTCAAAAGAGAAACCCCTATACTGGACAGCCTCAACTCAAGAAGAAGCATCTATCGTCTATGCGATGGCATGTTCCGCTTTTGGTATCGGTTCGTATACCGTCACCTCACCCAGATCACTTTGGGGCAGGGCGCCAAAGTATATGGCGCCATCGAGAAGCAATTGCCGGATTTCATGGGGGAGGTTTTTGAGCAGATCTGCAAGGAATACCTTTGGAAGTCGCAGCTGCCTTTCGATGTGTCTGACATCGGCAGGTGGTGGGGGAATCATGCCATCATGAAAAGCGAGCAGGAAATCGACTTGATTGCGGCGGGCGTCGACGATGATGGGGCTATTTTCTGCGAATGCAAGTGGAGAAACGAGCAAATGCCCGAAAGCGTGATCGACATATTGATGGAGAAGTCTTCCATATTCCGTTTTTCTCAGAAACAGTATTGGCTCTTTTCCAAGTCAGGATTTACCGATGCCGCCAGAAAACGGGCCGGGGAAAACATCCGGCTGATATCGTTTTCGGAAATGTACGACCATGGTGTTTCCGGGTGATATCGTGTGCAAACATCGCAGTTTTCACCACTATTTGTGCCGCCGGCGTCAGCGGCGAAATGGGGGTTTATATGAAAGTCCAATCGGTGTATGCGCTGAAACCGGCGGGTCGCATCCACTTCCCGGACTATGACCCGGACGAATTGCAGGAAATCGAGGCGGCCATCGTCAACCAGGCGAACCGCCTGTCAGACGACACGGACATAACGGACGAAGAGCTGATGACCCTGGAACCGGAGGACGTGCCGGGAGTAGGGATGTAAAATGCTGTATTGGCGTGTTTGGTGACTATTTATCTTGACCCTTTTGCCATCGTCTGATAAAATCTTGGTGTTCGTGGCCTGTTTTGTGCGGTCTGATGATACGCAATGACAGGCCGCCTGAAAATGTGATTATGGCTCCGCCGACCAGAACTTGTGCAAAGCTCAGACTAATGTCGAACGTGCATTGTTTGGTTGGTGGAGAATACTATCGCCGGGGTTTTGCCGGTATGCCGGGGGATGGGGGTTGATGGTACCGAATATCAGGGTTTCCGTGCGCAATCTCATAGAGTTCATCCTCCGGGCGGGGGACCTGGACAACCGGCGGCTCTCCGGGGCCACGATGGACGCCATGTCCGCCGGGAGCCGCATCCACCGTATGATCCAGAGGCGGATGGGGGATGGGTACCGGAGCGAGGTGTTCCTGCGCTGCAGCACGGATGCGGGCGCGTTTTCCATCACCGTGGAAGGGCGCGCCGACGGGGTGGTGACGGGGGAGGATGCCGTAGCCAGGGCCTGCGGGGGGGCGATCCGGTGGGCGCCCGCCGAAGCGAGCGAGGATACCGCTTGTCGGGCGGCCGATGGGGCGGTGCGATGGGCGCCTGATGAGGTGAGCGAGAAGGCCGTCGCAGGAGCGGCCGATGGGGCGGTGCGATGGGATGGCGGTGAGGGGATGCCGGTAGCCGGTGGCACTGGCGAGGAAACGGAGTATGTGACCGTTGCAGAGAGTGGGGGCGATGACGCAAGGGGAGTAGGAATACGGTCAGGGATGCCTGACGAAATACGACCGAAGGCGCAGGTGGATGAGACTAAGCCGGAGGCGCTCATTGATGAGATCAAGGGGGTGTACAGGCCCCTGGACGCCATCGAGGCGCCTGTGCCCATGCACCTGGCCCAGGCGAAGTGCTATGGGCACATGCTCTGCGTGCGGGACGGGCTGGAGAGGGTGGCACTGCAGGTAACATACTGCCACCTGGAGACGGAGGAGTGCAAACGTTTCGTCACGGTGGCGGGGGCTGGGGAGCTGGATGAATGGTTTTCGTGGCTGGTGGCACAGTATGTGCGTTGGGCCACTTTCGAGCGGGAGCACCGGGAACGGCGGGACGCCACCATCGGCCTCATGGAGTTCCCTTTCCCATACCGGCAGGGGCAGAAAAAGCTCGCGGTTGACGTGTACCGCACCATCGACCGGGGGAAGCGGCTGTTCATACAGGCGCCCACCGGCATCGGAAAGACATTGTCCGTCATATTCCCTGCGCTTAAGGCCATGGGGCTGGGCAAGGGGGAGAAGCTGTTTTACCTGACGGCGCGCACCATCACCCGGCAGGCGGCGCAGGATGCGCTGAATATACTGCGGGGGCGGGGGCTGCATTTTTCCAGCGTCACCGTCACCGCCAAGGAAAAGCTCTGCGTGCTGGGCAAACCGGACTGCAACCCGGACGCCTGTCCCAGGGCGAAAGGGCATTTCGACAGGGTGAACGATGCGGTGTTCGCATGCATCGGGAGGGAGATCGCCATCACAAGGGAGACGGTGCTGGCAGTCGCGGAGGCATTTTCCGTGTGCCCTTTTGAGCTGTGCCTGGACCTGACGAACTGGGTGGATGGAATCATCTGCGACTACAACTACGTGTTCCACCCCAGGGTGCGGCTGGGGCGCTACTTCGGGGACGGGGTGGGTGGGGGCTACCTCTTCCTGGTGGACGAGGCGCACAATCTGCTGGGGCGTGTCAGGGAGATGTACAGCGCCCAGGTGGTGAAGGAAGAAATCCTGGAGTTCAGGCGATTGTTCATGAACAGGAGCAAGAAGATCTCCGGCCATCTGAAGAAGGTCAACGACCTGCTGCTGGGGTACAAGCGGGCGCACGAGGGCGGAGGGCATCAGGGCACAGAGGGCGGCGGGCGCCAGGGTGCGGATGGCGGCGGGCATCAGGGCGCGGACGGCGACGGGCGTCTGGGTGCGGATGGCGGCGGGCGACATGGCCAAGACGGCGAAAGCGCGTCTGACGGCCTCGCCTGGGTGAACATAGCCGTGGACGCGGAGGTACGGGTGGATCCGGGTGCGCCCGCCGGAACCAAAAGGCATGGCGGGTACTCGCTGCCGGCGGACATCTCCCCGCTGGTCATGGCGCTCATCAACATGACGGGGGAACTGGAGGAGTACCTGGACGAGCACCATGAGTTCGAGGGGCGTGACGATGCGCTGACGTTTTATTTTGACATGACGAACTTCATCGAGCGCTATGCGCAAAAGGATGATGGGTACAGGGTGTACTCATATGTGCGGGAGGACGGTTCATTCGCGGTGCGGGTGTTCTGCATCAACCCATCCAACCGCATAGAGGAGTGCCTGGAGCAAAGCCAGGGGACGGTGCTTTTTTCCGCGACGTTCCTGCCGATGGTGTACTACCGGGAACTGCTGGGCAAGGGGCGCAAGGACTATGCGGTGTATGTGGACAGCCCATTCCCCAAGGGGAACCGCGCGCTTTTCGTCGCCCGGGACGTGAGCTCCACATACAAACGGAGGGGCGCTGAGTCCTATAGGCGGGTGGCGGCGTATATCACGGCAATGATGCGGGCGAAAACCGGGAATTACATGGTGTTTTTCCCGTCGTACCAATATATGGAAAATGTGTATGGGATGATGTCCGATGCCGCAGACGGTGCAGACAACAAAGGCGGGGATGAGATGGAAGCAGCGGCAGCGGCTGCCGGGGGTGTGAGAGCGGGGAGGGCCGGCCGGACGGGGCAGGAACTCGAGATCCGCACCCAGGGGCGGCGCATGGACGAGGGGGAGAGGGAAGCGTTCCTGGCGGCATTTGACGAGGGGCGGGACCACTCTTTCGCCGCTTTTTGCGTGACGGGGGGGATGTTCTCCGAGGGGATCGACCTGGCCGGGGACAGGCTCATCGGCGTGGCGGTGGTGGGTACCGGCCTGCCCCAGGTCTGCGTGGAGCAGGAGGTGCTCAAGGAGTATTTCGCCGGGCAGGGCAGCGACGGGTTCGCCTATGCCTACCAGTACCCGGGGATGAACAAGGTGCTGCAGGCAGCGGGGCGGGTGATACGCACGGCCCAGGATGTGGGCGTGATCCTGCTGCTGGACGACCGGTTTTTGCGCAGGGACTACCAGTTCCTGTTCCCCAGGGAGTGGGACCGATACCGGGTGGTCACATGCGGGGACGTGGGGGATGCGCTGGGGGAGTTTTGGGAGGAACATGGAACATGAACAATGACGGGTACGAAGCGTATTTGAAAGGGATGCGGCAGTCGCTGCCATTTTCCGAGGGGGAATTGGAGGCGCTGCTGGTGTTCCTGTATGAGAACGGGGCGGCTGCCGGCCGGCCGGGGCCCGGGGATGCGATTACCTATGGTTTGGATGGGGTAGGCGCGCTTCCCGGCGATGGAGGGGCGACGGATGGCGGACTGCACCGGGATGACGGACTGCCGCGGGATGACGGACTGCGCCGGGATGACGGACTGCACCGGGGAGCGGCGCCCGCTGCGGTCCGGGAAGCCCGGGAGCGAGTGGTGGCGGGATGCCAGCCTAAGGTGGCGGAGATCGTGGGGGAGTTTGCCGGGATGGGCATCCACGGGGATGACTTGGTGCAGGAGGCGAACCTGGCGCTGATGGCGGCGGTGAACCTGTGCCACCGGGCGCCAGCGCCCATGGATGCGGAGGCTTTCCTGGCGGCGGTGGAGGCCGAGATACGGCTCACGTTGGGCGCGCTTACCGACGCCGAGCGGCAACGGGCGACCGACGAGGAGGAACTGGTGGCCAAAGCCAATGTATTGGAAATCGTCTCCCAGAAGCTCGCGCAGGAACTGGACCGGCACCCCTCCGTGGGGGAAATCGCGACCAAAATGAACCTGCCGGAGGATGAGGTGCGCGCCCTGCTGGAGTGGAGCCTCGCGGCGCTGAACGTGGAATCACTGGGCGGGTTCAAATTTTAAATAGGAGGCACGAATGGAAATCCGTAGGGTATACGTGGAGAAGAGGGAAGCGTTCGCGGTGAGGGCGCAGGAGCTGCAGGGGGAGCTCGCGCGCTTCCTGCCATCGGGTGCAGGGCGCAGGGTGCGTGTGCTGGTGAGGTATGACATCGAGAACCTGTCAGAGGCCACTTATCAGGAGGCGCTCCATACCATTTTCTCCGAACCGCCCCTGGATTTGGTGTATGAGGGGACATTCCCCATAGAGGCGGGGGAACGCGTCTTCACTGTGGAGTACCTGCCGGGGCAGTTCGACCAGCGGGCAGACTCCGCGGTCCAGTGCGTGCAGCTGCTGGACGAGACGGCGGAGCCGCTGATCCGTTCCGGCACCACCTATGTGGTGTCCGGGGTGAAAGACGACGAGGAGTGGGAGCGGATCAAGTCCTACTGCATCAACCCTGTGGACTCCCGATGCGCAAGCGAGGAAAAGCCGGACACATTGGAAACGGAGTACGAGGCGCCCGCCGACATCGAGATCCTGGAAGGGTTCGCCGGGATGCCCGAAGGGGATTTGGGCGAGCTGTACGAATCCCTGCACCTGGCCATGACATTGGATGATTTCAGGCACATACGGGGGTATTTCTCCCGTGAGGGGCGCAACCCCTACATGACGGAGATCCGGGTGCTGGACACATATTGGTCGGACCACTGCCGGCACACCACGTTCCAGACGGAGCTTACGGGCGTGGAGTTCGGGGAGGGGTATTACCGGGAGGCGATCCAGGGGACGTACAGGCGGTACCTGGCGGACCGGGAGGAAGTGGAGCGCAAAAGGACGGCTGGGAAGGCGGACGCCCAAATGGATGCCCAAACGGACGGGGGTCTCCCTACCGGGTCGGGCGTCGAAATGGATGCGGCGGGGGCGGGGGCTGGTCCCGGCGTGCAGGCCGTGGATTCGTCCCATGAAGCGGAATCGGGGGGGGCGAACGGTTCGGGCCGGTACCCCTGCCTCATGGACCTGGCTCTGTGCGCCATGCGCAAGCTAAAGCAGGAGGGGAAACTCACCGACCTGGAGGAGTCCGAGGAAATCAATGCCTGCAGCATCGTGGTGCCGGTGGAGGTGTGGGAGGATGACGGAGCCGGTTCCGGCCACGCAGCAGCTGACGTGGGGGTGTCAGGCAGTGACGGCGGAGCCGGTTCCGGCTACGCTGCCGCTGACGTGGGGATGTCAGGCAGTGATGACGGAGCCGGTTCCGGCCACGCAGCCGCCGACGTGGGGATGTCAGGCAGTGATGGCGGAGCCGGTTCCGGCCACGCAGCCGCCGACATGGGGGCGCCCGGCAGTGATGGCGGAGCCGGTTCCGGCTACGCTGCCGCCTATATGGGGGCATCCGGCAGTGATGGGGAGACGGGCGCCCGCCCATCCCGCATCGAGGAGTGGCTGGTGAATTTCAAGAACGAGACCCACAACCACCCCACGGAGATCGAGCCTTTCGGCGGCGCGGCGACGTGCCTGGGGGGTGCGATCCGTGACCCCCTCTCGGGCAGGACCTATGTGTACCAGGCAATGCGCATCACAGGCGCTGCGGACCCCACCGGCCCCATGGCGGGCACGCTCAAGGGCAAGCTGCCCCAGCGAAAGATCGTGCAGGGGGCGGCCCAGGGCTACAGTTCCTACGGCAACCAGATCGGGCTGGCCACCGGGTACGTGAAGGAAATCTACCACCCTGGGTATGTGGCTAAGCGGATGGAAATCGGCGCGGTGATGGGTGCGGCGCCCCGCAGCCATGTGGTGCGGGCGTCCTGCGCGCCCGGCGACAAGGTGATCCTCCTGGGTGGGCGCACCGGGCGGGACGGCATCGGCGGCGCCACGGGTTCATCCAAAGCCCACACCAAGTCGTCCATCGAGGTGTGCGGCGCCGAGGTGCAAAAGGGCAATGCGCCCACGGAGCGCAAGATCCAGCGGCTTTTCAGCCGCCCGGAGGCCAGCCTGCTCATCAAGAAGTGCAATGACTTCGGCGCGGGCGGCGTGTCGGTGGCGGTGGGTGAGCTGGCGCCCGGGCTGCATATCTACCTGGACAACGTGCCAAAGAAGTATGCGGGCCTGGACGGCACGGAGCTGGCCATCTCCGAATCTCAGGAGCGGATGGCGGTGGTGGTGGCGCCAGAGTCATTGGATGAGTTCCTGGGGTATGCGGCCCAGGAAAACCTGGAAGCGGTGGAAGTGGCCGAGGTGACCGCATCCCCCAGGCTGGTCATGGAGTGGCGGGGGAAGACCATCGTGGACATCGCCCGGGCATTCCTGGACACCAATGGCGCACACCAGACATGCCGTGCGTTCGTGGGGAGCCCGGATAGGGCGGCAGGGCCTTTCGGGGGCGGGGGTGTGCCGGCGGCCGCGGATTTCCGGGGTGGCGATGCCGCGTTTGCCGACCGTGGTACCGCATCCGATGCCGCCACAGCCGGCGCATCCGGCGGGTCACAGGTAGGCAGCGGTGAAACCGGGTGCACGGAAACCGATGCCGCCGGAACCGATGCCGCCGGAACCGATGCCGCCACAGCTGAAGCGGCCAGGGAACGGTTCCTGGGCGTCTTCTCCGACCTGAATGTCTGCTCCCAGAAAGGCCTGGTGGAGATGTTCGACTCCTCCATCGGTGCGGGGACGGTGCAGATGCCCTACGGCGGGCGGTACCAGCTGTCCGAGATCCAGACCATGGTGGCGAAACTGCCACTGGTGCAGGGCAGGACCGACGCGGTGACCATGATGTCCTATGGGTTCGACCCGGCGCTGTCCCAATGGAGCCCCTACCATGGGGCGGCATACGGCGTGCTCCACTCCGTGGCGAAGATCGCCGCGGCGGGGGGCGACGTGGGCAAGGTGCATTTCACATTCCAGGAATATTTCCGCCGCATGACGGGGGACCCCGCCACGTGGGGGGAGCCCCTGTCAGCGTTGCTGGGTGCATACGATGCGCAGATGAAGCTGGGGCTGGCCAGCGTGGGCGGGAAAGACAGCATGTCGGGGAGTTTCTTTGACGAGGCGGGCCGGGAACTCCATGTGCCGCCCACATTGGTGTCCTTTGCGGTGTGCATGGGCAAGGGCGGTGAGATGGTCTCCACCGAGTTCAAATCACCCGGCAGCCGGCTGGTGCTGGTTTCGGTCCCCCGGGATCAATATGACCTGCCGCAGTACAGTGCGGCGATGGAACGATATGGGAAAATATACCGATACGTCCAAGGGGGGAAGATCCGCAGCGCATTTGCACTGGGGCGCTATGGTGTCGCGGAGGCCATCGGCAAGATGGCGTTTGGCAATATGCTGGGCGTGAGGCTGTATGATGGGGCGGAAGCGGTTAAAGGGGATGGCGCTCACCCGTATGATGCGGCACAAGGGGGGCGACCGTATGATGCGGCGTTCGTGATGAAAGGGGATTGCGCTCGCCTGTATGATGGGGCACAAAGGGTGGAAGCGCCGGAAGCGTCAGGAACTGTTACAGGGAATTGCGCTCGCCTGTATGACGGAGCGGATGAGGATCGAATTTACAGCCCGGCCTGGGGGGACGTGCTGCTGGAAATGGACGAAAAGGCGGCGGCGGAGTTCATCGCCGGGGGAGCTGGCTGCGCCCGGGTGATCGGCGAAGTGACCGCGGATCCGGTTTTCGTGCTGCAAGGATCCGATGGAGGCGCGGTGCGCGTATCTGTGGAAGAAGTGTTGGAGGCCTGGAAACGCCCGCTGGAAAGCGTGTTCCCCTCGGTGGCCGGTGCGGGCGGCGAGACGTTGCCGCAAGTGCTGTATCGGGGCATGTCGGGTGGCGGCAGCGGGACGAAGGGATCTGCCCCCGCACCTGCCGCGCCGCCGCGCCGGCAGGATACCGGCACGGTCGCGGATGCCTGGATGCCGGACGCCGGGGTGTCGGACGCCGCGACGCCGGATGCCGGGGTGTCGGTTGCCGCGGCGCGCACCGGACATGCCGGTTTCCCCATCGCCCGCCCCAGGGTGTTCATCCCGGTGTTTCCTGGAACCAACTGTGAGTTTGACAGTGCGAAAGCATTCCAGCGGGCGGGGGCCATCGTCCACGCCGTGGTGTTCGCCAACCAGGATGCGGCGCAGATCCGGGAGAGCGTGGGGCGCTACCGGGAGGAGATAGCCCAGGCGCAGATCGTCATGTTCCCCGGCGGTTTCTCCGCAGGGGACGAACCGGACGGCACGGCGAAGTTCTTCGCCACAGCTTTCCGCAACGCCGCGCTCAAAGAAGCATTGTCCGACCTGATGGAGCGGCGGGACGGCCTGATCCTGGGTGTGTGCAACGGGTTCCAGGCCCTCATCAAGCTGGGGCTGGTGCCCTTCGGGGATGTCGTGCCCCAGGGGGAGGATGCGCCCACGTTGGCCATGAACGCCATCGGACGCCATGTGTCCAAGATGGTCTACACCCAGGTAGTGTCCGACCTGTCGCCCTGGCTGAAGAGGGCCACCGTCGGCCATGTCTACTGCAACCCCGCATCTCATGGGGAGGGGCGGTTCGTGGCCGGCGGGGATTGGCTGGCCAGGCTGTTCGCAAACGGGCAGGTGGCCACGCGCTATGTGGACGGCGACGGACGGCCCACCATGGACGGTGAGTGGAACCCCAACGGCTCCTACATGGCCGTCGAGGGGATCACCAGCCCCGACGGGCGCATCTTCGGCAAGATGGCCCACGTGGAGCGCAGGGGCGAACACGTCGCCAAAAACATCACCGGCGACCAGGACATGGGCGTGTTCGAATCCGGGGTAGGGTATTTCCTGTGATGGGGAGCGGTGCTTTATTATGCAAAAAATACGGATTTTTCGCAAATACTGTGATTTCGAAAAGAATAATACGCCGCATCTATATCATTTGCGATAGATGCGGCGCATTATGATACCGTCCCGTCATCCTGACTGCGGCATCCATTTTCCACGGATATTTCCTCAAACCTTTATCCCTCGTTTGCGCAAGACCTCAAGTGCGTCATCCAGCGTTGTTTGCCATAATTGTAAGCGAACGTATCGGAGCGGTTGTTGGGCGATGGGGGACACTGGGAGGGGGAACGGGGGACCACATACACGTGGGTGAACCCGATTTCTTGGTGATGAAGGTCACAAGGAGGGGAACATATGGCGCAGTATTTCTATGTGAGGGTTTCGACATTGGATCAAAACAGCGAAAGGCAGTTTGGGGCCGCTGATGCGCTGGGTGTGCCCCTGGAGTGCATTTTCCATGAAAAGTTGTCGGGAAAGACCTGCAGCGGCCACAGCTACTGAAGCTGATGGACACTGTGGTGGCCGGGGATGCGGTGGTCGTGGAGTCCATATCCAGATTTGCGAGAAACACCGCAGACCTGCTGTCCCTCACCGATCAACTGCGGGCAAAAGGGGTGGAATTCGTCAGCCT
>JAISUG010000053.1 GCA_031272185.1 Lachnospiraceae bacterium
ATCCAGTTTCCCCGGGGATTTCGGAAGGCACCAGTTTTCGGCCACTATGCGGTCTTGCTCGATGATGACTTTTGCCGGAACGGTGCTGGTGAACTCGCGGTGCGACAGGATATTGCTCACCAGTTCCCGTGCTATCTTTGTGCGCGGGCTTATAGACAGCGCCCCCTCCAGATAGAACCTGTCCAGGGTGTGCTTGTTGATGAACCCCAGTATCTTGCCAAACGCCTCGATCAAGTTGCATGACACCCGGAGGCGGTCGTCATACCGATCCAGGTCATCCCGGCGCAGGATGCAGTCCGTCACATATCCCGGAACCACTGACCGGATGACCTCCTCCCGCCCGAAAAGCAGGATGGCCGCCAGGGTGAAGCCGGTCGTCTCCGCCCATCTCGAAGTCTGGTACAGGCTCGCGCTTTTCAGTATATCCATGTCGGACATGCTTAGCCACGGATGGTCGCCGATACGCATGGTCGCCATGTTCCGAACTTTCGGCATAAGCACATCGAGCAACAAATCATCGGTGGTAATGCGCGGATAGATCCTGCTTTCAGATGACACCCCGCGCTTCCTGTCAAGTATCAGCCCCGCCAGCTCCGTGTTCTTCGTGACATCAAAATCACCGTCTTCGTTGCGGTCGAATATTTTTCTGTTGTACATCTGGAGCTGCGATGTGAGCGGGACATGGCAGTACAGGATGACCTTCCCGTCGATTTCGATGTTTTCAAGCTCAACAAACAGGGTTGGGCTGAACTGCTGCGGATCATTGAGCGCATTTGCAAAGTCCTTTTTCAACTGCCTCACTGCCTCCGGCGACACCCCCGTGACCACGCCGTCGTCTTCGACGCCAATTAACAAATCTCCCCCGTAACGGTTCGAAAAAGAGCAAACGGTTTCAAAGACCGACCTGGACAGCTTATCATGGCAGCGTTTGAACTCGACAGTCAGCCCTTCGCCGTCATGGAGCAGTTTATGAATCCTCGCATCCATCGACACATCACCCCCCGTCTAAGAAAATATACCGTAAACACTAAGCCATTACAATGATATTCTGGGCAGTCATGTATCCCAAAGCAGTCTGTCATCACCTTGAGCGACGGACGAGGTCGCGATTGGTTGCGGGAACACCCCGGCCACAAATAATAGCCGGAACCGTTGCCTGGCAACAGTTCCGGCCATCTTGAACCCGTGGAGCATAGGGGGATCGAACCCCTGACCTCGTGATTGCGAACCACGCGCTCTCCCAGCTGAGCTAATACCCCAAGCCACGCCAAACAGTATACCGCATTTGCCGCCATATTTCAAGAGGTTTTTTCAAATTTAGTGGCAGCCTTGACGGCACAAGGATTCTGGTGTGTAATGCTATCGATAGCTATTGAATGCTATTGCTCTGCCAACCAAGCAATGCGCATTCGACATTCATCTCAACTTTGCGCAAGGTTTCGTCGGTGGAGCAATACGATGATGGTTTTGTTCGCAAGACGATTCCAGGAGTGGATGCGATGGAGTGAGTCTCAGCGCCCCGCCGGGGCAGCGGCCCGCGCACTTCCCGCATCGGATGCACTCCCCTCGCCATTCAGGCTTTCGGGGGTCGATGTCCATGGGGCACACCTTTTCACATGTGCCGCACCCGACGCAGCTCACAGCGTCGAAGCGCAGCTGCACCAGGGATATACGGTGGAACAGCCCATAGATGGCCCCCAGGGGACACAGGTATTTGCAGAAGAACCTCGTGTTCATGGCTGCGCCGGCCAGGAAGACCACCACGATGCCTGCTTTCAGCCAGAACACCCACCCCGCCAGGCGGAAAAGACCTGGGTTTTTCACAAGGATGGGCAGCGCCCCCTCCAACATCCCCGCAGGGCAGATAAGTTCGCAAAAATATGGCGCCCCGAAACCGAAAGCATCGACGGCGAACAGGGGCATCAGGACCACAAACACCCCAAGAAAGATGTACTTGATATGGCGCAGCCGCTTCTCGAAGCCACGGGCTGGCCTATCCCCCGAAGTTCGCCTATCTCCGGCCATGTCCCCTGCGTTCCCTGAACCGGTGGTATCGCCTGCGCCTTCGTGCTTGTCCGGCCCAACCGCCGCGCCATGTCCACCTTCCACTCCCATGGAACCGGCTTCTGCCGCCCTGCGGTTGCCGGCCCATATCCGCTTCACCGGCTTGCCCCACCGCACCCACAGTCCCCGCCACAACTCCTGGAGCAGCCCGAAAGGGCACAGCCACCCGCAGACGGCCCTCCCCAGCACGAGCC
This sequence comes from Lachnospiraceae bacterium, assembly GCA_031272185.1. GTDB lineage: Bacteria > Bacillota > Clostridia > Lachnospirales > Lachnospiraceae > JAISUG01. The sequence continues at coordinate 2,259 of JAISUG010000053.1, forward strand.
CGAACGCCGCAAGCATGCCCAGCACATAGAAACTCATTTTGTACTGCGGGTCCGCCAGCATGGTCTGCAGCGCGCCCAAAGGGCAGGCGCCCACCGCCGCAGGGCAGGAATAGCAGTTGAGCCCAGGGACGCATATCCATTTCGCCTTGCCTTGGTATATCCTCCCCGTCGCGAAGCCCCGCAGGTTTGCGTTCGACAAAAGAGCCGCCGTGCATTGGACCAGTTTTCGTTTGGTAAAGGCCGAGAACCTGCCCATATCCACCCTCTGTCGCCCCATCATGCTCTGCGCCAGGGCAATGACATGTCCCCAAACCGGGGTGCTCCCCCGGTGACGATGGGCCGGTCTTTCGTCACCCCAGCCCTATGCATTCCAGGCACACATTCACTGCCTTGCGCAGCACCGAAACCGTCTCACCCCGCCAAACCCCTGCGGCGATGAACGAAACGGCAAACAGTCCCACTGCCACCCTGGCACACATCAGTTTCCTGCCAGCCATCCCGATGCCCTCCCGGTTGCCTTGCGACAACCCCCACATTTACCTACCAGGCGATTGTCAACCCCTTCTTCCCGAAACACCTCCCCAACTGATATGGCGCTTTGCGGGCGGCTGTCCTTTTCAAACCGGGGTTTCCCGCACTTCACTGTGCCCCCACGATACCCAGGGCTGCATCGATGAACTCGCTGTAGTCCCCATAGGAACCCACCAGCTGGTACCCGCCCCCATATTCCCCGTCAAACACCACGATATTCCCCCCCCTGGCCACGAAGATGGACGTGGGCACGTAGCCGCTCTGCAGGGGTTCCACCAAGCTCGCCGTCGGCAGCAGGTTGGTGTATCCCGACAGGTAACGGTCTACCAGTTCCGCCGCATCGGCGTTGCCCGCGCCGTCGTCGATGATGGTCACGAAACTCACTTTGTCGCCATATTTTTCCACCATGGCGTCAAACTCAGGCAGCTCGTTGCGGCACGGCCCGCACCATGTGGCCCAATAGTTGATGAAAGTGAGGGGCTTCTCCTCAAAGATGTCCTCCGTTACGGTTTGCCCATCCATGTCAACGGTGGAAAACGCCGGGAACGGGTACTCGGAAGTGTAAGCCGCATCGAACCGGCCATCCCCGGCTGTTTCGGCCGCAGACGAATCATCGCGCCCCGGCTCTTCAACCGACCACGACTCTGTCGTTGCCGGCTCCGTTGTTGGCGCCTCTGTCGTTGCCGGCTCCGTTGTTGGCGCCTCTGCCGTTGGCGCCTCTGCCGTTGGCGCCTCTGCCGTTGGCGCCTCTGCCGTTGGCGCCTCTGCCGTTGGCGCCTCTGCCGTGGCCGCCCCCGTTGTTGGCGCACCCGCCACCGTGGTCTCTGTTTTCGACGCAGACTTCTTCGATGAAGATGTAGCCTTGGCCGTTTTCTGTGCAGGTGTTTCCTCTTGGGTCCTTGCCGACCTGACGGATGTCACCAAATCCACGACCGCACAGGATGCGAGCACGGCGACGATGACCATCAAAGCACAAATCAAACATGCCCGTTTTCTCATACAGCTACCCCCATCGGCTCCTCACAGATTTTCTCTGCCCTCACCACGCGACTTAACCCCGCCCAGAGTTGCTTCTGCCCCATCGGCCCCTGCAGGGTTCATCCTGCCCTCATCCCCGCTCACCCAGCAGTTTCTCTGCGCTCACCAGCTTCACGCACAGGGCGAACAGCTGCGCCGCCTGGGTTATCTCCCCCAGCGATGGGAATGTGGGCGCGATGCGGATGTTGCTGTCATCCGGGTCTTTCCCATAGGGGTAGGTCGCACCGGCCCCGGTCATCACCACCCCCGCCTCCTTGCACCGCGCCACTATGGCTTTGGCGGTGCCGGGCAAGCCCTCAAATGAAATGAAATACCCCCCCCTGGGTTTCGTCCACCGCGCAATCCCCAGGCCACCCAGCTGTGTTTCCAATGCGTCCAGCACCGCCTCGAACTTGGGGCGGATGATGGCCGCATGTTTCTGCATATGCGCCGCCAGGTTTTCGGGGTCCCCCAGGAACTTTGCCTGGCGCAGCTGGTTGACCTTATCGTTGCCAATGGTCTGGTACTTCATATGGTTCTTCACGTCTGCGATATTGGCAGGGGAAGCCGCCATGGCCGCCACACCGGCGCCCGGGAACGTCAGCTTTGAGGTGGATGCGAATTCGTAAACCAAGTCCGGGTTTCCCGCTTTCGCGCACGCTTCGATGATGTCGAGGACGCTGTCTTGCCGGTCCGCTTCCGGGTACAGGTGGTGGACGCAGTACGCATTGTCCCAATATATCCTGAAGTCTTTTGCGGCCGGCCTAAGCGCGGCGAACCTGCGCACGGTTTCGTCGCTGTAGGAAGTCCCCAGGGGGTTCGAATACTTGGGGACGCACCAGATCCCTTTCACGCCCTCGTCGGAATTTACCAGGCGCTCCACCATGTCCATGTCGGGGCCCTCATCCGTCATGGGGATGTTCACCATCCCGATGCCGAAATGCTCCGTGATGGCGAAGTGCCTGTCATACCCCGGCGCCGGGCAGAGGAACTTTATAGGGTCTTTCGTCCTGGCCGCCTGCAGATACCATGGCTCCGCCCCCATCACGCCGTGGGTGAAGGAACGCGCCACCGTGTCATACATCACGTTCAGGCTGGAAGAACCGAACACTATGACCTGTGCTTCTGGTACCCCCAACATCCCCGCAAACAGCCCCTTGGCTTCGGGGATCCCGTCCAATACGCCATAATTGCGGGTATCCGTGCCGTCTTCGCTGGCGACCGGGCCGCCCGAACCCACCGTATCCAGCATCCCCATGGACAGGTCCAGCTGGCCTTTGCCGGGTTTGCCCCTGGACATATCCAGTTTCAGGGCCTTCCCCTTCCAGCCCTCGAACTCGGTTTGCAGCCCCCCGCACAGTGCGGACAGCTCCGCCGCCGACAGCTGCCCATAAGGCTTGACATTTTTTTCCATCATCATCCCTCCCTCAGACCAACGTTACCCAACCCCTCAAACCAAGCACACAGCCACCTTGTGTTCCCCGGCGCTGCTCCGGCTTTCCATGCTTCTGCTCCGGCTTTCCCTGCGGATCTCCGGTGTTCCCCGGTGCCGCTCCGGCTTTCCTCTTCTTTCATCGCTTATGGCCAAAGCACCGGGCTTCACATCTTCCCCAGCGCTTCCTTTATCATCGCATTCACCGCCGCCGGGTCAGCCTTGCCTTTCATGGCGCGCATGGTCTGCCCCACCAAAAACCCGAATGCCTTTTCCTTGCCGCCTTTGTAGTCCGCCACGGACTGCGGGTTCTGTGCGATGACCTCATCCACCGTTTTTAGCAATGCGCCGGTGTCCGTCACCATCCCCAGCCCATGCGCTTCCACATAGGCTTCCGGGTCCACGTCTGAGGCAAACACCTCCTCGAACACCGTCTTCGCCACGGTGCGGTTGATGGCGCCCCGGTCCACCAGCTCGATGAGCTTCGCCAGGTGCGCCGGGGAGAACTTAAACCGCTTCGCCCCGCCGGTCATTTCACCGCCGCCCGAACCGCCCGCCGCGCCGCCGCCCGAACCAGATGCCATGCCGCTGCCATCACCTTTATCGGCATCCTTGTTTGTAGTTTGCGGCGCAGCTTTTGCAGCGCCAGTGCCGCCGCCCGCTCCGCCCGCCGCGCCGCCGCCGTCCCCTGCGCCCGCCTCCCCGGCCGACGCTGCCGGCGCAGTTGACGAACCGCCCGCCGCCCCCGAGACCACCAGGTCGTCCGCCTCCTTGCCGGCTTCTTTCAGGAGCCGCATGGCCTCCACCATGAGCCAGTTTGACACTTCCTTGGGCTTTTGGCACAGCGCCACGGTTTCTTCGAATAGATCGGACAATGCCTTGGACCCGGTGAGGATCAATGCGTCGTACTCGGGGATCGCATACTGGGTCTTGTAGCGTTCCAGTTTCTCCGTGCGCAGCTCCGGCTGGCGGGAGCGCACCGCTTCCAGCCATTCGTCGGATATCACCACCGGCGTCAGGTCCGGGTCCGGGAAATACCTGTAGTCCTGGGCGTCCTCCTTGGAGCGCATGGCGTAGGAGGATTCTTTGTTGTCATCCCAGCGCCGGGTCTCCTGTATGACGGGTTTCCCCTCTTCCAGCAGCTCGATCTGCCTGCGCCGCTCCCCCTCGATGGCCCGGGCGATGGCTTTGAAGGAGTTCAGGTTTTTCATCTCCGTGCGGGTGCCCAGCTTCGCCGCGCCCACTTCGCGCACGGACAGGTTCACATCCGCGCGCATGGACCCCTCCTGGAGCTTGCAGTCGGAGGCCCCCAGGTACTGGATGATCAGCCGCAGTTTGTCCAGGTACGCCATCACCTCGTCGGCGCTGCGCATGTCCGGCTCTGACACGATCTCGATGAGGGGCACGCCGCTGCGGTTGAAATCCACCAGCGAGCAGTCCTCCCATTCGTCGTGTATCAGCTTCCCCGCATCCTCCTCCATATGGATCTCGTGGATGCCCACCTTTTTCGTACCGCCCTGCGCCGTTTCGATCTCCACGAACCCGTCATGGCAGATAGGCAGGTACAGCTGGGAAATCTGGTAGTTCTGCGGGTTGTCCGGGTAGAAATAGTTCTTGCGGTCGAACTTGCACGTCTGGTTGATCCCACAGTTGGTGGCCAGCCCCACAGCCAGCGCATACTCCACCACCTGGCGGTTGAGCACGGGCAATGACCCCGGCATCCCGGTGCAGACCGGGCACGTGTGGGTGTTGGGCGCCCCGCCGAATGCGGTGGAACATGCGCAAAATATCTTGGTTTTGGTGGCCAGCTCCACATGGACTTCCAGGCCGATGACCGTTTCGTATGATTTGCTCATGGATTTCTCCCAATGTCGTTCCCGTCAAATGCGATACAGACCCCCTACGCGGCGAATCCGGGCGGCAATTCCGCAGCCGGGCTGGCTCGCGCAACGCTGACCCCTATGCGGCAAATCCAGGCGGCGATTCCGCAGCCGGGCTGGCTCGTGCAACGCTGACCCCCTACGCGGCGAATCCAGGCGGCAATTCCGCAGCCCTCGTCCTCTCATATGCATATGCGGCGCGTATGATGTTGCGCTCCTTGTAGCAGTCCCCGATGAGGTGCAGCCCGATGGGCATCCCCGCGGGGTCTTTCCCGCATGGCACGCTCATGGCGGGCAGCCCCGCCAGGTTCACCGCGATGGTGTAGATGTCGCCTAGGTACATCTGAAGCGGGTCTGACAGGCTCTTGCCCACCTCCGGCGCGGTGGTGGGGGCCACCGGCCCCAGTATCACGTCATACTTCGCAAACGCCCTGTCAAATGCCTGTTTCACCAATGACTTGGTGCGCAGCGCCTTCAGGTAATAGGCGTCATAGTAGCCGGAGCTGAGCACGAAGGAACCCAGCATGATGCGCCGCTTCACCTCCGGCCCGAACCCCTCGGAACGGCTCTTTTTGTACATCTGGTGCAGCCCGTCATAGTCCGCGGCGCGGTAGCCGTACTTCACCCCGTCGAACCGGGAGAGGTTCGAGCTGGCCTCCGCCATGGCGATGGTGTAGTAGCAGGGGATGGCATACTCCACCAGGCTAAGGGAAAACCGCTCCACTTTCGCGCCCTTTTTTTCCAATGTGTCCGCCGCCGCGAGCACCGCCTTTTTCACCTCCGGGTCCAGCCCCTCCCCCAGGTAATCCTCGGGGATGCCGATACGCAGGCCGCCCACGTCGTCCACAAGTGCCGATGAAAAATCCAAATCCTCCCTGTCCACGGAGGTGCTGTCCTTCTTGTCGTGGGACGAGATGGCCTCCAACGCCGCCACGCAGTCCGACACATTGCGCGCGATGGGCCCTATCTGGTCCAATGAGGACCCATATGCGATGAGCCCGTAGCGGGAAACCGTCCCATAGGTGGGCTTGATCCCCGTCACGCCGCAAAATGACGACGGCTGGCGGATGGACCCCCCTGTGTCAGAACCCAGCGCATAGAAAGCCTCCCCCGACGACACCGCCGCACAGGATCCCCCGGAAGAACCCCCGGGCACCCGATCCGGGTTCCAGGGGTTGCGCGTGATCCCGAATGCGCTGGTCTCCGTGGTGGAACCCATGGCAAATTCGTCCATGTTGGTCTTCCCCAGCACCACAGCGCCTATATCCAGCAGGTTCTGCGCCGCCTGCGCCTGGTAGGTGGGTTTGAAATTCCAGAGTATCTTTGATGCGCAGGTGGCAGGCAGCCCCTTTACGCAGATATTGTCCTTGATGGCCACAGGCACCCCTGCCAGGGGGTGCGTCAGCTCCCCTGCATCGATGCGCCCCTGAACGGCGTCGGCCGCCGCCAGCGCGCCCGCCTCGTCCACGGTGATGAAACTGCGTAGCTCCCCGTCCGCCGACCGTATGCGTTCCAGGCAGGCCCGTGTCGCCTCTGCGACGCCGATCTCCCTCGCCTTGATCCTTTTCCCCAACTCCAGGGCCGTCAGATGCAGTATGCTTTCGTTCCCCTTTTCGCCCATGCTTCCCTCTTCGTGTCCACCGCGCCGATCATGCCAGCGCATCGCCATCCACAGCTACGCGACGAAACAACCCACCCCAGACGTCATTGCGAGGGGATTCGCGACGAAGCAACCCACATCAGCCGCGCCCTTGGATCGCCGCACGCCCCTCCTCACTCCACAGTCTTTGGCACCATGAACGCACCGTTCTTTTTCTTGGGCGCATTGGCCAGGATCTCGTCGCGGTCGTCGCCGTTTTGCACTATGTCTTCCCGGAACACATTGTGTACGGGGAACACGTGGGACATGGGTTCCACCCCGGTGGTGTCCAGCCGGTTCAGCTGGTCGAAGTAGTCCAGCATCTTCCCCATGTCCTGTTTGGCCGCTTCTTTCTCCTCGTCCGAGAGTTCCAGCTTCGCCAGGATCCCGACGTATTCGATCGTCTCATCCGATATGATGTTCGCCATACCAAGCCCTCTCTGTGCCCTTATCCAACCAACCCGCACCCACCTTCATCAACCTCCGGCAGTTGTTTCACCGTTCTTATTACCAGTTCTTTGTGCGGCTCTTCCTATGCGGTTCCTCCTATACGGCTCTCCTTGCCTGCACCACCGTTCCCGGCGTTTGCATACCCGGGGTGCTTACGGTTCCGGCCGACAATGTATTCCTGCCCATGTACATCTCCTTGCATGCGAACCCAGGGTGCTTACGGTTCCAGCCGGTTCACGTCCCTGGGGAACAGCGCCGCCTCCCGCACGTTGGTCTCGTCCAGCAGCCGCATGGCCAGCCGTTCCAGGCCCAGGCCCAGGCCGCCGTGGGGCGGCATCCCGTATTTGAAAATCGACAGGTAGTCCCCCATCCCGTCGGGGTCCAGGCCCTTTAGCTGTGCTTTCCGGAGGATCTCGCTGTAGCCGTGCACCCTCTGGCCCCCGGTGGTCACTTCCAGGCCCCTGAAAAGCAGGTCGAAGCTTAAGGTGAACCGGGCGTCCTCCGGGTCGTCCATGGCGTAAAATGGCCTCTTCTTGGTGGGGTAATGGGTCACGAACACGAACTCGCTGCCATGCTCTTCCTGAAAATACCGCCCGATGAGCTGCTCCTCCTCCGGCTCCAAATCATAAGGGTTCCGGATGGGGCGGCTATACTTCTCGCTCACCAGCCGCTTCGCCTCGTCGAAACGCACCATGGGGATCCGCGAGACGTCGGGCAGCGCCACCCCCAGCAGCCTAAGCTCCTGGGCGTACTCCGCCTCCAAAAGCGCCCGCATGTACTGCAAAAACCCGGTCTCCATGTCCATCACGTCGGTGAAACTGTCGATGAAGCCCATCTCGAAGTCCAGGCTCACATATTCGTTCAGGTGCCGGGTGGTGTTGTGCTTTTCGGCGCGGAACACCGGCGCGGCCTCGAACACACGCCCATAGACCCCCACCATCATCTGTTTGTAGAACTGGGGGCTCTGCCCCAGCTCTGCTTTCTTATTGAAATAGTCCAGCCGGAACACATTGGCCCCGCCCTCCGCGCCCTTGGCCACGATCTTGGGCGTGTGTATCTCCGTGAACCCCTGCCCCAGCAGGTAGTCCCGAAACGCGCGGACGATGCCTTCCTGCAGCTTGAACTTCGCCCTTTCCCGGGTATTGCGCAGGATGATGGGCCGCAGCTCCAGTTTCGTTTCCAATGAGGTGCCGAGTTTCCATTTGCTGATGGCTATGGGGAGCGGCGCGGCCGGTTCTGACAGCGCCCGGATGGTTTTCAGGCGTATCTCGAACCCTTGGGGCGCGCGCCTTTCGGCATTCACCGTGCCCGTCACTTCCACGGCGGACTCCTCTTTCAGGTTCTTTATGTCAAATCCCGTCACGCCCTCTTCGTACACGCACTGCACCAGTTCCCTGCTAAGGCGCAGGATGACGAACGCCACCTCGCCGATGTCCCGGATGGTGTGCACCATGCCCCGCACCGTCGCCGAAAAACCCGCCTCGCCCGCAGCCAGGCGCGACTTGATGGCGTCAGTCGCGACAGACGATTTCGGCCCACCCGTGGCGCTCTCATCAACCCCTCGTAAAAAATCCATCCAACCGTCCTCTTTCCTGCATCGCCCACAAGCCAGCTATAACAAAACGCCCATTCGTCCCATCTTGCACTAGGTACGAACAGACGCAAACCATGATATCACAACACAGGGTATATTTCAAGGGGTTTCTCAAAAATCTGCACCATTCCGACGTGACGCGTTACAATTCTCCCCCCCCTCACCCATCGTACAGCGTCCGGCTCAGCAGCTCGTCCTGCACGTCCCTGGGCAGGTTCACGAACACGGCGCTGTAGCCCGCCACCCGCACGATGAGGTCCGGGTAGTTCTCCGGGTGTACCTGGGCATCCTCCAGCGTGCCCCGGTCCACGATGGTCACCATGAGCTGGCAGCCGCCTTTGCCAAAATACACATCCAGCATCGCGCGCACCTTCGCCCGGTCCCGGTTGAACATCCGGGGCGTGAACCGCATGTTCTGGACGCTCCCCCCGTGGTACCTGGCCTGGAACCGGGACAGGGAGTTGAGGCATGCGGTGGGGCCTGACTTGGCGGCGCCGCCCTGGGGGTTGTTGGCCGGGTTCATGAACACGCCGGTCTTTCGCCCGTCCAGGCTGGCGAAAGTCCCGTGCCCCCAGTCCGTGTTGGTCTGGTTGTTGGAAATCACGATGAGGAAATAGTCCAGCCCCCTGCAAAACCCCGCCTGGCGCACGCCCTTGGCCACATACTCGTAGAGGTCGTTGGCCAGCCCGTCGCAGCCATCCTTGTCATTGCCGTATTTGTCCTGGGCCAGCAGGTCCTTGCGGATCTTCTCGTACCCCACGAAATCCGCCATCTGCGCCTCGCATAACTGGGGCAGGGTGTACTTCCTGTCCATGTACACCAGCTTCTTGATGGCCCAGAGCGCATCGCTGGCGTTGATGTTCCCGTAGGTCTCGTTGGTCCCCCCCAGGATCTCCACGCCGCCGTCCAGCAGCGCGCGCCCCCGCCCGACGCAGTCGTCCATGAGGATGGACGTGAACAGGAAGCTCACCTGTTCGTTCATGATTTCATAGGAACGGGCCTGCGCCTTGGCGCTCAGCTCGAAATAGTAGTCCAGCAGCTCCTTGTATTTGCCGTACAATGCCTCGAAAGTGTCAAATGCCCCGCAGTCGGGGATGTCCACCGGCCCGCATTTGCGCTTGCCGTCCATGGGGTCGCGCCCGCCGTGGAGCGTGATGTTCAGCATGGTCAGGAGGTTTAAGAGGATGTTGGGCGTGCCCACGCTCTTGCCCTGTATCACGAACTCCCCGCATCCAAAGGGCACGTACTGCTCGGCCCTCTTTTGGTCCAGGCGCATGGCGTACCCCACCGCCTGCACGTTCACGTCGTCATTGTAGAGGGTGGGGTAGGTGGCGCCGCTGCCGATGCAGTCATAGGCCGCATCCATGATGTCCGCCGGCGTGTCTTTGTCAAAGCGCAGTGTGAACTGGGGCTCCACGTAACGGGTGTCCCGGCACACCCTCAGGCAGACCCTGGCGAATGTGTCGGCTTCTTTCGGGTGTTCCCTCCCTTTGCCGCCCACGATGATCCGCCCGTTCACGGTGGTGCGCCGGTTCTCGATCATTTTCCATAGCGATTTCAGGAGGCGGTATGCCCCCTCTTCGTCAATGCGCCCCCCATCCAGGTCAGCCTGGAGGTAGGGCCCCAGCACGTCGTCCATGCGGCCGTAGTTGATCACCCCTGCGCACAGCGCATAGAGCCAGAACAGCTGCAGCGCCTGGCGGAATGTCTCCGGCGGCGCGCTCCGGATATGCGCCAGGTCCGCCTCCATCAGCGCCAGTTCGCCCAGGCGTGACAGACGAGGTGTGTGCGCCTCCCGCACCAGCTCTATCTGACGGTCGATGACCGTCTGGAACAGCTCCAAGCCCTCGTGGCAGGATTCCAGGAATGTGTTGCTCCAATGCTCCTTGCGCATCTCATCCGCTTCCCGCACATACCCCTTAAGCCCCTCCACCCCCAGGCGCATGAGCTTCTTGTAGTCCAGCATCATCCCCGACAGGCGCGCAGTGGCCATCATGGGGTAGGAGCAGTCGATGAACTTGCCGATGATGTCCTCCACTAGCACTTCCCGGCAGTATATGGTCTTCAGGTCATGCGCCTGCCAGTAATCGTAGAGCGCATCCACACGGGCTTTCTCTTCCTCAGTGTCCAGGAGTTCCCGGAACGCCCGCAGTTTATGGAACACGCAGTAGTGCCCCACGCCGCCCACGCTGGTGACGCACCCGAACCCGATGGGCAGGTAGTCCAGCCGGCCGGCGAGCAGGTCGTCCTCCCCGATGGGCGCAAAAAGTGCGGGGAAAATGGTCTTCAGGCAGCGGATTTCCCGCCGGGATTTGTCCATGCCCTCGCTTTCCCGGTGCGCCACGGTGTACGCCTCCATGATCCGCAGCTGCTCGGCTGGCTCTTTGGCGCAAGGGATCGGCTTCGACACTTCGATATTTTGCGTTCCGTCTATATTCAATGTGGCGTTCACATCTTCACCCCCTGATGGCTGCCTGCCCCGGCTTCCCGTATACGCCCTGCATACAGCAGCCCGGTCCCGGCCCTCACCCTCATCATACCACCGCACTATATCATTGTCAATCATTTTTTATCATTTTTTATCACCCGGCAACTCATCGCATTACAGGTCACTCCCCAGCCAGCATTGCCAATTATTTCAAGTTGATTTTCGAAAGTTCATTTGGTATAATTATCTACAGACTTGTCGGATACATGCGTACTGAAGCGGTAGGCGGTTTGTCCCTCTACGCTGCCCATCTCAGCGGATCATCGACAGGCCGGGGAGTGAACTATGAAATCATCGCCCCGCCCCTGCCAGCAGCGCCGCAGGGATCCCCGCCTGGCAGATGAGCAGGATGTCTTCCAGATGTTTCCCCCGCTTCCCGGCCGGCACATCCCGCACCAGTGCGATCAGCGCATCCGCCACAGCCCCGGTGTAAAAATCCGCCAGCGCATCCTTGAAAGGCTCTTCCGTCCGCACCCCCAGGGCCTTTTCTTCGTCGTCGATGGCGCCCCGCATCACCCCGATGAAGTCCGCATAAAAAAACCGCTTGATCTCACTCCTCCCCATGGTGTCGTATGCGCATTGGATGATGTATCGGTTCGCCTCCACATACCCCATGAGGAATCGCAGTGCCTCCCCTGCGTCCGAGAGCAAATCGAAATGCCGCACCACCTCCACCACCTCCTGCTCCAGCATCCACTGCAGCAACCCATAGATGTCCTGGAAATGGTAGTAGAATGTCTTGCGGTTCAGGCCGCATCCCCCTGCGATTTCACTCACCGTAATCTTCGAAACCGGCTTGGCCATCATCGCCTTTTTGAACTCGGCCGCCAGCATTTTCTTCGTGTTGAACGTGGTCACTTCATGTTTCATGGCTCCATCCTTTCTGTACACATAGTATATCCCCGACTGCCTGAATCTTCAATACCCTTGGCGGGTCGCCCACCACTTCCAGCTGACTCCCTTGCCATATCCTTGCCTGCCGGAATCTGCATTACCTTCGGCCCGTTTGCATCCGCCCCGCCCACAGGATTCCCCCCCAATACCGCCAGGTTGTCCAAAGATCACCCATATGTGGTGGGATTGTCCGTTGCCTGTGGGGGTTGCACACGTTATTATCATTTTTCCAAAGGGGATCATCCCTCGTCAATGCCCATGACCGAAAGGACACCTATGGAAAAATGGTTCCGCTTCGTCACCGCCCACCCGGTGGCGTTCACCCTCATTTTCATATCACTCGCCGCCTTGGGGTGGCCCTTGCGCACGCTGGTGCGGGTCAATTATGACGTCCGGGACTATCTCCCCCGCGATGCGCCCTCCACCAAAGCACTGCAGGCCATGGGGGAGGAATTCGGCCCCATCCCCAACACCCGGGTGATGATACGCCGCGTCACGGTCCCGGAAGCCCTGGCCATGAAGGAACGCCTGCGCAGCTGCGACGGTGTGGAGGACGTGACGTGGCTGGACGATGTGGCAGACGTCTATCAGCCGCCCTCCTTTTGGGATGCAGATGAGGCATCGGCGTACTATGTTTTCGACGTGCCGGAAAATGCCGGCACAGGCACCGCATTGTTTTCCGTCACGGTCTCCAATGGCATGGGCGTGGAAGCAATGGCTTCCATCCGTGGCGTCATCGATGGAAATGGTACCGGCAACGGTGCCATCGGCGGCGAGGCTGCACTCACCGCGGCCGCCACCCTGGGCACCTTGCAGGAAACCCGGTGGATCACCATCGCCACCGCCCTGTTCGTCGCAGCGGTCCTGTTCGTCACCACCAAATCCGTGACAGAAACCCTCGCCATACTCTCCGGGCTGGGTGTGGCGGCAGTGCTGGGGGATGCCAGCAACATCCTTTTTGGCGAAGTTTCATTCGTGACCCATGCCGCAGGGGGTGTGCTCCTCCTGGCGGTGTCGTTGGACTACTCCGTGTTTTTGATGAACCGATACCGGACCTTTCGGCAAAACCAACTGCCGGACCCGAAATCTTCCACCCAAGCCATATCTCCACAGGAAGCCATGGCACGCGCCTTGATGGCGGCATTCCCATCCGTCCTGTCCAGCGGGGCGACTACCGTCATCGGCTTCCTGGCACTGCTTTTTATGAGGTTTGGCATCGGGCCGGACCTGGGGCGCGCCATGGCCAAGGGGGTAGCCATCAGCCTGCTCACCACATTCATGTTCCTGCCATCTGTGACGCTGGTACTGGAACGTGTCAAACTCCACTCTGCCCAACTGTCGAAGCATCGCAGATCTGGCGGCTTCGGGGCTTTCGTCAGCAGAGCCTGCATCCCCCTCTCCCTGGTGTTTGCCGCGCTGGCAGTCCCTGCGCTCCTTGCGTCCTCTGCCAACACATTTTACTACGGTTCCTCCCACATCTTCGGCAAAGGCACCCAGGCGGGCGACGACGCCGCAGCCATCGAAGAGGTTTTTGGCAAAAGCGACACCTATGCCCTCCTCGTCCCTGCCGGGAACCCCGCCCGGGAGAGGGCGCTGTCCGATTCCCTGCATTCATTGCCCCAAGTTGCCTCGGTGATATCCTATGTGGACAACGTGGGCGGGGAAATACCTGCCGGGTTCCCCGACCCTGCGGCGCTGTCTCCGATTTCCACGCCCAGCCACAGCCGCTTCATCATCCGTACACGCTCAGACTATGAAGGGGAGGAAACTTTCGCACTGGTGAGGCAGATCCGTTCCATCGCCGCAAGGTATTATCCACCGCCTGCGTCCGGCGTCGCTATCCGGGCGTACTCCAGCCCCAAGGGCGCAGCGCCAAAAGTGGGTACCCGTCCAAATATAGCCGCCAAAAACCATGACAGGGGCGCAAAGGATCTGCCGACACCGCATCCCGCCTCCGACCCCCTTGCGGCTTCGGGCTATCTCCTCGCCGGGGAGGGTGTCTCCGCTTACGACTTGATGGACACCATCACCGCAGACACTTTGCGGATAAACCTGGTCGCCGTCGGCTCGGTCGTGTTGGTGCTGGCCGTCACCCTGCGCTCCATACTCCTGCCCATAGTCATGGTGCTGGTGATCGAAACAGCGATTTGGCTGAACCTGTCCATCCCGTTTGTGCTGGGAACGCCTGTGTTTTATATTTCCTACCTTATCGTGACTTCCATACAGCTGGGCGCGACCGTGGACTATGCTATCCTGTTCACCGAACGCTACCGGGATATCCTGAAAGAAATCCGCCGCAAGGCTCCTTGCGCCGGGGATCCCGGCGAAACCGCCGCAGACCTCGGCGCCGCCAGCAATCCCTGCCTCGCAGCAGCCGCACGCACCGGCAGCGCCCGTCCTCAAGCGTCCGCCACCCACCATCCCCGTCTCGCAGCGGTCGCACGCACCGGCGGTGCCCGTCCTCAAGCGTCCGCCACCCACAATCCCAGCCTTGCGGCAGTCGCACGCACCGGCAGCGCCCGTCCTCAAGTGTCCGCCACCCACAATCCCCGTCTCACAGCGGTCGCACGCACCGTCGATGCCGTGACGGGTTCCATGTCGGTATCCGCTGTGGTGCTCACCGCCGTGGGTTTCCTCATGGGGACACTCTCCAGCCATGGCATCCTCTCCCAGCTGGGGTATTTCCTGGGGTGCGGGGCCCTGCTTTCCATGGCCGGCACCCTGTTCTTCCTGCCTGGGATGTTGGTGCTTTTGGACCGATTGCCCGGCACCGCGTCCCGCCATCATAGGGCCTAAGGGTCCAACGGCAAATTCACCGAAAGGGGAAACCGCATTTATGAAACGAGTTCTTTCCGCTCTCACTTTGGCCGTATGGGGCATCGCCAACCTGTATGCCATCACCATGATGCCTGTTGCCTATAGCGCAAGGCCCATACCCGATGTCAATGCATTGGCGACATTCCACCCGTTCCCCGGCCGGATGCCCGCCGGGTCGGCTCTCCTCGGGGCTTACGCATCCGCCATCGCACCCTACCCGTTCCCCGGCCGGATGCCCACCGGGTCGGCTCTCCTCGGGGCCTACGCATTCGCCATCGCACCCTACCCGTTCCCCGGCCGGATGCCCACCGGGCCCATGAAACGCCCCGCCGCCACCTCAAAACAGGAAACCATCTATGTAAACCTGTATGCGGATGGGTCGGTGCGCCAAATGAGTGTGGTGAACCGGCTCACAAATGATATGGCGATCGGTGAGACATCTGATCCGGTACGGTTGCCTCAACCCGCCAATCTGGTAGATTATGGCAATTATGCCGCCCTGCGCAACCTAACCACCGATGACCCCATTTACTACGACGACGGCAAGGTGACTGTCCTCACCCAAGCCCCTGTCATATACTATGAAGGCATCCCGGCTGGCATGAAGCCAAGTGTGCCGACAAACATCCCGGCAAACACCCCTGCCGGTATCCCTGCAAACATCCCTGCCGGTATCCCGGCAAACACCCCTGCCGGTATCCCTGCAAACATCCCGGCAGGCATGCTGACAGACCCGGCAGCGTATATGCGACCGGACGCCACTGGGAATTTGCAGGCGGATGTGCCGGCGCTCCCATGGCTGTTCACACTGAGATATGAGCTGGACGGCGCACAAATCCCGGCAACCGATATCGCCGGGAAGAGCGGGGCAGTGGCCATGCGCCTATCCATCAAGGAAAACCCTGACGCAGATGGCACATTTTTCGAAAACCTCGGGCTCCAGGTTTCCCTGACCCTCGACACCCAGCGATACCGGCATATCCGGTCCGACGGCGCCATTGCGGCAAACATCGGCCACAAGCGGCTGCTTTCCTGGATCGTTTTGCCCGGGAGCGAAAAAGACATCACAGTTTTTGCCGAAGCGACCGAGGTTGCGATGGATGGGTTTTCCATCAATGCTTTGCCGTTTTCCTTGGATCTGGGCGAAGATACCATCCCATCGTCCGGCTTTGAAGAAATCCGTAAGCTGCAGGACGCGGGCGACCGGCTGCATGAATCGGCCGGTGATCTGGCAGCCGGGGCCGCCGCATTGTCTGGCGGTGCGAAATCCCTGGCCCAGGGTGCATCCGAACTCTCCCAAGGCACCGCATCCGTATACCTCGGTGCTGCTAGGCTGTACGATGGGATGGCCCCGTTGGTCGATGGCACGGGCGCCCTGGACTTGGCCGCTAACGATTTGCACCAAGGCATCCAAAAGCTGGAAACCGGTGCATCCAGCCTGCGCCGTTCTTCCGCACTGGTCCAAGATGGACTCCAGGAAACCACGGAAGGCGCATTGGATCTCTTTATCGGGGCCGACCGCCTGGCGACAGGGGCCGGGTCTGTCGATGCCGGCATGGCTTCACTGGCCGGCACCCTGGCTGCCCTGTCCGAATATGGCGTTGCCCTCGAATCTGCCGCCGATGAGCTCTTCATGGGAGCTTTGGCCGCAGCCGAAAACCAAATAAACGGGCAGCTTTTGGCCAACGGGCTGTCCCCTATGTATATCCTCCCCATCGCACTGACGCCGGACGATTACGCTGCGGTGCTGGACGGATTGGGGCGCCGCCTTGCGCAGCTCCAAAACGCATCCCCCGACATGCCGCCGCAATTACCGCCATCCCCTGCAACACCGTCCCCGTCAACACCATCCCCTGCGACACCATCCCAGGCAGCGCCATCCCAGGCGACACCGTTCCAGGCAGCGCCATCCCAGGCCGCACCACCCCTGACCGCACCATCCCCTGCAACACCATCCCAGGCAGCACCTTCACTTGCTACGCCTCCCCAGGCAGCACCGCCACAGACACCGTCGTTTCAGGCTTCTTCACCCCCGATACCATCGCCACAAACGCCACCATCTCAGGCAGCGCCATCCCTTGCCGCGCCGCCCCAGTCGGCACGACCCGGAGCCTCCTCTGCGACTGCGCCCATGCAGACGGCATACCCGTATGCAGGTACCCCCGCCCCGTCCTCCCTCCATGGATCATACGGGCTGGACGCACTGCGGCAGGAACTGACGGCGTCAAAACGGCAGCTGGACAGCTTCCGCGCATTTGCCGCCGCCCTGGTTACATACAACGCCGGCGTCGCTGCCTCGTCACAGGGCGCAGCGGAAATGGCAGGCTGGACCCGCCCTCTGTCAGACGGGGCAACATCGCTGCGCAACGGCTCCAAGAAACTATGGCAAGGCATGGCCGAAGTGCGTGATGGGGGAGCCGGGCTCCACCTGGGGATAGCACAGCTGGAGGGCCAACTGGGCTTGGCTTCTGAAGGCTTGGAAAAACTCACCACAGGTTCCGGATCGCTTCGCAAAGGCACTGCCGTACTGCAAACAGAGACAAAGGGTCTCCTGGATGGCCTCTCTTCGCTTCACGCCGGATCGGTCGGTCTTAGGGATGGAACGGAAACACTTTCCGGCCATATGGCCGACCTGGACAAGGGCGCCCTGGGACTGTCAGAATCCACCGACATGCTCCGCCGCGAAACATCACACATGGACACCGGCATCGAACGCGGCATACGGGATGGATTGCAAGCCAAACTCCATCCCGGATCCCACCCGGCATCGTTCATGTCGCCGCGAAACGCCAACGTGGAGTTCGTCCAGTTCACCATACAAACTGATCCAATCCACTAGACAAAACGCCAACAGGACTGTATACTGAAAATAGATACTGTTTACAGCATATCATAAGCGAGGGAGGAGCCATGCCTTACTGTCCGAAATGTGACATGGAATTTGTCGAAGGGATCACCGTCTGTACAGACTGCGGGGGCCCGCTCTATGCGGACGAGGAAACCGCAAAAGCCGCACTTAGGAAAATAGCCCAGGCAAAAAGCGATGCCCTGACGGGTCGCCATGGGCCGGCTGCGGGTGGCTTGGATGATGATTCAGGCACTGATGATTTGGCCGATGCCTACTCTGACGATTCAGAAGAGGGCTTTGCCGGTGACCCGGATGCCTTTGATGAAGAAGATATGGATGATGTCGGTGGTTCTGCCGGGTCACTTGACGATAGCGCGACCGGCGACCCAGGCGCCGCCTTGGTGGGAAGGCGCCGCAGGGGAGACCCCATCCCGCCCTCGTCAGTCTATGTGTCCAGCGCCCAGAAACACGAAGACCTCAAATCCTCCGCCTCTGCGTTCCTGGTGGTAGGCATAGCGCTGGTGGCTTTCCTGGCGCTGTTGCTGTCGGGAGTCATCCGCCTGCCCATGACCGGCATTTCAGGCCTCATTTTCCATGGGGCCCTGGTACTGATGGCACTGTTCGCCCTGGGCACCTGGTACTACTGCTCCGGCGCCGCCCGGAAACTCCTGCCCCGGATCGAGGAAGAGCGCCAAACCACGACTTCCTTGATCGAGTGGTTCGTCACCGCATACAGCCGGGACGACATCGAGAAGGCCCTGGGGGACACACCGGCAAACGCAGACGCAGGCGTCGCAGACGCAGACATCGCAGACGCAGACATCGAAGATGCCGACACCGAAGATGTAGACATCGAAGATGTCGTCACCGAAGATGCAGACATCGAAGATGTCGTCACCGAAGATGTAGACATCGAAGATGGCGTCATCGAAGATGTCGTCACCGAAGATGGCGGCACCTTTGATGAAAGCGAGGACGAGGTTTCCTCCGATGACTATGATTCCGACGATGACGAGGATTCCACAAGCGATGACGAACCCGAAGAGAGCGAATACGACCCCGCCGAGACTGCCCGGGGCGGCATCCTCGCCCTCCGGCGCATGGAAGTCATCCGGGATTTCCTCACCACCGACCCCGATGCGCCCGCCAAGGACCTCTTCGCCGACCAGCCTTATGTGGACATGGTGGCGGAGGAAATCTACAACCGCCTGTACGAGGGCGGTTCCTGATCCGGTGAAACGCTGACATATAGCGAAACCGCGCAAGGTTTAGTCGTCGGACCAATTAAAGGGGTTCCACCCACCGGGGAACCCCTTTCTACACGACACTTTTCCGTTTGCCGGATCGGTCCGGCGGCAAATCCGGACTGCGCTTCAGCGCACCAGCAGCGACTGTCCGGTCATTTCTTTCGGTTGCTCCATCCCCATCAGCTCGATGAGGGTGGGCACGATGTCCGCCAATTTCCCGCCATCCCGCAGTCGGTACGACGGGTCTGCGTTCACCAGCACGAAAGGCACCGGGTTCGTGGTGTGGGCGGTAAAGGGTTCCCCGGTTTCGTAGTCGATCATCATCTCCGCATTGCCATGGTCCGCGCAGACGAAGAGGATTCCGTCCACTTCCAGCACCGCATCCACCGCCTTGCCCACGCAGGCATCCACAGCTTCGATGGCCTTCACGGCCGCAGCCTCCACCCCGGTGTGCCCCACCATGTCCGGGTTGGCGAAATTGATGATGATCACGTCGTATTTGCCGCTGCGGATAGCCTCGCAGAGCTTCTCGCACACCCCCGGCGCGCTCATCTCCGGCTGCAGGTCATAGGTGGCCACTTTGGGGGAATTCACCAGGATCCTGTCCTCCCCGGGGTTGGGCTCCTCCACGCCGCCGTTGAAGAAAAATGTCACGTGGGCGTACTTCTCCGTTTCGGCGATCCTGGCCTGGGTCATGCCGTGCGCGGCCAGGAATTCCCCGAATGTGTTGGTGATGCTCTCCTTTTGGAAAGCAACTGACTTGTTTTGGATCGTGTCGTCGTAGTCCACGAAGCAAACATATGTGAGTTTAAGGCGTTTGCCCCTGTCAAACCCCTTGAAGTCGTCGTCACAGAACGCCCTGGTGATCTCCCGTGCCCTGTCCGGGCGGAAATTGAAAAATATCACCGAGTCACCGTCGCCGATGAGGGCGACGCTCTTCCCGGCACATCCCCCGCTTTGTGCGCCGCCATCCCCGGCATCGTTCCCTGCCGCATTTTCCGGCCCATCACCGGCTGGCCCCCCGGACGTTTCCACCACATTGAAAGGTAGCACGAACTCGTCCGTCACATCCTTGTCATATGAAGCCTGTATACCTGCCGTGGCGCTTTTCGCTTTTTCACCTTCGCCGAACACCATGCAGCGGTATGCCTTTTCCACCCGGTCCCAGCGGTTGTCCCTGTCCATGGCGTAGTAACGGCCCGCCACGCTGGCCACCTTGCCCACGCCTATCTCTTTCATCTTTTCTTCCAGCTGCGACACGTACTCTTTCCCCGATGTGGGGGGGGTGTCCCGGCCGTCCAGGAAGCAGTGGACATAGACTTTCGTCAGGCCCTGCCGCTTCGCCAGCTCCAGCAACCCGTAGATATGTGTGTTGTGGCTGTGCACGCCGCCGTCGGACACCAGCCCGAACAAATGCAGGGCGGAGCCATGCTTCTTGCAGTTGTCCGCCGCCTCCAGAAAGGCGGGTACGGAAAAGAAATCGCCGTCCTGGATGGATTTGGTGATTCGCGTCAGCTCCTGGTAGACTATCCGCCCTGCGCCCATGTTCAGGTGCCCCACCTCGGAGTTGCCCATCTGCCCCTCCGGCAGCCCCACCGCCAAGCCGCTTGCGGCGCCCTGCACATGGGGGTATTTCGCCATCAGCCCATCCATCACCGGCTTCTTCGCCTCATAGATCGCATTGCCCAGGGGGTTGGGGTTGATGCCATACCCATCCAATATCATCAAGACCACAGGCCGCTTTCCCATCATTCCACCTTTCTATCCACTATCTGCTATCCATCACCAGCGTGAATTATATCCCATTTCCCAAAAATGTGCAAGGAAAACAGCAGAAAGTTTGCGGCGCCAAGAATCCCCGGATTGCAAAACATTCCCTAGCCAGCCGATGAGCCGCCGGGGCGGGCCTGTGCCGCCCAATTGCGCATTAGGCGCTGCGAGGGGAGACCCGCAGGGGCTCTCCTTGCGCCGGAGGCGAGACTACAGGCTCGCCGGAGGAACCAGCAGCCTTGCGCATCTGGGCGGCACAGGCCCGCCCCGCGGTGGGGTGACTTGTAAGCATCCTCGGTTACAAGTCACGCCCTCACCGCATTTTTCACATACCCCGCCACCATCATCAGCGCCACGATGGACTGGGCCAATGCGACCACGAAGCCCAGGTAGTCGCTGACGAAATAGAGCACGCACCAAAACACCGTCAGCACGAACCAGATGCCGAACGCCACCCGCCCGAAACGGTCGAATTCCTCCTCTTCCAATGGCTTGTTCCTGTCCTCCACAGGCGCCAGCGTATAAATCAGCGCGCCGGACAGGATGAGCATCAGGATCTCCACCTCTTCCGAATGATGGACATGGACTTGCCTCATCAATGCGCACACGCCCGCCTCCACCGCCACTGAGACGCATGCGCACCGCCACCCGTTTTTGGCGTGGAAACCCCCGCAGAAACAGCGCAGCGGGACAAATGTCACCAGAAACACGGCCATGACCGCCCAGCTGTCAAACACCGCCGCCACCGCCACCGCCAGCAATATGTTGACTAATTGAAGAAAGAGCACCTCGTAGCCGTATGTGTACAGCCCTTGGTCCTCTTTTGCGATAATCCCATCCATGACCTGCCTGTCCACCAGGCAGGCAGCAAGCCTAGAGAGCATGCTCGCCTCCGTTTCCGCCGGCCAAGCGGCTATATCACCGTCGCCCGGGACCAGCGATCCTCGCTGCAACAGGCTGTCCCTTCCGCCAAATCGCCGCCGGCCCTGTCGCCCCCAGCCCACGCCATGCCATCAGATGCCGACGCCGCAGTCGCCCCCGGCCTTCGCCGTGCCATCAGATTCCGACGCCGCAGTCGCCCCCGGCCTTCGCCATGCCATCAGATGCCGACGCCGCAGTCG
>JAISUG010000116.1 GCA_031272185.1 Lachnospiraceae bacterium
CCGCACTGTGGCAGCCGACGGCGGGGCATCGTGCAGGAGCGAAGGGGTCCGCACTGTGGCAGCCGACGGCGGTGGCGGGCGCAAAGAACGGATTTCCCCACCGTGCGCCGGTGGCACACACTTAGGCGAAGACGGCGGGGCAATGTGCGGGGGCGAAGGAAAACACTCCGTGGCAGCCGGCGGCGGGGTGGTGACGGCAGTGCCTGACGCGCCCGTTCGTCTTGCCGAAAGGACCCGCTCCGTGGCAGCCGGCGGCGGGGACGGCGCCGGGAGCCGGGGTGAAGCAAACCCGGTTTGGGTAGTCACCGACGTCCGGGAAAACGATTCGATCCTGGGCAGCGACAGGAAACTGCGGGAAACCATCCTGTCCCTGCACAAAAGCAGGTGGCCGGAACTCATTTTCGTGCTGACGACCCCGGTGGTGGCCATCAACAATGATGACGTGGCGGCGGTGGCGGCGGAGCTCGCCGAGGAACTGGGCATCCCGGTGATCCCCATCTACACGGACGGTTTTCACTCTAAGCTGGGCGTTTATGGGCTGGATTTGGCGGCGCATGGGCTGGCGCGGCATCTGCTCCCGTCCCCTGGGGCACTCGAACGTGCGGCGGACAGCCATGGGTTCGTGAATGTCTTGGCAATGACGGAGAGCCGGGCCGTCATCGGCGAAGTGGTGCGGTACCTGGACGCATTGGGCATTAAATCCAATGTGTTGCCCCGTTTCGCCACCAAGGATGGCATAGCGAAAGCGGCATACGCTTCCTGCAACCTGGCATTGAACCCATGGGAGAGTGCCTATTTTGCCCGGATGCTGGGGGAGTCCTACGGGATCCCCACCGTGGATGCGGCCGTGCCTTTCGGCGTGCGCCAGACGGACAGGTGGCTGGAAGCGATTGGGAAAACGGCGGGGGGGTGGCAGCGGGCGCAGGATATGATCAGGTCGACGGGGGAGGCTACCAGGAAAGAACTGGCGAAATGGCGCCTGGACGGGGTGCGCATTTTCCTGTCAGTGCGGCCACACAAGTCTGACGCCATCTGGGGCCTGCTCACGGCGTTGGGTGCGGAAGTGGTGGGCGTCAAACTCCCTTACCTGGATGCCCTGGCGCAAAAACACCTTGAGAACATCTACAAGCGCAACCCGGACCTGCCCCTGCTGGTGGGGGAGGGCCAGCCATTCGAGTCTGTGAACCTGATGCGCAAAACAGGTGCCTCAGCCTGCGTGTCCGACGACCCATCGGCGGGCTCCATTGGGCATATCCCTGTGCTGGACCTGCGCGAAATGATGGACGTGGGCTACGCAGGCGCCGTGACTTTCGTAAAATCCCTCCACAGGCTGGTGCATTATGACGGTTTTAGCAGGAATTTCGGTGATGGGGACGCAGACGGTGATACCCCGTACAGGGACACATGGTTTGGCCGCAGCGTGGGCTGGTATATCAAGCAGGAGGTGAAGTGATGCCCGGGTATGTGTCTCTGAACAGAAATGGCTGCAAGCTGCAGGGCGCGCTCTGCGTGCTGAATGCGGTGGGGGGTGTGGCCCCGATCCTGCACTCGGTCCCGGGCTGCGGGGTGCGGGTTTCCCATGCCAATGGGGCGTTTGCTTGTCAATGCGGGGGCAGCTACGGGGTTTCCTGTACCGACATACTGGAAAAACAGGTGATTTTCGGCGGCACATCCAGGCTGCGGGAGCAGATAAAGAACACCGTGAAGATCCAGCGTGCGGATCTCTACGTGGTGCTCAGCGGCTGCCCGGCGCAGATCGTAGGCGACGATTCCGAAGCTATGGCCAAGGAAGCCAGGGAGCAGGGGTACCCGGTGATCCACCTGGGCGCGCCGGGTTTCAAAGGCGACAGCTTCGGAGCTTATGCGGACGTGGTGACGGCGCTGTTGGATGCGGCAGACGGCGGGGGGGCGGTGGCAGTTTGGTCCGGCGGGGCGCCCACCGGTCCGGGCGACACATCGAGCGGGTCAGGCAACACATCCGGCGGTCCAGACGACATATCCGGTGGTCCGGACGACATATCCGGCGGGACCGGATATACATATGCCGACACGGGGGAAAGCATCGGTGTGGCGCCGTCTGTCATCGACGGTGTAGCGCAGGGTTCTGCGGCGCCGTCGCAAGCCGGCGGGCCGGGCACTATGCCTGCCCACCCGCTGGTGAATGTCTTTGGCATCGACCCGTGCGCAGACCCATCCTGGGAAGGGAACCTGGAGGCGTTGGCGGACTTGCTGAGGCGCTTGGGGTTTGAATACAACCCGCTTTTCGGGCGCGGATCGTCGGTTGCACATTGGGGGCGCGCCAAAACCGCGGCGGTGAACCTGGCTTTTGGCGAACAGGGGCTGCGGATCGCACGGGCATTGGAAGAAAGATATGGCAAGCCTTACGTACATCTGGGGTACCTGCCGGTAGGCGTGGACGGCACAGGGGCTGTGCTGGGCGCCCTTGCGGGGGTATTCCCTGAAAAGGATGGCATTTCCCAAAAAGTGCTTAGTGAAGAAAGGGAGAAATTCCTGTATCACCTGGGCAGGCTGGAAACGGCCTACTACACCCACCATCTGCAAAGGGAAATCGCACTGGTGGGTCCTGGGGCGGTAGTGGCGGCGCTGGGTTCGTTCCTGTGGCGCAGGTTGGGCCAAGTGCCTGTGGTCGCAGTGGTGACTGACGGGGCGGGTGCCGGCGCAGCAGGGCGCGGAAATGTGCATGGCGGCGCATCATTGCGCTCGGACGATGGATGCCCACTCGATTGGGGGAATATCCTAGGCGGCGCACCGGTATATTTCACCGAGGACGGGTTTGAAATCCAAGGAATATTGGCGGACGCGACCCCGGAGGCCATACTGGGCAGTTCCTTGGAAGAATGGGCGTCGGTGCGGGGGGGCATACCATTCATCCCCATCGCTTACCCGCTGGGGAACCATATAGTGCTGCGGGGGGCCACATTCGGGGCGGAGGGGATACTGGGATTCCTGGAAAAATTCTGCAATGCCATTCTAGGCCGGCCCTGAAACCCGTCGGCTGCGGACCGCATCTCATCATAACAAATTTTTAAAGAAATACCCCTGTAAAATGCAATGCGGGTGTGGTAGAATACCCACAGGTTTGCAGGAGGCGCTTGGCGGCCTGTCCGGCCGCCGTTTTGCTGTACACCCAGCGGTTATACCCCGGGAAACTTGGTCAAATGAGTCCGGTCGCCGTTTTGCTGTACACCCCGAAAGGGGACCTGGCCGTGAGCGCAGCACACCCACATTGCGTTTGAGTATTTCCCCGACTACCAAACCTTGCGCATAGTTGAGACTAATGCAGAACGCACATTGTTTGGTTGGTGGAGCAATACATCAAGTGTGCACAGCACACATTGGAAATGGAAGTGCATGATATGGAAAAGATACCTTCATCCCGCCGCCGCAAGAAAAGGCGCGGCAAATGGATATTGCTGCTGATCCTGGCGGCCTTGCTGGCGGGCGGCTTTTTTTATTGGAAAAACCTCAAGACCAGGCAGACAGGCGTATGGACGGTGGCGGTTTTCGGGCTGGACTCCAGGGACGGCAAGCTGGGCAAGGGCGCATTGAGCGACGTCATCATGCTTTGCAGCCTGGACCGGGCCACCGGGGAGGCGCGCCTGGTGTCGGTTTACAGGGACACCTACCTGCAGATCGATTCGGACGGCACATACCACAAGATCAACGAGGCGTACTTCAGGGGCGGCCACGAACAAGCCGTGAAGGCATTGGAAGAAAACCTGGACCTAAAGATCGACGACTATGTCTCCCTGAACTGGAAAGCGGTGGTGGACACCATCAATATCCTTGGGGGCATCGACCTGGAAATCACCGAAAAGGAGTTCAAGTACATCAATTCTTTCATCACCGAAACCGTGGAGAGCACCGGTGTGGGTTCCGTCCAGCTGCAAAGCCCGGGCACGCAGCACCTGGACGGCGTGCAGGCGGTGGCATATGC
The DNA here is from genome assembly GCA_031272185.1 of Lachnospiraceae bacterium. Taxonomy (GTDB): domain Bacteria; phylum Bacillota; class Clostridia; order Lachnospirales; family Lachnospiraceae; genus JAISUG01. The sequence goes on from JAISUG010000116.1 coordinate 3,959, forward strand.
CAGGCTGCGCCTGATGGACACGGATTTCCAGCGCACAGAGCGCCAGCGCAAGGTGCTGGGGCTGGTGGTGGAAAAGGCAAAGAAAGCGGATTTCGCTGTGCTGAACAACATACTGGTCGTCGTGTTCCCCCAGCTTTCCACGAGTGTCGGGATGGATGATTTGCTGCTGCTGGCCAGGGATCCAGGCAGGTACGGTATCGCCGGGGCGGCAGGGTTCCCATTTGGCAAGGCAACGGCCAACATCGGCAAGAAAGACTGCGTCATACCCCTGACGTTGGAAAGCAACTGCGTGGAACTGCATACGTTCCTGTATGGGGAAACCGGGTACACGCCTTCCGCTACGGTGAAGAAGATCAGCGCCCGGATCGCCAGCGACAGCGGGATGGGGGAAGCGGCGGATGTGTCTGCGCCTGACCGCAACGGGAATGTGGGTGGCGTCAGCAGTGGAAGCGGCGCGACGGGCGGCAGTGGCGGAAGCTCCGGTTCTAATGGCGGGGGTGTCCAGGACGGGTCCCAGAATGGGGCGGCAGGCGGCGCCGCCGACGGACAAAGCGGTGGGGGCGGTGCAGGTGGTTCTGACACAGTAGGCGGTGCTGCTTCGGGGCAAACCGGGCATGAGGCCGGGACAGACAACCTTGGTGGCGACGAGGATGGTTCGGATGAACACGCCGGAAACGGGTTTGAGGGCGAATCAAGTGAAAACGAACATATGAACGATAGATCTGGGATATCCGACGGAACCGAACATACAGGCGATGAAACCGGCACGTCAGAGGAAAGCGAACAAACGAACGGCAGAGATGGGGACGGTTCAGTGGCCGGTGATGGAGGGCCCGGCGGTCGGACGGATGAAACGGGAAACAAGTCAGGCGAAACCGGAGACACAAATGGCGGACCCGGCGCGGGGGGCGACACAGGGGGGACCGGCAACACGGGTAATGGCCCAGGGGCCTCAACCGAAGGAAACGCCGGCACGCCAGGCGGACCCGGTGGTTCGACCGGGGACAAAGGGCAACAACCAGGCGCATCAAGCGATGTGTCAGTGCCTGGCGGTACGCCGGGCGAATCAAGCGCGGCGTATGGGGGTACGGATGACGCCGCCAAAGGAAGGGTTCCGGGCTCTGGTTCATTAGAGGCCCAAAGCCCAGGGGATGCAAGGGGCGGCGCATCAACGAACGGATCTGGGGCCACCGGCCCCGGTGCGGCCGGTCCAGGGCAATAAGGGGGGATTGGGTGTGTGGGGATGAGCGGGGACGGATTCATCTATTCGCAAAAGAACAGTTTAACGAATAGTTGCCGCCCAACCACAGGGCGGCAACCAATTCTTCTTTACCTTTTCTTCATTTCTTGGTATTCCAGTGTTTCGCCTACGTATTTGGTTGCGGGGCGCATGATCCGCCCGTCGTATTTTTTGTTTTCGATGTTATGTGCCAGCCAACCTACCAGGCGTGCGCATGCAAACAGCGGCGTATACAGCTCGGCGGGGATATTCATCATCTGGTAAGCAAATCCACTGTAGAAATCCACATTGTTTGAGATCGCTTTGTCCTTCCCGGCTCCCACTTCTTCTTTGGCGGCTTCTTCAAAGGCGCACATGAATTCGAACTCTTTCAAACGGCCTTTCTCGGCGGCCAGGCGTTCGCAGAACCCCTTGATGACTTCAGCGCGTGGGTCGCTGACTGTGTAGACCGCATGTCCCACCCCATAGACCAGACCGGATTTGTCGTAGAAATCATGGTCCAGGATCTTGTGGATGACGCCGCGTAGCTTTTTTTCGTCTGTGGTGTAACCGACTTCGTTTACCACAGCATCCATCATCTCCCTGACGCGGATATTGGCCCCGCCGTGTTTGGGGCCTTTCAGGGATCCGATGGAGCCTGCCATGGTGGAATATATGTCAGTGCCGGTGGATGAGATCACCACATTTGTGAATGTGGAGTTGTTGCCGCCGCCGTGGTCTGCCTGCAGCATCAGAAGCACATCCAGGATGTTCGCCTCCTGGGGCGAGAACTCGCCGTTGGGACGGATCATGTACAGGATATTCTCCGCAATGGAGTATTCAGGCTTTGCGTAGTGTATGATCAAGCTGCGGTTGTGGAAATAATGCATCTGGCTCTGGTACCCATAGCTGATGATGAGGGGCATCTTCGCCAGGACATTCAAACCTTTCAGCAATGTCTCATATGGGTCGGTGTTGTCGGGGTCTTCATCGTAGTTGTACAGGGACAATACCGCCAGCTGCAACAGGTTCATGATATCTCTGGACGGCCTGCGAAGGAAATTCATCTCCAGGTATCCCAGGGGCAGCGAATAGGACTGCCTGATCACTAACACGAACTGGTTCAGCTCATTTTTAGTGGGAAGGAAACCAAACAGCAGCAAAAAGCAAACCTCTTCATAGCCAAAATGGGAGTCGCCCTTGCCCATCACCAGATCTTCCACGTTAATGCCTCGGTAGAACAGTTTCCCGGGGATGTTCACTTTCTGGCCATCCACATATTCGTAGCCGACCACGTCCGCTACCCTGGTGAGGCCTACGCGCACACCTGTGCCGTCTTCGTTGCGCAAGCCCTTTTTGACATCGTACTCCGTGTACAGTCTGTTGGGGATGTCGGTATAATTCAAAGATTTCCCATATGCCTGGGCTATAAATTGATTATTCATCATTCCTCCGTTTCCTTGGATGCGGTTTTCCTATGTGACAAATCACGGCTCCAATGGCAAAACAATCGATACGCTAAACTCATACGGAGATACTACTCTTTTGAGCGTTTGATTTGAAGGTGAGGTAGAGTCGAAATGCCTGCGAAACCACGGTTTTATTAATGGTGAATACTCTACCATCATTTTTCACTAAAGTCAATATGTTGTTGCAATTACAATGAAAAAACTGTTACCACCCCGCCCAACCATCCAAGAATTTTGTTGTGGATTCCGGAAGTTTGTGATGCCCCTGTTCACGTGATGTGATATAATAATATTGCTCCAACGAATAAGCCTTGCGCAAAGTGCGACGCCCAAAAAGCGGTTTAGTCGAGGCGCAAAGAGGGAAGATGCTGAACAAGGGTGAATGATGGCAAACGTACCGTATTATGAGCAGAAGGATCGGGAAAACACATTGAAACTGCGTGCATTGGCAAAGGGGCTGCCCCCTTACTGCGCCGTGTTTTTCCGTGCCATAGAGCCCCGCACCTCATCCCGGACGCGCATCGCCTATGCTTACGACCTGAAGATATTCTTTGATTTCCTCATAAAGGAAAACCCGATGCTGGGCAAACTGGAACGCACCCAGATCGCTCTCTCCCATCTGGAATCCCTGACTGTCGCAGATTTGGAGGAATACATCGAATACCTGAAGTACAGGTTCAATGACAAAGACCAGGAGGTGGTCAACAAGGAGCGCGGCATCATGCGAAAGCTGGCCACGCTTAAGAGTTTCTACAGGTATTTCTACCAAAACGAGCAGATCAACGACAACCCTGCCGAACGGGTGCGCCTGCCCAAACTCCATGACAAGGAGATCATACGCCTGGAACCGGACGAAGTGGCGAAACTTCTGGATGCTGTGGAGGACGGCAGCGAACTGACCCCCAAACAGCAGCAGTTCCACAAGCAAACCAAATACAGGGATCTGGCCCTCCTCACGCTGCTCCTGGGTACAGGGATGCGTGTGTCCGAATGTGTCGGCATAGACATACAGGATGTAAACTTCGAAACCGGTGGTGTGCTCATCCACCGCAAAGGCGGCAAGGAAGTCGTGGTGTATTTCGGCATGGAGGTAGAAGAAGCACTGAAAGACTACCTGGATATCCGCGAAACCATCGACCCAGCCCCCGGACATGAGGATGCGCTATTCCTGTCGCTCCAGAAAAAACGGATCAACGTGCGTAGTGTGGAGCTCCTGGTTAAGAAATACGCGACCATCGTGACACCCCTGAAAAAGATCACCCCCCATAAACTGCGCAGCACCTATGGCACCAGCCTGTACCGGGAAACCGGTGACATCTATCTGGTGGCGGACGTACTGGGCCATGCTGACGTAAACACCACGAAAAAACACTATGCCGCATTGGAAGACGAACGCCGGCGCAGCGCCAGGGACAAGGTCCGTCTGCGGGAATAAGCGCCTCGCATCAAAGCACCTTGCGGTCCGTCTGCGGGAATAAGCGCCTCGCATCAAAGCACCTTGCCTCAAAGCACCTTGCCTGCCATTATGTTCCTTCGTCGACAAAATAATAGTAAACCAGATAGTGCCCGGCATGGATGGTGTCCGATGCCAAACCGTTCATGCGTTTGAGTTCTTCTATGTATGCCTTGCGTTCCTGGCGCCCGGGGCCCGCATACCTGACAGCCAGCGACCATAAGGTATCGCCGTCCTCGATGCGCAGCTGAGAGTAGTACCGCACTCTCTCACCTGATGATGTCCCACTCGCAGCGGCACCGGCCTGAAAATATCCCCAGGCCAACATGAACGCCAGCGTGACCAGCACCGCCGCCAGCACCTTCACCCGCCATCTGATTAACATGCAGATTCCCCCTTTCATATTGTAAACCCTTATTTGAAACCCTATGTAAACCCTCTATGTAAACCCTCTATGTAAACTCCAATGCAGAATCCTATGTAAAACCCCTATGTAAAACCCTATGTAAAACCCTATGTAAAACCCTTGTTTAAACGTGTACGGCGGAAGGGCGAATGTAATCAACCTCATTGCTATGTAAAACCCTTGTTTAAACGTGTTCAAACGTTAGTGGCGGTCTCTGTTTTGTGTTGGGGCATGTCTGCCAAAACCTGTGTTCAAAACCCCTTATTAGAAAACATGTTCAAAACTTACGTTCAAAAACGCTTGTTCAAAAACTTTCGTTCCGAAACGACTGTTCTTTTTTATTGTATACTACAAACGGACGTTTGTCAAGATATTTTTTTTGAACGTAGGTTTGAAATTTTACTTGATTTTTCATCGAACGTATGTTAGAATAGGGTATAGGGAAGCAAAAACCCCATGAAGGAGGTATCGTGTGAAAGAACCACGTCACTTCTTTCATCACTATTTGTGCCGCGGCGTTAGCGGCGAGATGGAGGTATTATGTCTAGAAGACCCAGTGAAAAGCAGTATGAAATTTTGGCTTACATCAAACAGTGCATTCTGAAAAAGGGATATCCGCCGGCAGTCAGGGAGATATGCGAGGCCGTGGGGCTGCGCTCCACTTCCTCGGTCCATTCGCACCTGGCCACATTGGAGCGCAAAGGGCTGATCCGCCGCGACCCCACCAAACCCCGCGCCATCGAGGTGCTGGACGAGACTTTCGCCCTGAACCGCAGGGAGATGGTTCAGATCCCCATAGTCGGGAACGTTGCGGCAGGCGAGCCGATACTGGCATCGCAGAACATCGAGGACTATTTCCCGCTGCCGCTGGACATGGTTCCGAACAACGAGATGTTCATGCTCCATGTGAAGGGCGACAGCATGGTAAACGTCGGCATCCTGGACGGGGATAAAGTGATTGTCGCCATACAAAAAACCGCCCAGAATGGCGAGATCGTCGTCGCCATGGTGGACGGCAGCGCCACGGTGAAGCGCTTCTTCAAGGAAGGCGGACATTATCGTCTGCAGCCGGAAAATGATTCCCTGGCCCCCATCATCGTGGACCACGTGGAGATACTGGGCAAAGTCATCGCTGTCATCCGTTTCTTTAAGTAGAGGACAGGGAGGCCGGGTCGACGGCGATACCGTCGCGCCATATGCGCTCTAGGTCGTAAAACAGCCTATCTTCTTTTGAGAAGACGTGTACGATGATGTCACCGTAGTCGAGGAGTATCCATCCCGCACCGCGGTATCCTTCGATTTGCTTGGGGGAAAGCCCTTGTTTTTCCAGGGCTTCCTCCACGCCATCGGACATGGCCTGTACCTGGCTGGTGTTCGTGCCATTGGCGATGATGAAGTAGTCGGCCATCACAGAGACCTGATGGATGTCGATCACACGGATGTCCTCTGCTTTTTTGTCTTCCAATGCTTTGCACGCCAGCCGGACGAGCTGTTTCGTTTTTTCCATTTGGTTTCCTTTCCTTGTTCTTCGACCTGCCCATAGGCTTGCCCACAGACCGGTTGTTTGCCATCGAGGAAGATACTGTAGGCCGCAAACGCATCTTTTGTGTCCGGATGTATGGGGTAGCCTGATTTTGTCAGGTATTCCAGCGTGTCTTTCAGCGCCATCGCGATGGCTTCATCCAGATTGACAAACGCCATCCGCCGCATGGATTCGAGCTCCCGGGATCTGCCCCTAGTCGGTTCTATGGCATCCGCCACGTAGAGGATCTTTTCCGCCAGGCCCATGCCCCGCCGCCCGGTGGTGTGGTAGCGTATGGCATCCAGTATTTCCGGGTCGGTCACGCCGAATTTGTCCCGTGCTATGCGGACACCATATTTCGCATGGATCACCGCGGGCGAGAGCAGTTCTTCTTTGGTCAGGCCGATGCCGTGCTTGGCGCACTTTTCTATGATCTTGGCCTCGGGGTAGCGTTTGGCGCTGTCATGGAGCAACCCTGCCACCTCGGCTTTGTCGATGGGGTATCCGTAGCGCATGGCCAGACACATGGCGGTATAGGCCACCCCCAATGTGTGCTCGTAGCGACCGCTTGATAGTTTTCGCTGCAGCCACCTGCGTATAGAGTTTGTGTCTTGCCCAGTTGACATGTCATACCCCACTGATTCTTGCATTCTTGCTGCCCATTGCTTGCGGTGCACATGCGCACGTGTGTGCGTATCATTAATCCTTACTTCGCGTCGGCGATATCGGACAGCAACAGTGCATATGCGCATGTATATGTGTGTGTTATTGCACTTCGGGGATTTCGCATATGCCCGCCCACCTGGGTGCACATGCGCACGTATGTGCGTGTGTCATTGCATTTCGGGGATTTCGCATATGCCCGCCCACCTGGGTGCACATGCGCACGTATGTGAATGCCGTCACACTGCCGCATTTCCAGTTATACGCTGCCCATGGGCGTGATACAGCCCATGCTCGTGTATATATGCCAGTACACTTTCCGGGACAAATGCCGATGGATCTTGTCCCTCTTGTATCATCTCGCGTATTGCGGTGGATGATATGTCTATGTGTGGGTTTCGTAAAAAATGGATGCGCGCATGGTATTTTTCTTCCAGCAATGACTTTTGGGTTTCCAGTGCGGTTTCCGGGTCTTTGCATCTTGCATATGACCGTCCTGCGACCAGGAGCGGCGCCAGTTCCATGATACCGGCGCTCTCGTACCAGGTTTCTATCTCCAGGAACGAATCTGCGCCGATGATAAGCGAGAAGCTTTCGCACGGGTACGCTTCCCCCAGGAGTCGCAGGGTGTCCACGGTGTAGCTGAAGCCGTCACGCGCCAGTTCAAAATCCGAACAGCGAAAACCGGCGTCATCTCCCGTGGCCAGCCGCACCATGGCCAAGCGATGGCCGGCATCGGTTATGTCTTTCCCCTTTTTGTGCGGGGGGGCTTTCGCCGGCATATACCATACCACATCCACCATCTGCTCCAGCAACGCCTGTCGTCCCAGAAGCAGGTGGCCATTGTGTATGGGGTCAAAAGTGCCGCCCATAAGGCCTACGTTCGCCAATTCATACCTCGCTATACAGGGTGCCGACGGGGTTTTGCCTCGCTCCCACCTCAGGTCGCATTGCTTCGCTTCGGCCCCGACCGTGCAGGGTGTTGTATCATCTTTGCCTCGCTCCCACCTCAGGTCGCATTGCTTCGCTTCGGCCTCGGGAGTTGGATCTTCCGCTTTTGTTCGTCTTTGGCGGGGCGGTACAAGACGATCTTCCTGCCTATGGTCTGCACCACATCGCTGCGGGTGCGTTCTGCCAGGCGGTTGGCGACATCTACCAAGTCTTCGTCGCAGTTTTTAAGTATGTCCAGCTTTACCAGTTCGCGCTTTTCCAGGGACTCAGACACCGCGGTGGTGATTTCCGGGGTCAACCCGGACTTCCCTATGTGGAAAATGGGTTCCAGCGACATCGCCATCCCCCGTAAATATGCCCGTTGTTTGGTAGTGATCATATCGCTCCTTGTCAGTTTGGAACCGCCAAAGCTATGTTGCCGGTACCTTGTGAGATCTTATTTGTAATACAAGAATTCAAACCCTTTCATTTGCACCGTGTCCCCATCATGTATGCCCTTTTCTTCCAGTTCCTGAAGCACACCGGTGTCCTTGATGAAGTTCTGGAAGAACGCAAAGCCTTTTTCGGATTCCAGGTTGGTATATCCCAGCATTTTGTCGATGCGGGGCCCTCCGATCCTGTATACGCCCTCTTCCACTTGCTCCACTGTGAAAGGCAGTTCTTCGTGGTAGATTTTTTCCAAGTCGAATTCCGGCGCGAAGACCGTGGGTGTGCGGGGTGTGGCCTGCCACAGCCGCCAGACTTCCTCCAGGAGTTCCTTTACACCCTGCCCGGTCACTGCTGATATGGGCATGACAGCAATCCCGGTGCCGGCATATTTGCCGCGAAGCGCCGCAAGCGCGTCACCCACCACACCGTAACTTTCGGTGGTTTCGGTCTCATCGGCCGGGCTTACGGGCAAAACGTCTATCTTGTTTGCGGCTATGACCTGCGGCCTTGCCGCCAGTTCTTGGTTGTATGCGGACAGTTCTTTGTCAATGGTTTCCACGTCCTGCAGCGGGTCGCGCCCCTCGGTGCCGGCGATGTCCACTACATGCACCAAAACCTTGGTGCGCTCGATGTGCTTGAGGAAATCATGGCCCAAACCCACGCCCTCGGAAGCGCCTTCGATGAGCCCCGGGATGTCAGCCATGCAGAAACTCCTGCCTTCGCCCAAGTCCACGATGCCCAGGAAAGGATTCAACGTGGTGAATGGGTAGTTGGCGATTTTGGGGCGCGCATTGCTGACGCGGGAGAGCAACGTGGACTTCCCGGCATTGGGGAAACCCACCAGGCCCACGTCGGCGATGACCTTAAGTTCCAGGCTAACCCACAGTTCCCTGCCACTTTGGCCGGGCTGGGCGTATTTGGGGGCCTGCATGACGGGGGTGGCGAAGTTCATGTTGCCCCTGCCACCTCGTCCACCGCGCAGCACCACCATACGGCGGTTGTCGCCTGACATGTCTGCGATGATTTTCTGGGACTCGAACTCTTTGATGACGGTGCCACGGGGTACCTTGATCACCAGATCCGCCCCGTCGGCCCCGTGCATGCGTTTCTTGGACCCGGGTTTGCCGTCTTCGGCAGCGTATTTGCGGATATGGCGGAAATCTGTCAGGGTGTTGAGCCCCTCATCCACCTGGAAAATGATGTCGCCGCCCTTGCCGCCGTCGCCGCCGTCGGGCCCACCTGCCGGGACGTATAGCTCCCGGCGGAAACTCACATGGCCGTCGCCGCCTTTGCCGGACTTGATGAAGATTTTTGCGCTGTCAGCAAACACCGATACCCCCTACTTGCTACCACCGATACGAACGTGATAGGCTATACAACCAAAACGGCCTCATACGGCTGTATGAAGCCATTCCGACGTGGGTTTACGCCCACAATGTGGAATCATGGAGATTCCGCCGAGGGCTGACGCCCGCATGTGGAATCATGGAGCCATTCCGTCGAGGGCTGACGCCCGCATGTGGAATCATGGAGCCATTCCGCCAAGGCCTGACGCCCGCATGTGGAATCATGGAGATTCCGTCGAGGGCTGACGCCCGCATGTGTGAACTTGTGCCACATGCACCTTCGCCGTAGACCTGTGGCCAAGATGGTATGCAACATCGGCAGGCTCGGTGTGAATTTGCATCACATGCATACCCTATGTGGGCCGGCCGTGCCAAATAGCAGCCGGAAGCCAGGGCGCAGGCCGCCGTGTGGGAATGCAAATCAAACTTCCGCCACGAACACTTTCGGGTAGACGGAAACTTGCTTTTTGTCCCTGCCTTTGCGCTCGAAGCGCACCACCCCGTCGATGGTGGCAAACAGAGTGTCGTCGCCGCCGCGGCCTACATTGTTCCCGGGGTGGATCTTCGTCCCGCGCTGCCTGTACAATATGTTCCCCGCCAGGACGAACTGTCCGTCTGCCCGCTTCGCACCCAGGCGTTTGGACTCGGAATCCCTGCCGTTTTTCGTGGAACCCACGCCCTTTTTGTGGGCGAAAATCTGAAGATTCATTGCTAACATTTCTTGCCTCCTTTTGGCCCGGTGGGCCATCGCGCCGTCTGCGCGCATGCGCATATCAACTACTCGGCGCGGTCTATGATCCGGATGTATGTGTCACCATATCTATCTGCGATGGAACGTAACCCCAAGAAAAACGAATCCAGGAGCAGCGCGGTCCTGTCGCCGTAAGGCGCCCCAAAACGTATGCAGATACGCCCGCCATCCTCGTCGGCATCCACCTCGGTCATGCGATCATCCGTGAATGTCTCGATGGAGTTGACCAGGTTGACCGCCAATGCGGAAACGGCCGCACATATGATATCCCGGCCGGACGGGGCATACCCGGAGTGCCCGTCGATCTCCACGCTCTCGTACTTCCCGCCGGGGTCTTTCGCGAACAACACCTTGATCATACGTTGATCTTTTCGATCTTCACCTGGGTAAACAGCTGCCGGTGGCCATTCTTCTTATGGTAGCCTGTTTTGCGTTTGTAACGGTAGACAATGACCTTTTTGGCCTTGCCCGTACCCAATACCGTGGCGGACACGCTGGCGCCCTCCACCGTGGGTGTCCCAACTTTCAACTCGTCGCCGCCGATAGCCAGCACCTGGTCAAAGGTGTATGGCTGCCCGGCATCGGTATCCAGCTTCTCGATCCGCAGCACGTCGCCTTCGGACACGGTGTACTGTTTACCGCCTGTTGCAATAATCGCGTACATATGATTCCTCCTTCTAAAGATAACTCGCCAACTGTGGCGCCTGCCAGTGATATGGGCAGGTCTTAATACCTCATTGAGCGGCATACCAAGATATAGTACCATCTGCAGGTGGCTTTGTCAATGAATTTTTGCAATATGGGCAAATCTCACACGATATTCGGCCGCTTATGAACCCCGACCTTAAAAATTCGAATAAAATCCCCAAAATATTTTCAATTTGCATGTTGCATTTGAATAAAATAGATGCTATAATGTAAAAAGCATCATACATCTGATGATATGATATGTGATGGTTCGAAGAGAAATGGAAATGCTGCAGTACCATGAGTATATTGCCCTGCCTGGGGGGGCCGTCATCGCGCGGGCCTTTGCGGCGGGGCGAGGTCACCGCAACAAAAAGGAGGAGTTTCGATGAAAAAGAGTTTGTCAGTACTGGCTGCCGCAGTTGTGATGGCCGTGACCCTGGGTGCATGTTCCGGGTCCGCCACCACCGCTACCACCACCGCTACCACTGCCGCACCTGCGCCGCAGGGGGCTGCCCCTGCTGCCACCACCGCCGCACCTGCCCCGGCCACGGTTGCCCCCGCACCTGCCCAGGCCGTGGTGGAAATCCGCTTCGCCTGGTGGGGCAATGAGGTCCGCAACGCCAAATACGAAGCCATGTGCGACGCGTTCGAGGCTGAGAACCCCGACGTGAAGGTCATCCGGGAGCCGGCCAACTTCGACGAGTTCTTGAACAAGATGAACACCCAGCTGGCCGGCGGCAACGGCGTAGATGTCATGGGCGTGCACTACAACTGGGCCGCAGACTACGAGACCCGGGGCGTCCTGGCTGATTTCCAGCCATGGATCGACAATGGCACCTTCGACACTGCCGACATCACCCCCAGCGTCCTGGACGCAGGGCGCATCAACGGCACGCTTGTGATGGCCCCCCAGGGCGTCGCATTGGACTGCCTCTACGTCAACCAGACCATGGTGGACAAACTGGGCGTGTACGATGCCTTCGGCGTGGACTATCTTGGCGGCGAGCAGTTCACCTGGGAGAGTTTCGCCAACGCCCACAGAATCTACAGGGAGGCCGCGCTTGCGGCCGGCGAGGACACCTGGTTTTCGGCGCTGCCCCCCGAGAACATCGAGGCGTTCCGTTACTGGGTGCGAATCAATGAGCCGGGCGCCGACGTGTACTCGGCAGACGGCAAGCTGGGGGTGTCCGCCGAGACCATCGAGAAATGGTTCCAGTGGCATCTGGACCTGCGGGAAAATGACTACATGCCGCCGTTCGACATGACCGTGGAGCAGCGGGGGCAGGCCCAGGAGGAAAACCCATTCGCCACCCACAAAGTGGCCGGGTTCAACACCTCGGCGAACCAGTACAAGAGCTACGCCACGCTGATGCCCGAGGACGACATCATCCTGATCAACTTCCCCAAAGCGGCTGACGGTTACAAGATCAGCTCCATCACCACGTCGGGCGTGGGCGTCAATGCGAAGATATCCCCGGAGAAGCTGGAGGCTTCCTTCCGCTTCGTCAACTACTTCATAAACAATGTGAAGTCCTATGAGAACCTGCAGCTGGAGCAGGGCGTGCCCATCAACAACAAAACCGCCGCCGCGCTGGAGGCCATCCTGGATGAGCAGTCCAGGAAGACGCTGGATTTCACCAACAGGACCATCGCCAACGTGAACCCGCAGCCATTCGTCATCCCGCCCGCCGGCGGCAGCGAGTTCAGCGTCGCTTTCCGCGACGCCGCGGACCGGGTGATGTACGGCCAGCAGTCCCCCGCCGAGTCGGTGGCGCAGCTCCTTAAGGAGGCAGAGGGGATCTTCGCCCGGCAGTAACGGCGCAGGGCAACCTGCGAGTGCAGGTCACTCCTTGCCAGCATTTGAGCCGCCATGGCTGGCCATGCCGCAAAAAGGGCTCGGTTTATCGCCCTACGGACATTAGCCGCTGCACGGGGGGACACAAAGGGGGGGCTCCCTGTGGCGCCGAAAGTGTCCTGCGGACGCTTAGGCGAGACTACAGGCTCGCGGTCGCAACAGCAGGCTCGAGAGCTGTGTGGCATGGTCCGCCACGGCAGCGGAGTGGCCCCCGTGACATTTCTTCGGGCCGGGAATCCTCGCAAACGGGTGACAAATGCCGTATCTTGCTGTATAATGCGGGGGTGGGGCCGCTCTCCCGCCCCCGCACCTAGTTTCCCATACCAAAGCACGTACGCGGGCGGCCTCCGGCCGTGTCTCCACCAAAGGGGGTTTGCATGAGAAAACATCTGACAAACCACAATGAGCTTATCGGGCACATATTCCTGCTTCCATGGATTCTGGGGCTGTTCGGCCTGACGCTCTTCCCCATGATCGCTTCTTTGTACCTGTCGTTCACCCATTACGACCTGCTCACCCCGGCCAGATGGGCGGGGCTGGGCAACTACATCCAGCTCTTTGGCGACCCCAAATTCCTGAAGAGCCTGGGCGTCACATTCCGCTTCGTCCTGATCTCGGTGCCTTTCCAGCTAGCCTTCGCACTCCTGGTGGCGGTGGTCCTCAAAAGGAACAGGCGGGGTGTGCGCATCTACCGCGCCATCTACTACCTCCCGTCGCTGTTTGGCGGCAGTGTCGCCGTGGCCATCCTATGGCGCCGGATTTTCGGCAAGGACGGTCTGGTCAACCTGGTGCTGGGTTGGTTCGGTATCAAAGGCGTGAGCTGGATCACCACGCCGTCCACCGCCCTCACCACCCTGATCATATTGGCCATCTGGCAGTTCGGCTCTTCGATGGTCATTTTCCTCGCTTCCCTCAAACAGATTCCCCAGGACTACTACGAAGCCGCATCCATAGACGGCGCGGGCAAGGTGCGGCAGTTTTTCAGCATCACTCTCCCGCTGCTGACCCCGATGGTCTTCTTCAACGTGGTCATGACGATAATCAGCTCCTTCCAGTCCTTCACGCCGTCCTACATCGTCTCGGGTGGGACCGGCGGGCCGCTGGATGCCACGCTGCTGTATTCATTGTACATTTACATCAAGGGGTTCACCCAGTTCCAGATGGGGTACGCCTCCGCCATGGCCTGGATGCTGCTGTTCATCATCGGCGCATTCACCGGGCTCATTTTCCTGTCGGCGAAAAGATGGGTGTTCTACGAGTGACGGCACCATATGCTGCATATACGGCAGGCGCGCGGGCTTACGGTAAAGATGGGTTTTTTGCGAGTGACGGCACCATATGCGCAATAAACGGCAGGCACGCGGGCTTGCGGTAAAGATGGGTGTTCTACGAGTGACGGCACCATATGCGTAATATATGGCAGGCATGCGGGCTTACGGCGAAAAGGTGAGTGTCACACGAGTGAAGCACCGTGAATCACGGTGAATCTTGCGAATAGGGGGTGCCGGGCATGAAAAAACGCATGTGGAAAAATGCGCTCTTCCACATATTGATCATATTGACTGGGCTTTCCATGGTGTACCCGCTCCTGTGGATGCTGCGGAGCTCGTTTTCCGACCGCACGAAAATGTTTTCCAGTGTCAGCCTGTGGCCGGACCCCATCGTGCTGTCCAACTACGCCGAGGGGTGGCGGGGGCTTTCGGGCATCACGTTTTCCACATTTTTCCTAAATTCATTCCTCATTGTGCTGCTGGTGATGGCCGGCACGGTGTTTTCCAGCATCCTGGCGGGCTACGCATTTGCCAGGGTGAAGTTCCGGATGCGCGGGTTCTGGTTCACCATCATGATGGGGACCATGATGCTGCCCCTACACGTGAAGCTGGTCCCACAGTACATCGTGTTTTACAAACTGGGTTGGGTCAATACGTTCCTGCCGCTGGCGGTCCCCTCATTCTTTGGCATCAATGGGTTTTTCATCTTCCTGTTCACCCAGTTCATGAGGGGAATCCCCCAGGAGCTGGACGAGGCAGCCACCATCGACGGCTGCCACCACTTCCAGCTGTTCGCCCGCATCCACGTGCCGTTGTCTGTGCCGGCCATCATCACCGCATCCATATTTGCTTTCCTGTGGACGTGGAATGATTTCTTCACCCAGATGCTCTACCTCTCGGACATCAAGAAATTCACCGTGGCCCTTGCGCTGCGCATGTTCATCGACTCCCAGGGCCAAAGTTCCTGGGGCGCCCTCTTCGCCATGTCCATACTTTCGCTGATACCACTCTTCGTGATGTTCATAGCGTTCCAGAAATACCTGGTGGAGGGGATCACGGCGGGGAGCATAAAGGGATGAAGGGGCCGGTCACCGGACGCAGACGACGAGGGGAAAGCCCGATAAACGGGCCGATCGTTGGCGACAAGGATTGGGCCGGGCACCGGACGCAGACGACGAGGGGAAAGCCCGATAAATGGGTCGATCGTTGGCTGCGATGATTGGACTGGGTACAATGGGACTGCGCGGCAGAAGGAGGCCGACATGCACAAATCTATCGAGATCGGGGCGGTGTACTACCGCAGGAGCAACCCGCCGGAAAGGGACTGGGAAAGGGACTACCGGACCGCCGCCGCAGACGGCCATACCATGTTCCGCCATTGGTTCACATGGAACTGCATCCATGTGGCGCCGGGCACATTTGACTGGGCGCCCTATGACCGGCAGCTGGACCTGGCCGCCGAACACGGGATAAAAACCGTCATCGCCGAGCATGTCTTCGAGGCCCCTGACTGGCTCTACCGCAGCTGCCCCGAAGGGCGCGTGGAAACGGCTGACGGCAGCACCCACAGCTACTCCATGGGCGACTCCGCCGCCACGGGCATCACCCGCATGTGCCTGGACCACCCCACAGTCAATGCACAGGCGAGGGAGTACCTGGCCGCATTGGCCGCCAGGTATCGGGGCCACAAGGGGCTCTACGCATACGACATCTGGAATGAATGCTCCATGTATTCTACGGAGAACCTCTGCTACTGCCCCGCCACCCAGGGGGCGTTCCGGGAGTGGCTGAAAGCCCGGTATGGCCATGACCTGGACCGGCTGCGCACTGCCTGGAAGCGCTACAGCCTGGCATCCTGGGAGGACATAGAGCTGCCCAGGCGTTTCCAGCCCTACCCCGACACCATGGACATGATGCGCTTCCGCCTGGACAATGCGCTGGGGCACATGAAGATGCGCTACGACGTGATCCGCGCCAATGACCCTGACGTGATCATAGCGGCACACGGCAACGCCAAGACATTTTGCGACCTGCCGGTCTGCGGGGACGACTACCGCCCCGCACAGTATTGCGACGTGTACGGGTATACGTATTGGTATGGAAACAAATGCTCGCCTTTTCTGGCGGGGGACATGATCCGCATTGCGGCAGGTGGCAAGGAGTACTGGCGCGCCGAAGGCATCGGCAACCACGATTTCCAGAACCGGGGCTCCGACACGCCGATGCCCGAAAAGGAAGCCATGCAGTACCCGGACAATATCCGCCTGGATGCGCTCATCTCCCTGGCCACGGGCGCGCGGGGGTACTTGAACCCCAGGTGGCGCCCCCTCCAGGACGGCGGCCTCTTTGACGCATACGGCTGGTACAACCTGGACGGGTCCAGGAGCGAACGCTCAGAGGAGGTGAAAGCCCTGGCCGCATGGGCCAACGACACCCCGGGGATCGATTCCCTCTGGCGTTCGTCGCCGGTTAAAGGGCAGGTGGGCCTTTTGCTCTCGCCCCAGTCCCAGCTCTTTTGCCAGGCCATGTACGGCTCCACGGATTATTACTCATGGGCATACCAAGGCGCATATGAGGCGTTTTTGGACAGCGCCATACAGGCTGACCCCATACTCATGGAGCATATCGACGGGTATGCGCTGGTTTACCTGCCATTTGGGGTCGCGATGTCCGACGGGGATATCAAGGCGCTTTCCGGGTGGGTGGAAAGGGGCGGGACTTTGGTGGCCGAAGGGCCGGTCGGGTTCTTTGACGAAAACATTCACGCATACGAACACCAGCCCAGCCGGGGCCTGGACATCCTCATAGGGGCCCGTTCGCAAAAAGCGTCATTTGCGCCGGATATGTGGGGCGCCCTTACGCTGGACAGCGTGAATGGACGGCTACGGGGCGGCGTGTACAGGCAGAGCTTCCTGCCCGGTGCCCCGGACAGCGCAGGTGCGCCGGATGGCGGGGGTGAACCGGTTCGCAGGCAGGGCGCTCCGCCTGGTGCGGATGGCGGGGCTGTCGCAACCGCTCCATGTGAGCCGCAGGTGTACGGGCAGAGCTCCCTGCCCGGTGCACCAGGCAACACCTGTGCGGCGATGCCCATAGCCTGGTACGAGAACGGCGAGGTCGCAGGGGTGGAGCATCGGTTCGGCAAAGGCACGGTGCGCATCTACGGCACCATGCTGGGGTATGGGTACAAAAAGCACAGGAACGCAGGGCAGCTGGGGGCATTTCGCAGTTTCCTGGCATTGTCAGGGCAGCGCCCCATGGTACGCACGGACTGCAATACGGGTATAGTGGTGAGGGTGTGCGCATCAAAGGACGATGACAGCGTCTACCTGTGGTGCATAAACACAGAAGCATTCCCACAGGCGGTGACACTGGAACTAGGTTTTGGTCAGGGCAAACCAATAAAGCCTTGGCGGTGCCCAGGGGAAGTGACCCGTGATGGGGACGTCATAACCCTGCCGGTGCCCGCCAAGGATGCGGCGGTGATACAGATAATGTGATGCACAGGAAACACCGCTGATGGCGCGCCGACGTGAAAGCACGCCGCCATACCATCCAGGAAAAGATGGCATGAGCGATGGCTTGTGACGTTGGCTATAATTGCAGGTCGCTCCGCCGCCGGGGCGGGTCTTTGCCGGCAGCTCATCGGCTGACCGGGAGGCGACTTGTAACGGCTGTTACAGATAGGGTGAGAAGGAGGATACACATCATGCAGTACCGCAGGTTGGGCAATGCAGGCATCAAGGTAAGCGAGATCAGTCTGGGGAGCTATTTCGGGTATGGCAGCGTCGTGGACAAACAGGTGGCGTTTGACACCATCCACAGGGCGTATGATTTGGGGGTGAATTTCTTTGACTCCGCCGACTGCTACGACGACCATGCCGCTGAGAAAGTGCTGGGGGAGGCGCTTTCGGGGTATGACCGGGGCTCCTACGTGCTGGCCACCAAGGTGTTTTACCCCATGGGCGAAGGCCCCAATGACAGGGGCCTGTCACGCAAGCACATCACCGAGTCCATCGACCGCAGCTTGAGGGCCCTGGGCACGGACTACGTGGATATCTACTACTGCCACCGATACGACACCGAAGCGCCACTGGACGAAACCCTGCGCGCCCTGGACGACCTGGTCCGCAGGGGCAAGGTGCTCTACGTGGGCATCAGCGAATGGGCGCCGGGTCAGATCGAGGAGGCCCTGGGCTTGGCAGACAAACTCCTCCTGGACCGTTTGGTGGTGGACCAGCTCCAATACAGCCTGCTAAACCGCGCCATCGAGGAGAAAGGCGGCGTGCTGGAGGTCGCCCGGAAACACAGGCTGGGCCTGGTGGCTTTCCAGCCATTGGCGCAGGGTTTCCTGACAGGAAAATACAAGAGCTTAAGCGACTTCCCCCAGGGCAGCAGGATGACCAAAAGCGAGATAAACAAGCACATCAAACGCTATTTCAACCAAGAGACACTGGACAGGGTGAACACCCTCCCTGCCATGGCGGCCGAACTGGGGATCACCCCTGCCCACCTAGCGCTGGCATGGGTGCTGCGCAAAGACGCGGTCGCCTCCGCACTGGTAGGTGCTTCCAGGCCCGCCCAGATCGAGGAAAATGTCAAGGCGTCCGGCGTCTCGCTGCCGGGCGACGTGCTGGCAAAGCTGGATGATGTGTTCACGGAGACGGTGTGAAAGCAAGGCTCGCCCCTCCGCCGACTAAACCTTGCGCAGAGTTGGGGCTAATGTCGAATACGTATTGTCTGGTCGGTGAGGCAATACCAAATGTGATACATGCCAAGGAGGCTGCCATGTCACGTATATCGGATAACCGGGAACTGCTGGAGCTTTACCGCGACCTGCGGGTGGCGGATGTCAGGGATGGGATGGACTGGGTGGGCTACCACAATTTCGGCACCATGGACAAAGGCGTCCGCCCCCTGTGGCGCACCCGCGCCGTAGGGATCGCGCGCACCGCACGCTACCTCCCATTTGAGGGGCCATACCCTTTGGAGCGGGGGGATGACTACACCCGCTGGCAGGGGTGGTATTATGAAAACGTCTGCACGTACCCTTGGCTGGACGAGATAGAGGAAGGGGATTTCGTCGCATTGGATGTCAGCGGCGTGAATGTGGGGCTCATGGGCTCCGAAAACACCCTGCGGGCGCTAAGGCGGGGCGTGCGGGGTTTCGTCACCAATGGCGCGGGCATACGGGACACCGACGAGGTGATCCTGCAGAAGATCCCTGTGTGGTCGTATTTCGTATCCGCATCCATGGTCCAGTGCAAGATCGCATTTGACCAAAAGGACGTGCCCGTGGCCATCGGCGGCGTCACCGTGAAGCCCGGCGACGTGATAGTGGCCGACGGCGACGGCGTGATAGCCGTGCCCCGCCATGCGGCGAGGGAAGTGGCCAAATACGCCGGAGCCATACTGGCCTCCGACAAAGAGGCCCGCAAGGATCTCTATGAAAAGCTCAGCTGGACCCCGGACGAAACCGTGGTGTAGGCCAGATGCAGTGTAGGCAAGCCGCAGTGTAGGCAAGCCGCAGTGTAGGTCCAGCCGCAGGGTAGGCCAGCCGCAGTGTAGGCCAGCCGCAGGGTGGGCCCGCCGCCGTGGGGGGCCAGCCGCAGT
>JAISUG010000118.1 GCA_031272185.1 Lachnospiraceae bacterium
TGAACTGTCGATCTGACAATCCTATCACCTCTCTCTTCATTGCTGCATTCTACCATGGGGGGTGACATTTTCGCAGGTGAATTTACATACTGACATTATCACAGGTTAACAACACAGGACATTTTCCGACGCTTGACAAAACCACCCCCAAATGATACTGTATGCAACAGGACAGACGTGGACGGTTTCACTTCTTAGGGTTGCCGGAAGCAAAAAACACATGTTCCCATGGAAACCGGCATCGGAAAGGACATCACATGGCAAAGAGACGCATGGTCATCGCATTGGGGCACCGGGCGCTGGGCACGAACCTGCCGGAGCAAAAAGAGGCGGTGGGGCGCACCGCGCAGGTGCTGGCGGATTTCATACAGGACGGGTGGCAGATGTGCATCACCCACAGCAACGCGCCCCAGGTGGGGATGATCCACACCGCCATGAACGAGTTCGGACGGGAGCACGACGGGTACACCTCCGCCCCCATGTCGGTGTGTTCCGCCATGAGCCAAGGCTATATCGGGTACGACCTTCAAAACGGTATCCGCAGCGCGCTCATCCGCAGGGGTATCTACAAACCCGTCTCCACTGTGCTCACACAGGTCACAGTTGACCCTTATGACGAGGCATTTTACACCCCCATCAAAAAGATCGGCCGCCTCATGGGCAAGGAAGAGGCCCTGGCCGAGGAAGCCCGGGGCAACGACGTGGTGGAGGTGACGGACCATGCATCCGGCCCCGGCGGGGCGGTGTCCGGGGATTTGGCCATGCCGGGTGCGCCAGGTCACGTGCCTGCTCCAAGGCGCGATGGTTCGGCCGTCGGCGGCACACTGCAGCCCGGCGGCGCGGTTTCCGGCACCGGCGGCACACCTGCGCCCGGCGGAGCGGTTTCCGGCGCCGGCGGCGCGAATGCGCCGCGCACCAAACTCTTCAGCCGTGTGGTTGCTTCCCCTGCGCCTGTGGCCATCATCGAGATAGATGCCATCAAGGCGCTGCTGGATGCGGACCAGATCGTCATCGGCGCCGGTGGCGGCGGCATCCCGGTGATGGAGCAGGGGTATGTCCTGAAAGGCGCCGGGGCCATCGTGGAAAAAGACATGGCGGCAGGGCTTTTGGCCAGGGAGGTGGATGCGGACGTGCTGCTCATCCTCACTGCCGTTGACCATGCCAGCCTGCGTTTCGGCACCCCCGACGAGACGCCCATCCGCCGTATGACGCCCCAGGAAGCCGAGACATACATAGAGGAAGGGCATTTTGCGCCAGCCACCATGCAGCCCAAGATCCGCGCCTCCATCGACTTCATCCGCTCGGGCAAAGGACGCTCGGCCATCATCACTTCTGCGGAAAAGGCCAGGGACGCCCTACGGGGCGGCGCCGGGACGCTGATCTGCGAGTGAGTGGAGATATCAGCGCAAGGTGTGTCGGCAGACGGCATCCGCACACACGGCCAGGCATGAAAGGCAGGTTTTCACATTATGAATAGATTCCTATACCGCACCCTTTGCGGTTTTTTCCTGGGCCTTAGCATCTTCGCCCCGGGGTTTTCCGGCAGCGTGATTGCCATCATCATGGGCTTCTACCATGACCTGGTGCGCATAGCCTCCAACCCATTCAAAGATTTCAAGAAAAACGTGGTGTACTGCCTGCCATTGGGGATCGGCGTGGTGCTCTCGGGCGTGCTCTTCGTACTGCTGTTCGCATATCTCTTCGACCACTATGAACAGGCCACGTATTTCCTCTTCATCGGCCTCATCGCAGGCAACATCCCCTCCATCCTGGGCGAGGTGAAGAAGTCGGGCTTCCGGCGGGGCTATATCATCGGCATCTGCGCGGCGTTTGCGATATCCCTGTTTCTGGCCTTGGTGAGCGCCGGCTTGGTAAAACCCGCAGGTGCAGCCGGGATGCAGTCCCCACTGTGGTTGTTTGCGCTCGGGGGGTTCATCGCCGGCGCCGCGGCATTGGTGCCGGGGATGAGCGTTTCCATGCTGCTCATACTCACCGGCATATACGGCGAGCTGATCTTCATCGCCAATGCCCTGCTGCACCTGGAGCTTTCCTATCTCCTGCCATTTTGTGTCGTGGCGCTGTGCACCGCGGTGGGCTTGGTGGCGGCCTCACGCCTCATCAAATACGTCTTCCGGTCATACCCGGGCATCGCCAATTCGCTGGTGCTGGGGTTCATGTGCGGTTCGCTCATCGGCATCCTCGTCAATGCGCTGCGCATGGACACTCCTGGGTTCACCTGGTGGCTGGGCGCCGTCATGCTGGCCATCGGCCTGGGTATCTGTGCCGTCTTCGTGGTGCTGGGCAACATGATGGGCGCAGAGGGGGAGGCGTGACGGCGGCATCAGCACAGTCGGCGGCGAAAAAGAATGTGTGCCGGCGGCACCGGCCCGCCCATATATGGAGATTCCGGCGACAAGATCTGCCGCACACAGGTGCCAATATGTGACAAGATTTGGAGGCTGTCATGACGATCATAAGAAATGCGATGGTTTTCGACGTGGATGCTGGCTTCGTCCCAAAAGACATCGCCATGGATGGCGGCCTGTTTTGCGCTTGCCACCCCCAGGGACGCGCTGGCCGTCCCGACACGCATCCATCGCCCCCGGACCAGGCCCCGCCCACATCCGCTGCAAAGCCTTATCATGATAGCGCTTTGGGCGCACCGGTTGAAACTTCGGGGGCTTCATCGGCATTCGGACCCTCCGATATCCATGTCATCGACGCCGCAGGCCTCTACGCCATCCCAGGCCTCATCGACCTGCACACCCATGGGTGCGTGGGCGAGGACTATGCGCTTAGCGACCCCGATGGCATCAGGAAGATGCTCTCGTACCAGGCGGCAAACGGCGTGACCGGCATCTGCGCCACCACCATGACGCTGTCCGAAGAAATGCTCACCCAGGCGGTGGCAAACATCCGCCGCTGCGCCACCACCATGACGCTGCCCGATGAAACGCCCACCCTGGCGGTGACAAACACCCGCCACTGCGCCGCCCCCGGCGCACCTGATGATGCCTGCCCCCCGGCACAAGACGTGCAAAGCGCCCCGGCCCGGCACTTCCCGGCACAGGATGCACAAACCGGCCTGGAGCGGCACTTCCACGCACAGGATGCGCCAAGCGGCCATGCCCACATCCTGGGCATACACCTGGAAGGGCCTTTCGTCTCCCCCCACAAACTGGGGGCGCAGAACCCCGCATACCAACACAACCCTGACCCGGGGATGTTCCAACGCCTCCAAAATGCTTCCGGTGGGATGGTGAAACTCCTGGCCATGGCCCCGGAACTCCCCGGCGGGATGGACTGCATCAAAGAACTCTCGCCCCACGTGCGCATCTCATTGGCACACACCACCGCCGACTACGGCACCGCGGCCGCAGCGTTTGATTGCGGCGCCAGGGAGGTGACACACCTGTACAATGCCATGCCGCCTTTCTCCCATAGGGAACCGGGCGTTGTGGGGGCGGCATTGGACGATCATCGGGTCATGGTGGAGCTGATCTGCGACGGCGTGCACATCCACCCGGCCGTGGTGCGCGCCACCCTGGGGATGTTCGGCGAGGACAGGGTCATATTCATCAGCGACAGCATGATGGCGACAGGGTTGGGGGACGGGATGTACTCCCTGGGCGCCCTGCCCGTGGAGGTGAAAGGCAAAAAGGCGGTCCTGGCCCAGGGTGCTGGCCAAAGCAGCATCGCGGGCTCGGTTTGCAACCTGATGATGAACCTGCGCACGGCGGTGAATGAAATGCACATCCCACTCCATGTCGCAGTCAAGTGCGCCACCGCAAACCCGGCGCGGGCCCTGGGCATATCCGACAGGTACGGCGCCGTCGAACCCGGCAAGGCCGCCCACCTGGTGCTCCTGGACCAAAACCTGGACATCAAGCAGGTGTTCGTGGACGGGATGCCTATGTCCGCTGCCCTTTCTTCAAATCAGGAAAAAAAGTCTTTGCAAATTCCTCCGGCGACATCTTGACACCACGGCGTTTTCACACCGTTGCGTCTTCTTCGGGGAACAGCTGCGAGAACCGTTCGTGGCATTTGGCGGAACCTGCCACCTGCCCCCGCCCTTTGGTCATGAAAGAATAGGTCATGGTCAGGAGATCCATCAGGCCCAGCATCGATGCGTATGTGTTGGTGGTGCCCATCAGGTTCACACGGCAAAAAAGAGACACCTGCGCCCCCTGGCAGATGGGCGAGCTGGGCCTGTCCGTGATGGCGGCCACGGGCATCCCCAGCTCGACGCAGTACTTCACCACCGATACCGTGCTCTTCCCGTAAGGCGGTATGCTGACGGCGATGAGCAAGTCTTTGGCCGGTGAGCGGCTGAGCCTGAAATACATGCCATCCCTGTCCTGGAGGTCCAGGAGGGAACTGTCCATCCCTTGCACCAACAGGCGCTGGTTCAAGTAATCCCCCGCTATCTTGCTGGTGTTGTGCGCCGCTATGTGTATGCGCCCCGCCCCCCCCAGCAGCCCGGCGGCCGATTCCAGGGCTTCGATGGTGTTGCTCTCGAATGTCATCTGGAGGTTCTCTTTGTGTGCCCGCACCACTTGCCCATGGAGTTTTTCCAGGCTCGTCTCCGTGTTCACCGCCATCTGCATGCGGTGCATGGGGTGCACCCGCAAAATGATCTGGTCCTGGAGCGCCTTTTTCAGATCCAGGTAGCTTCCCAGCCCCAACGCCTTGCAGAAACTAAGGACCGTGCTCTCAGTGACGTTTGCCTGCGCCGAAAAAGACTTGAGCGTCGCAAAACAGCACATTTCCGGCGCGCCCAATATGTAATCCGCGATACGCTTCCTGGCCGCGCCGAAAGATGCGTAATTCGCATTGATCATTTCCAATATGTCCATGTGTCCTGCCTCGCCGCCTGCCTTGCGCCAAATCGTAATCAATCCCAGATCGAAACCCATCGGCATCAACGCCGCGACCCCCTCGCGTCGCTCGCTTCGTGCCAAATCGAAATCCATCCATCACCATAACCCCATAAGCATCGACCATCAAAACCCCCCGATGACCTCCCCGTTCACCCGGCCCAATATGGCGCAAGCGAGTTTGGACGCGTTGAGCACGTCCTGGTGGGCGGCTATGCCGAAATGGGTGTGGATGTAGCGCACCGGGACCCCGATAACGATGGTGGGCACGCCTCGGTTGGACAGGTGGATGGATGCGCCGTTGGTGGAACCGCCGCTGCGCACGCCTTCCTGCACGGGGATGGACTCCTTCTTGGCCAAGTCCAATGCGTAGCGCTGGAAGCGCGGGTTCGTGATCATCCGCATGTCGATGTGGCGTAGCATGGGGCCTTTGTGGATGGCCGTCTGCACCATGTACCCCTCTTCCACCGTGTCGTCGGCAGGGCACCCCTCGAACACGATGGCCAGGTCCGGTTTCACCTGGGCCGCCGTGACCGAAGCCCCCCGCAGCCCCACTTCCTCCTGGGAGGCGAAGGCTGCCGTAACGTCCACTGCCAGCTGCCTGCCCTGGAGCGCCTCCAGGGTATGTATCATGGCGGCGCACCCCAGGCGGCAGTCAAATGCCTTCCCGATCATGGTGTCATGATGGGGGTCATAGAAGAAATCCACGGCGGGCACCACCGGGGCGGCGATACGCACATGGTACACATCCCGCGCCTCCTCCAAGGATGAAGCGCCTATGTCGATGCGCATGTCCGTGATGGCGGGCTGCTTCGTCTTTTCCGCCTCGCTCATGTAGTGGGGCGGCTTGCTGGCTACGATGCCTGGTATGTAACTGCCATCCGCGGCCTGCACCCACACCTTGTGGGCGGGGATATTGGACGGTACCCACCCACCCATGGGCAGGAAACGCAGGGTCCCGTTGGGGCAGATGGCCTGGACCATGAAGCCCACCTCGTCGGTGTGGGCGTCCAGCTGCACCCTGGGGCGGCCGCCGGTGTTGCCCGCCCGCTCTATGTAGAGGTTGCGCAGGCTGTCCTCGCGCACCGCACCGTACCCGGATGCGTATTTGCGGATCACCGCGACCACCTGGTCCTCAAACCCCGAAACACCTTTCGCATCTGACAACTCGCCGATCATTTTCAATGAAGTCTCTGTTTGCATGGTTGTTCTCCGTTCTTTGTGCATATAATTCACTGATACCGCCGCTCCGGGGCGCGGGCAGCCTGTACCGCCCGGTGATGTCCCGGGCAGCCTTGGAGATTCACTGACACAAGTCACTCCATGTCCCCGGCAGCCCTACTGCCGGTGCGCCAGGAGCCTGTGACACCGCGTTGCGCGTCATGATACCAGCGGGTGGTGGCTTCCCTGATGGGCCCCCGGCTCATCCCCAGTTCCGACGACAGTTCGAACTCCACGATCTTCTCGCCCGGCGGCAGTGCGCCGTTCAATATCTGTTTCCTGATATGATCCGTGGCTATCTCCGACAGGCTGCTTTTCTCTTCCTTTTTCATCCCCTATGCACCACTCCGTTGGTGTTCCTGCACCAGCGGCAGGTACGCCCCATACCCTTCTTTTTCCATGTCTTCTTCCGGCACGAAACGCAGCGCGGCGCTGTTGATGCAGTAACGCAGACCGCCCGCTTCCACCGGCCCGTCCTCAAACACATGGCCCAAGTGGGCCCCCGACCCGGATGAGCGGACTTCGACCCTTTCCCGCCCATATGAATGATCCGGGAGCGTCC
Source organism: Lachnospiraceae bacterium (assembly GCA_031272185.1). Lineage (GTDB taxonomy): Bacteria > Bacillota > Clostridia > Lachnospirales > Lachnospiraceae > JAISUG01. Next base: position 6,661 of record JAISUG010000118.1, read on the forward strand.
GGAGCAGATGTGCGTCGATGGGTTTGGAAAATGCCGGCCAGCCGCAACCGGATTCGAACTTGTCCGCGGAAACAAACAGCGGGGCCCCGTTCACGACATCCACATAGATGCCCGGTCGGAAGTTGTCAGCATATGCGTTGCTAAAAGGTGGTTCCGTGGCGCCGTTCACCGCCACCTCGTACTGCATGGGCGTGAGCCTGCCCCGCAGGCCGGGGTCGTGGACGGTATGGTCGCCGCCCCCAAAGGTTTCGGTTTGCACGTCTCCCAGGCTGCAGGCATAGGCGAACTGTTCCTGGGTGACATGGCAATACCCACCTGGGTTCTTTTCCAGGTAGTTCTGGTGGTATTCCTCCGCAGGGTAGAAATGTTCCAACGGTTTGCATTCGATGGCTACGGGTTTGTCCAGGCTCTCGCCCAGGAGCACCAGCCAACCCAGGATGATGTCCGCATCAGACTCATCCACATAATAGATCCCGGTGCGGTACTGGGATCCCACGTCCCCACCCTGGCGGTTGACGGATGTGGGGTCGATGATCCGGGCGTAGCAGTCAAGCAGGCGGGTAAGGGGCAGGGCATCCTCGTCATAAAGCACCTCCACCGTTTCCGCATGGCCGGTGCCCCGATGGCACACGTCTTCATATGTGGGGTAAGCGGTATGCCCGTTGGCATATCCCACCGTGGTTCCAGCCACGCCCCGAAGCAGTGAGATGTATTTCTGAACCCCCCAGAAGCACCCCCCCGCAAGGTATATTCTTTTCATTCGAGGCCTCCTGTGCATCCCCTTGGTACTCGTGGTATATCCATTTAACGTCACTCATCTTTCCAAGGGTCAGCGAATATCACTTCCAAAGACAACCCGATGTGGGGGAAAGCCCGCAGGCAAATCGACTTGTCAGGGTTGTTGTCGTCATCTTCCGGGTCGTCCACAAAAGTCACGGAGTCATGGAGTGCATACACACCCTCTTCCAGGTAATATATATCGACCGAGTTGCCCTTGGGATCCACCAGCCAATACTCCTCCACCCCCAAGTCCTGATACCGGCGTTTCTTCACGGACATATCCTTGGCCCGTGTTGAACGGCTGAGGGTCTCCACCACGAACCTGGGTACGCCGGTGTATTTTTCGCCCTTTTTGTTTTTCCGGTCGCAAATGATCATGACATCCGGAGTGACGTAGTCGCCGTCCGCCATGTAAATATCCACATTTTCCATGGTCACGATGCACAGGTTGCCTTTCAGTTTCTCGCGCAGCGCGCCATGGATGTTGCCATTGACAGCCGCATGACGCAGGCCCCCGGACGGGGACATCGAATAAATCACGCCATATATGCGCTCCTCTTTCTCATCTTCCAGCCGTTCATGCGCCGATTCCGGCATACCTCACCTCCTGCAGAATCACATTTTCCAAGAATGCCACAAAATCCGGGCCTGCCTGCTCCAATGGTTTGCAGTTCAGGTAATAGTAATCGTAGTCGTAGTTTTCCACTTCGTCGTCGGAAGTGTTGCCAAATGCCGCCGTCACCTGGGCCCTGCGCACCAGGAGTGTGACCACCCTGGCCCCATCCTTCTCATTGTACAGGTCACGGCCCTCATACTGTCCGGGCGCACATCCCTTATCGGGTTGCGCCCTCCCTGCCGCATCTTCGTCTGGCGAAGATCCCGCAGCCAGACAGGTTCTGCCACAGTTTGCCACCCGCTTCTTGAACTTCTCGATCTCCGCCCCTTCCCGGATGTGCGCAAAGAGGATCTCATCATCGCTTTCCATAAATTTCCTGTACTCTTCTGCCAAATACTCCGTGGGCAGGTCGTTGTACGCCGCAAACGCCATCTTCAGGTCGGAAAGGAACTTTCGGTCCCTGTCCGTCTTTTCGCCCTTCCAGCCAAACTGCCTGGCGATGTCTTTGATGGGGGTGATGGTGGATACGTTGCGTACACGGTGCGTCTTCGACACATACTCACATAAGGTGTCTTTGCCCACGCCACCGCGCCCATTGATGATGATCACTGTCTTGGTCATGTTCCCCTCAGTCCGCATGTTTTACCCTGTCCGCATGTTTTACCTTGTCCGCATGTTTCGCTCTGTCCGCATGTTTCGCTCTGCCTGCTTCGATGATACCACATCATCCCCGTCTCGGCAAACGCATCCGCGATGGTTTTGTCTGGTATGCTCCAGGTGGCTTCGATGATACCACATCATCCTCGTCTCGGCAAACCCTGACCGAAACGGGCGAAACCCGCAACGCGGGTTGCGTTACCATTGCAATGCAGGTTGCATTGTCCGAGGGAATGGGCCCGCTGCGGTATGCCGCCCCAGTGCCGTCCCAATATTCAGGCTTCAAGCGCCTCCACTGCGGCGAATGTCGCCCCGATGCCATCACGGATGGTCAGCTCCGCTTTGCCCGCCACGGTAAGCTCGGATTTGTTGATAAGCACCAGGTGTTTGCCATGGAAATACCTGATGAGCCCCGCCGCAGGGTAGACGACCAGGCTGGTCCCGCCGATGATGAGCACATCTGCGGCGGCAATGTACCTGACGGCCTCTTCCATGATCCCGTCATCCAGCGCCTCTTCGTAAAGCACCACGTCCGGCTTGATGATCCCACCGCAGGTGCATCTGGGGATACCGTCCCCTGCCGAGATAGCACCTAGGATGGCCTCCACCCCATACGCCTTGCGGCACTTCATGCAGAAGTTGCGGTGGACGCAGCCATGGAGCTCCAGCACCTTTTTGCTCCCCGCCAGGGTGTGCAGGCCGTCCACGTTCTGGGTAACCACCGCCGCAAGTTTCCCCTCGGATTCCAGTCTGGCCAGTGCAAAATGGGCCGCGTTTGGTTTGGCATCCAAAAACAGCAGTTTGTCACGGTAGAACCTGTAGAACTCCGCGGTGTGCCTCATGAAAAATGTGTGTGAGATGATCTCTTCCGGCGGGTAGTCGTACTTCATGCTGTAAAGCCCGTCCACGCTGCGGAAATCCGGTATGCCGCTCTCCGTGGACACCCCCGCCCCGCCGAAAAACACCATGCGCTTGCCCCCCTCCAGGATCTCGCGCAGTTTCCGGATCTCTTCTTTCGTGGATGTCAAGCCGCCCTGCCCCATGTGCCTCCCTCCCGCAACTATAGTATCCGATTGCTTACCATTCACACGTCACCCGGAGCCGCCGTCAAGCGGCGTGGGAATCCATAGTCTACGACCATACTCAACGACACGTCGTCGTCATCATCCATTGACATAGGTTGCTTCGTCCAGCCGCGCTTCCCTCGCGCAAATGTGGTTTCACTCCATGCGCTTTTCCAGCAGCGCGCGCAGCTCGTCCACCACTTCCCCGGGACCTTTGCCGTCCTCGTCGATGGTGATGTCGGCATAACGCTCGTACATCGGCACACGTTCGTCGTACAGGTCCCTCAGCGTCATGCCGGGGCGCAGCACCACGCCCCGGTCCACCACGTCGCCGATGCGCCCGCACAGCGCCTCAAACCCCAGTTTCAGGTAGATCACCTGCCCGATGGACTTAAGGTGCGCCATGGCTTCCCGGCCGTAAACCACGCTGCCCCCCGGCGCGATGATGGTCCGGCGCACGTCCACCGAGGCGCAAACCTGGTTTTCCAGTGCGGCGAACCCATCCATCCCACGTTTCGCAATTATCTCTTTCAGGAGTTGACCTTCCCGCTCCTGTATCACCAGGTCCATGTCCAGGAATGCATACCCGATCCGCTTTGCCAGCAGCACGCCGATCATGCTCTTGCCGCAGGCAGGCATCCCGATCATCGTGTAGTTGTCTCCCAATGCATCCCCTCCCGCAATCGCTTTCCGCTACATGTCTCTCTAACCGAATCAATGCGTCACCGCGCCGCCGTACCGCCGCACCACCGCAAGGAGCAAGCCTTACTGCTGCAAGCAAAGCGACCCATGCCACACTGTGGCCGGCAGGGCGTTCAAGTCGACGCAACACATTCTTGCTGCCGCAAGCAAAGCGATCCATGATGTCTTGCGGTGACGGCCACGGCAGCGCCCCGGCGTAGTCCAGCTCACTTCTTTTGCACGGAGTACCCGAACTTGCCCAGTTTCTCCCCCAATGCGAAGTATTCGCCGTGGGAATACGCCATCAAATCGGCTTTGTTCAGGTCGAGTTTCCCCGCCCCGTCCAGGTATGCCTCGTCCACCGTTACACCCAGCACATGTGCCAGGAACACGTCATGGCTGCCGTAGGGGATGCACCGCTCCACTTTGCACTCCAGGTTCACCGGGCTCTCGGCGATGGAGGGCGCGGCCACGTATTTGGATGGGATGGGCGTCAGGTTCATCTCTTGGAATTTGTCCACGTCCCGCCCGGACCGGACACCGCAAAAATCCGTGGCAAATGTCAGCCCCCGTGTCACCAGGTTGACCACGAACTCACCGGTCTCCTTCACGATGCCATATGTATAGCGCTCAGGACGTATGGATATGGATACCATCACCGGGTCGGAACAAACCGTCCCCGCCCATGCCAGGGTGATGATGTTTGGTTTCTCCCCGGGCCGCTGCGCGCTCACCATAACCGCCGGCAGCGGGTAGAGCAAATTCCCCGGTTTCCAATACTGCTTCCCCATGATTCCTCCTTTCCGGAACACTGGTATCGGGTATAGTATGCCCTTTTTCACCCCGGATGTCAACAGTTTTGTGCCTGACGTATGACTGCCGGTCCGCGCGGGTTACCAAAGGGTTCTGTGCGGTCAACGCAGAGGACAAATACAAAATCCAAAGCCGGCAAAGTCCCGTTATTCCGGCTGCGGTCTGTGTGATAAAAATAGGGAACCGATAGGAAATCCTTAACCGGAAACCCTAGGCGTACGTATCAGAAAAAGCTGCCGCGCATT
>JAISUG010000002.1 GCA_031272185.1 Lachnospiraceae bacterium
GATCAAGGAAGTTTTCATCGACAAATGAGTCGATTTCGACAAAGCATATCAAGATATGTCAATTTATCCCAATCTTCGCTCTTGACAGGCGGTGCGCAAATGATTACTATGGGCGCAACGACAAACCTGCGGGCGACCCGAACGGGGATGACGACGGCGATGGTTGGAGCAACCAGGCGGAGATCAATGCGGGCACGGATCCAAACGACCCGAACAGCAAACCCCTGGGCGACCCGAATGCAGACGACGACGGCGATGGATGGAGCAACGACGCAGAATACGCCCATGGCACGGACCGCAGCTCCAAATCCAGCAAGCCCGCGGGAATCATGCTCTTCGCAGGGGGCGGCTTGGGAAGGGCCCTGGCGACAGGCGGCCTGGGCGCCAAGATAGGCGCAGCCATAGGCGCCCAGGCAGTCCTCATCTGTGCCGCGCTGGCCCTGCTGCTCCTTTGGAAGCGGCGCAAAAGCGGGGGCGGCACGGACGCAACCGGCGGCAAGTGATACACACGAGAAGTTTCGCACATAAGCATATTTGATAAAATCACAAGCCCCGGGGGATGCACATCTCCCCCAGGGCTTGTGAAATTGCCAATTATTTCATGTTGATTTTCGAAAGTTCATTTGGTATAACTATCTATAGACGTGTCGGATACATGCGTACTGAAGCGGTAGGCGGTTTGTCCCTCTCCAGAGGGACTGGACCCTCTGTTCACATAGTGTTTCAACTGGTGAAAGGAGGGCCTGCTTATGAGCGAATTCGAGAAAATGATGCTGCTCATGAGAGTGATAGAGATTCTCTTCACTTTCGTGAAGTACATACTCAAGAATATCAATCAAAAAAGCAACCGCCACACCCAAGGCTAAAGTTGCTTTTTTGACTTTCTCCTAGGGACAAACCGCCTATCACGTACGCATGTACATCCGGCACGTCCTTTATGTCTACATCATAGCATCTCACTTGGGGCTTGTCAATGGTTTTTTCCAGGGCAGCCGCCTCGGCGGCGGAGTGCCCTGTAACATTCACGTAGGTGCGAAGTCATTTATAAAAATAATAGTGGACAGTGTGTACAACATGTGCTATTATGATGGCGCACACAATTTCATACGGCGGGGTGCTGGCGCTGTGCCGGCTGAGACTGCATGACATGCAGAACCCTTGAACCTGATCTGAGTAATGTCAGCGTAGGGAAATGCCGACAGGGCGTGAATTGGTATATATTGCCAAGTTTGCTACCCAAAAGGATACCAAGCGCAGACTGTAAGGTCGGTGCTTTTTTCTTTGCTGTGCATCAAAAGGCAGAAATGGCGAGAGTATTCAAGAAGGGAGAAACCATGAGCGAAAAAACAAAACAGCCGGAGGCGAGCATCGCCATCCAGGTGCTGCCAAAGGTGGAGGGAGAAGAGGTGATCCGCGTGGTGGATGCGGTGATCGCTTACATCAAGGGGACGGGACTGCCCACATTCGTGGGGCCTTTCGAGACCACATTTGAGGGTGATTTCGACAGGATATGGGATATTGCCAAGGAGTGCCAAAAGATCTGCATCCGGGAGGGGGCTCCGGCGGTATCTTCCTATATCAAGGTGGCGTTGAACCCGGGGAGCGGGGTGTGGAGCATTGACAAAAAGGTCGCGAAGCACCATGAGTAATGGCAAATACCCGGTGGTTTTTTTTGCTGTCTTGATAATAGTCTGGCAGTGCATTAGTTCGTTTGGACTGGTTCCGGCGTTTATGCTGCCGTCGCCTGTGGCGGTGGCAAAGGCATTTGTGACGGATCTGCCGCTTCTGGCCATGCACTCGGTCACCACACTGGGGGAAGCTGCGTTGGGGTTGGCTCTCAGCGTGGTTATGGCGGTGTTATTCGCTGTGTTGATGGACAGGTTCGCTGCCGTGAAAAAGACGCTGTACCCGGTGGCGGTTGTGACCCAGACCGTGCCCACCATAGCCGTGGCGCCCCTTCTGGTGCTGTGGATGGGGTATGGGGTGGCGCCAAAGATTGCGGTCATTTTCATCACGTGCTTTTTTCCCGTGCTGATCGGCCTGTATGGCGGGCTTTCGAGCGTGGAACCGGCGATGCTGCGGCTGATGAAGTCCATGGGTGCGACGTACCTGCAGATGCTTACACACGTGAAGTTCCCATACGCATTGGGGGCGTTTTTTTCGGGGCTGCGCATATCCGCCACCTATGCAGTGGTGGGGGCGGTGATTTCCGAATGGCTGGGCGGCAACAGCGGACTGGGGGTCTATATGACCAGGGTACGCAAGGGGTATGCATTTGACAAGATGTTTGCGGTCATCATATTGATCACGATAATCAGTCTGGTGCTGATACGGTTGGTGGACGCGCTCCATAGGGCCCTGACGCCTTGGGAGCGGGCAAAGAGTGAGCGGTAGGGGCGAATGCGAGGGCGAGGGCGAGGGCGAGGGCGAGGAAGAGGAAGAGGAAGAGGAAGAGAGGGGCCTGTGGAGTCCAGGGTCCTGATGCCTTGGGAACGTGTGAAGAGCGAGCGGTAGGGGCGCATGAGAGGACGGGGCGGAGCAGGGGCCTGGCAGGATGGGTGATGCGTGCCCGAGACTTAGAGAGTGAGGTATGGACCATGAAAGAGTACGGTGGGATGTCATTTATAGACCATGTGAAATGGGTTAGTAGGTTTGCGGGTTTGACTGCTTTGGCGGTGCTGACGGCGGCGACGTTGACGTCATGCGGCGGCGGGGCGGGTTCGGGTCCGGAAAATGGCAATGCGGCGGCGGCGAAACCAACCAAAGTGACTGTGGTGCTGGACTGGACGCCCAATACGAACCACACGGGGCTGTATGTGGCCCAGGCGAAAGGGTTCTACGCTGACGAGGGGCTGGATGTGGAAATCATGCAGCCGCCTGAAGATGGGGCCAATGCCCTGGTGGCGGCAGGGAAAGCGGAGTTTGGCATAGGTTTCCAGGACACCATGGCCTCGGCGCTGGCTGCCGATCCCGCGCTGCCCATAACAGCCGTCGCCGCTGTCATCCAGCACAACACCTCGGGGCTGATTTCGGCAAAGGGGAAAGGCATCGACTCATTCAAGGCATTGGAAGGGAAAAACTACGCGACTTGGGACACGCCATTGGAAAAGGCGGTGATCGGCGCCTGCATGGCTGCGGAGGGCGGCGACGTGACCAAAGTGACATTCATCCCCAGCACCGTGACCAATGTGCTGACTGCGCTCGCCGCGGACATCGACACAGTGTGGGTGTACGAGGGGTGGGACGTGGTGGCCGCCCAGGTGGAAGGGTTCGAATACAACTACCTGGACTTCGCCAAGACATCGCCCGTGCTGGATTATTACACGCCGGTCATCATCTCCGGGGACAAATTCCTGTCTGATTCCCCGGACGTGGCCAAGAGGTTCCTGCGTGCCACGGGCAAAGGGTACGAATACTGCGCAAAAAACCCAGGGGAGGCGGCGGACATACTGCTGGCTGCGGCGCCGGAACTGGATGCGGCGCTGGTAAAGGCCTCGCAGGAATTCCTGGCCGGGCAGTATGTGGCGGAGCAGGAGAGCTGGGGGTACATCGACCCCGCAAGGTGGGAAGCATTTTATGATTGGGCGTACAAAAATGGCGTCGTAGCGAAGGAACTGGGCGCAAGCGGGTTCTCCAACGCATATTTGGACTAGCAGCTGTTGTTGCCCACAGGATTTTGTTGCGGGCGCATCTGCAATAACCAGAGTCGTATACAGTCAGGCCTGCCTGCGCCATGACTTTCGGACGCATTGGCATGTCCGCAATAGTCAGAGGGAAACATGGATACGGATAACCGTGTTGTTGATGGTGAAATATTGGAAATGCTGCCGACCCGCCCCTTTTTCGAGGCTAGGGGCATTTCAAAAAACTACGAGGGCGAGCCGGTGATCCGGGATGTGGACCTGTACATAAACAGGGGTGAGATCGTGTCCCTGGTAGGGCCCAGCGGGATCGGGAAAACCACCTTGTTTACCGTGCTTTCGGGGCTGGAAAAACCCGATGGGGGGGCGGTTTTTCTGGCAGGGGAGGATGTCAGCGCCCAGGCGGGGCGGGTGGGGTACATGCTCCAGGAAGACCTGCTGCTGCCGTTCAAAACGGTGGAGGAAAATGTGGCGATGCCGCTGATACTGGGGGGCGAGAAAAGGCGCCCCGCCATCAAAAAGGTGCAGCCATATCTGGAGGCATTTGGCCTTGCGGGGACAGGCGGGAAATACCCGGCGCAGCTTTCGGGGGGGATGCGCCAGCGGGCCGCGTTTTTGCGGGCGTATCTGTTTCGCTCGGACATGATGCTGCTGGATGAACCATTTTCCGCATTGGACGCATTGACCAAATCCGCCATGGAGCAGTGGTTCCATCGGATCGCGCGGGAAACCGGGGTCACTGCGCTGCTCATCACACACGACATCGAGGAGGCGGTGCTGCTCTCGGATCGGATATACCTGATGGGCGGCCACCCCGGGAGGATCACAGCCCAGGTGGACGTGGCGTCTGCCAAACGGGGTGACGCAGCGTGGGGGAAAGGCACGGCCACACCGAATCGGCTTCGGGAAAGGCCGGGTAGCATGGTAGCACCTGAGGGGATAAGGGAAAGGCCGGACGGGGCCGCTGTGGGCAATCCTTGGGTGTGGGGGGGCATGACCGATGCCCTGCGCAAGATCAAGGAAGACGTGACGGAGATGGTGATGCACGGGGTATGAGCGGCCGCAAGACACCAAATGAGGACGGAGCGGTGCATGGAAACAGTGGATGGGAACGGCGGATTGCCGCAAAAGAGCACAACAAGTTGCGTATTATCACGCAAAAAGACGCAAAACCGCCGAAAACCCGATAAAATCACTTGAAATACCTGGCAGCATTTGCTATAATCGAATCCAACCATGAAGGGAGGTTCTGCAAATGAAACGCAATGTGATCGTCGGGCAGTCGGGCGGGCCCACCGCAGTCATCAATTCCAGTTTGGCAGGGGTTTACAAGACCGCGAAGGACAGGGGGTTCAACAAGATTTACGGGATGCTCCATGGCATCCAGGGTTTTTTGGACGAGCAGTATATTGATTTGTCCAAGCAGATCAAAAACGACCTGGACATCGAACTTTTGAAACGCACCCCATCTGCCTTTTTGGGCACTTGCCGTTTCAAACTTCCGGACATCCACGAGAACAAGGAGATATATGAGCGGATCTTCCAGATACTAAACAAGCTGGAAATCGACAGTTTCATATACATCGGCGGCAACGACTCCATGGACACGATCAAGAAGCTGTCCGACTACGCCATCCTCACGGGGCAGAAACAGAAATTCATCGGCGCGCCAAAAACCATCGACAATGACCTGGCGCTCACGGACCACACGCCGGGGTATGGGAGCGCGGCCAAATACATCGGCACCTCCGTGAAGGAAATCATCCGGGACGGACTGAGCCAGAGCTACAAGAAAGAGATCGTCACCATCGTGGAAATCATGGGGCGCAATGCGGGCTGGCTCACGGGCGCGGCGGCGCTTTCCAAAGGCGAGGACTGCGACGGGCCGGACCTCATCTACCTGCCGGAGCTGCCATTCGACCCGAAGAAATTCCTGGAACACCTCAAAACCCTCCTCAAGAAAAAGTCCGCAGTGGTTGTGGCTGTGAGCGAAGGGATCAAGCTGGAAGATGGGCGCTACGTGTGCGAGCTGTCGGTTTCCAACGACTATGTGGACGCTTTCGGCCACAAACAGCTCACGGGCACGGCGGACTACCTAGCGAATTTCGTGGCTAGGGAACTGAACATCAAGACCAGGGGCATTGAGCTTTCCACACTGCAGCGCAGCGCATCCCACCTTGCGTCCAGGGTGGATATCAACGAAGCGTTCATGGTGGGCGGCGCGGCGGTGAAAGCCGCCGACGAGGGCGACACCGGGAAGATGGTGGTCATTGACCGCGTGTCCGATGACCCCTACCAGTGCTCCACGGGCATCTATGACGTGCACAAGATCGCCAACGACGAGAAGCTGGTACCCAGGAACTGGATAACGAGGGACGGCACCTATGTGACCAATGAGTTCGTGGACTACGTGACGCCCCTCATCCAGGGCGACTACCAGCCCGTGATGGTGGAAGGTATACCGCGACACTTGGTGCTGGTGAAGTAAAGCATGCGGTAAGTGTAGGGCACCAAGGGTCGGGGTGATGGAGCCGGATCACATCTTTTGAGGATGGTGTGTGCCGCTCCATCACCCTCGGCACGTCTTGGTGCTGGTGAAGTAAAGCATCACGTCTTGGTGCTGGTGAAGTAATCGAAGCGGCACCGCTCGTGCCGGTGAAGTGATCGATGGAAAGTATGAAAAAACCAGCCGCACCCTAATGGCGGCTGGTTTTTATTTACATTTTTTGTCTGATAACGAACTCTTTAGACAATTCTGACAGATTACCGGGGAAATTTTGTGCAATATTACATCCCCCCATTAGGGTTGCGCAGGGTATACGGCGGTGGTAAAATCGATATATCCTACTTCAGCATCATCTCAATCGCTTTGTTTAGTTCGGCAATGGCGGCCATGTCACCGGTTTTGACGGCATCGACGATGCAGTTTTCCAAATGGTCTTTGAGGATGACTTCGCTGGTGGAGTTGATGGCGGAGCGCACGGCGGCGAGCTGGATCAGGACCTCGGAGCAATCGCGTCCGTTTTCGACCATTTTCCGCACGGAAGTGAGGTGCCCTATGGCCCGGGAAAGCCGGTTGAGCACTGCCTGGGTGTGGGTATGGGTGTGGACGTGGGTGTGGGCGGAGCCGCCGTGGGTGTGGGTGGAGCCGCCGTGGGTGTGGGTGAGTGGTGAGGCGGTGTGGTCATGGGTGTGATTGTGTAATGAGTCAGTGTCGTCATGGGTGTGGATGTGCGGTGAGTCGGTGTCTCCATGGGTGTGGGTATGGAATGAGTCAGTGTCGTCATGGGTGTGGGTATGTAATGAGTCAGTGACGTCGTGGGTGTGGATGTGCGGTGAGTCGGTGTCTCCATGGGTGTGGGCGTGTGGTGAGCCGGTGTCGTGATATGTTTGTGCGACAAGGGCATCATGGTCGTGTGCATGTTGATTCACCGGTATATCTCCTCTCTGCATGACAAATCTTACAACCAATAACTATCGGGGAACCGAAACGGGGCAGACACAGAAATTCATCGGCGCGCCGAAACTTACAACCAATAACTATCAAAGAACCGAACAGGGGAAAGCTGGTTGATGTATGTTTGGGTTGCGGGCGATGCTTGCGTCAGTGATACCAGTGTACCACAAAACACAGTAAAGGACAATCCCCGGCTGCCCAGTGGCTTGCTAGGGAGTGGATTGTGACTAGGCGATCATGAAATGGGCGATGACATCTTTGGCCGACGGCTCATCGGCTTGCTGGGGAGTGGATTGTAACGGGTAACGTGAACCGCAATTGATACGGCTTTGATCAGGAGGGATGATGAAGAAAATGACTAAAGCGACTAAACGAACTATCGTATATCTGCTTGCTTTCTGCCTGCTGTTGGCCCTGGTAGTATCCTGTTCCGGAACGGACGGACAGGCCGGAAGTGTTGGTGCGGGGCAGGCACAAAATCAAGGGCAGGCACAAAACCAAGGGCAGGCACAAAACCAAGGGCAGGCCGTGGAACGGGAGGAGAGCAGAGGACCATCAGGGACTGCCGGTGAACCTGCACAGGGAGCAGGGGAAATGGCGGGAGATGCAGATAAGGGATCCACCACATCCACCGGGTCCACTAAGGACGAAGTCACCATCGGTTTCCCGGGGATACCGTCGGGTTTCGACCCGTTTACAGTGTCGGGGCACGGCAGTTTCGTGCCGCTGCTATACTCGACCTTGGTGGCCCTGGACAAGGATGTGAACGTGGTCCCTGACCTGGCGACGGGATACAGCGTCAGCGACGACGCATTGACATACACTTTCACATTGCGCACTGATGCGGTGTTTTCCGACGGCGAGCCGGTGAAAGTTTCGGATGCGGTGTTCACATTTGAGAAAATCATGTCCGGCGCATCGGAGATAGACCTCGCCGTGGTGGATTCTGTGTTCGAGTCGGATGGACAGCTGGTCATCAAACTCAAACGCCCCCGCAGCACTTTCATACTGGACGTGGCCGGCATCGGCATAGCGCCCGAACACGCCTATGGCGAGGATTTTTCACTGCACCCCATAGGGTCCGGCCCTTATGTCCTGGAGCAGTACGACGTGGGGCAGCAGATGATCCTCATGGCCAACAATCTGTACTATGGCGCCGCGCCGGCCATAAAGAGGGCGGTGTTCGTGAACATGACTGACGAAGACCAGCAGCTTATAGCGGTGAAATCCGGACAGGTGGACATCACGTTGACGTCCGCCACCATCGCCGCAGCCAACACTGTGCCGGGGTACAGGCTGGTCGTGGAAGAGACCGTGGACAACATGGGGATCACCATGCCGGTGATACCTGCCGGCAGCATGGCCAGCGACAGCGGCAACCCCATGGGCAATGACGTCACCTGCGATATCGCCGTCAGGAAAGCGGTGGCTTACGCCATCGACAGGGAACGGCTGTGCCGGGAGGCGCTGAACGGGTATGGGACGCCGGCATATTCGGAGAATGACGGCATGCCATGGTGGAACCCCGAAAGCGTCATAGAGACGGACGTGGCTTTTGCCAGGGAGCTGCTGGACAGCTCCGGCTGGGTGGATGCGGACGGCGACGGCATCAGGGAAAAAAACGGTCAAAAGGCTTCATTCCCAGTGTACTATTTTGCGGGGGACTCCGCACGGCAGGCCCTGGCCATGAGCGCGGCGAACCAGGTGCTGGAAAACATAGGCGTAGAAATGGTCGTCCAAGGTGCGGGGGAGGGTGACATGGTGGCGATGATGGTGGCCTGGCCGGTGGTGCTGGCCTGGGGCAGTTCGAACCCCATCACCAGCTATTACCTGTTCCATTCCGCAAGCATCGGAAGGGACGACTGGTATGACCCGGAAAGCTTCGGGGACGCGGCGGTGGATGCGTACCTGGATGCGGCCCTGGGCGCAAATTCCATGGAAGAAGCGATCCCGTACTGGCAAAAGGCCCAATGGGATGGAACCACCGGGACCAGTATGCGGGGGGAATGCCCGTACATATTCCTGGCAAACAAGGACCACCTGTACTATGCCCGGGAGGGGCTGGACATCGGCGACCAGATGATCCACGCCCACGGAGCGGGGTGGACGCTGGTGGCGAACCTAAAGGAGTGGCGTTGGGAAAACTGAAATCGTGGGGAATCCGCGGGAGTGGCGTTGGGAAAGCTGAAATCGTGGGGAATCCGGGGGGGAGTGTCATTGGGGAAGCTGAAATCGTGGGGAATCTACATAGGGAGGGGCGTCGCGCTGCTGTTTGCGGTTAGCGCACTGTCATTCGCGTTGGCCAGCGCATCCCCCATAAACCCGGAAACCCGCTACCGGCTGTCGCACCCTGGGGTCTCCCAGGAAAATGTTACCAAAATGCGGGAGTACTGGGGGATCGACGAGCCGCCTGTAGGGCGTTACCTGGGATGGTTGGGTGGACTGGTGCGGGGTGAGTGGGGGATGAGCACGACCTACCGCAGGCCGGTGCTGGATGTCATCGGCGAGAGGTTCAGCGCGTCCTTTGCGTTGATGGCGACAGCCTGGGTGCTGTCGGGGTTGACCGGGTTTGCCATGGGGTGCGTCATGGCCGCAGCCAGGGATCGGTGGCCGGACCGCATACTCAGGCGCATATGCCTGTTTTTGTGCTCGGTACCGACATTTTGGATCGGGCTGGTGCTGCTGGCGGTATTTTCGGCGAACCTGGGGTGGTTCCCCTTCGGCCTTGCGGTGCCGCCCGGCGTGAGGGCCGAATCCGTGACGCTGGCGCAGCGGATACACCACCTGGCGCTCCCGGCATTGACACTGTCCTGCCTGTCATTTGCGAACCTCGCGCTGCATGTCAGGGAGAAACTGGTAGACGTATACCAAAGCGACTATGTGCTGTATGCCAGGGCGAGGGGGGAATGCGGGGCGCAGATCCTGTTCGGGCATGGCATACGCAATGCGCTGGTGCCGGCCATCATCATGCAGTTCGGCAGCGTGTCGGAGCTTTTCGGCGGCAGCGTGTTCGCGGAGAGTGTTTTCAGCTACCCCGGGCTGGGGTCGGCACTGGCCAAAGCGGGGATGGATGCGTCGGACATCCCGCTGTTTCTGGGGATAGTGATGATTTCGGCGGTGTTCATCTTCGCAGGGAACCTGACGGCCAATATACTCACCCAGGTCATCGACCCCCGCACCAAGGGGGTGGGGTGATGAAAGGGATGGGTTTGGGCCGTGAACCCGCCGGGTTCACAACGGGCGGACCCCAACCGCAAGGTGGGGTGGTGAAAGAGATGCGTTTGGGCCGGGAACCCGTCGGGCTCACAACGGGCGGACCCCAACCGCAAGGTGGGGTGATGGATGGGATGCGTTTGGACAGGGACTGTACCGACGATGATGGGAAATGCGCGGCGAAGCGGGGCTATACCGGCGAAGATGGAAAAGGGGGGGCGAAGCTGGTTTCCTGGAACCGGCGGACCGGCGCCGCCGCGTGGGCGGGGTGCATATTTGCGTTGATATTGGCCATATACATAGCCGGTGCATTGATGCCGGATGGGGCGCTGCGGGCGGATTTCGCCAAGAAGAGCCTGCCGCCATCGCTCGAACATATATTTGGTACGGATTTCCTGGGGCGGGATATGTTCGTGCGCACGGTCAAGGGCCTGTCGCTGTCGCTGCTGGTGGGTACGGTGGCATCCTGCGGCGCCGCCGTCATCGCATTGGTGGTGGGGGTGACGGCCGCCATGGGGAGGCGGTGGGTGGACCATGTGGTGAACTGGATCATTGACCTGTTCATGGGCGTCCCGCATACGGTGCTGATCATACTCGTCTCCATCGCGCTTTCCAGGGGTGCCACAGGGATGCTGGCGGGCATCGCATTGACGCATTGGGTGGGGCTGGCGCGCATCATACGCGGGGAAGTCCTGCAAATCCGCTCGGCCGAATACATCGCAGTGTCAAGGGGGTTCGGCAAATCCGCCCCGTGGATCGCCGTGCACCACATACTGCCGCACATGGTGCCGCAGTTTTTCGTGGGGCTGATCCTGCTGTTCCCACATGCGATCATGCACGAATCGGGGCTCACGTTCCTGGGGTTTGGCCTGGGGCCGGAGCAGCCTGCCATAGGGATCATCCTGTCGGAGTCCATGCGTTATATTTCGGGTGGGGCGGCATACCTGGCGATACTGCCGGGGCTGTCGCTGGTGCTTTTGGTGCTGCTCATTGACAGGCTCGGGCACACGTTGAGGTACCTGCTGGAACCGAAGGAGGCGCAGCTGTAAAAGATGGGCGGCCCTTCGTCAACCGTGTATCCAGGAACTGGCGCGTCAGTGGGCGCAGTGTGCGGGGCGGGGGGTATGTCGGGGCGCAGCTGTAAAAGATGGGCGGCCTTTCGTCAACCGTGTATCCAGGAACTGGCGCGTCAGTGGGAGTAGGTTGCGGCGTGGGAGTAGGTTGCGGTGCGATAGCAGGTTGCGGGGCGATAGCAAGTTGCTGGTCGGTAGCAGGGTGCGGTGCGGGGGCGGGTGTGCGAAATAGGGCATGGGGGCATGATCATGAACAATATACTCGAAGTGAAGGATTTCTCGCTGGCATTTGCCATGTATGACGGTGTGTTCCACCGGCGGATGCTGAATGTCATCACGAACCTGAATATCACTGTTGGTGAGGGGGAAATGGTCGCCGTCGCCGGTTCCAGCGGGTCGGGGAAGAGCCTGCTGGCCCATGGGATCATGGGCATTTTGCCACAAAATGCGGTGACGGGGGGCAGCGTGCTGTGGCGGGGGCAACCGATGACGCCGAAGCTTCTGAAAAAGATCCGCGGCCGCGCCCTGGCTTTCGTGCCCCAGAGCGTGACATACTTAGACCCCCTCATACGTGTGGGACGGCAGATAACCCGCGACAAGGGGAAACTGGGGGAACTGATCTCCCGGTACCACCTGAAACCGGAGGTCGCAAGGCTCTACCCCCACGAACTCTCGGGGGGGATGACCAGGCGCATCATGATTTGCGCCGCTCTGGCGGGCAGCCCCGAACTGGTGGTGGCGGACGAGCCCACGCCGGGTCTCTCCAGGCACCTGGCGGAACATGCCATGAAGCACTTCAGGGAGATGGCGGACGCAGGCGCCGGTGTGCTGTTGGTGACACATGACATAGAGCTGGCGATCCGTTTCGCGGACCGCATTGCCGTGTTTTATGGGGGCACGACGGTGGAGACGGCGGATGCGGCGGATTTCGTCAATGGGGACGGGCGGTACCCGAACGGCCGGGATGGCGGGGATGGCGCCGGTGTGGGGCAAGTGACCGGAGACAGCCAGGATGCAGGCGGGGATGGTGCCGGTGCGGGATCGGAGCCGGATGGCACGGGCCGGCGGCAAGGGGACGGGGTCGGTCTGCGACACCCATACAGCAAGGCTTTGTGGGCGGCGATGCCGCAAAATGGGTTCGTGCCCACCCCGGGGGTGCAGCCATATGCGGGGGACTTGCCGGCGGGGTGCCTGTATGCGCCCCGCTGCCCCATGCGCACCCAGGCATGCGACGTGGCGCCTGAACCCAGGCCCCTGCGGGGCGGGGTGGTGAGCTGCCACCATGCGGTGTGAGGTGATGGCTGGGGCGGCTGGCATGATTGGGATTGTGACGTAAAGATTGCCGTGGCGCCATAGGCGGCTCACAAAGACAGCCCCTGCGGGGTGGGGTGGTGAGCTGCCACCATGCGGTGTGAAATGGGGATAGGGGATAGGGCGGTATATATGATGGGTGCGCTGGAAGCGAAGAATATATCTTTCGGATATGACAGGAAACGCAAGGTCCTGGATGACGTGAGCATCTCGGTGGGTGCGGGCGAGAGGGTCGCGCTGGTGGGCCCGTCCGGATGCGGCAAAAGCACCCTGTGCAAGGTTTTGGCGGGGCACTTGGAACCGTGGTCGGGCGAGGTGACGCTGGATGGGGAGGCGCTGTTCGGGCGTGACGCCGGTCAGGGGACAGGGTTTGAACCCTGGCGCGGCCCCGGTCACGGTCATAGGCCCTGCCCTGTCCAACTCATCTACCAGCACCCGGAAAAGGCCGTGAACCCCCGCAGGAAACTGGGCAAGACGCTGACCGAGGCATATGTGCCGGGTGAGGATGTGCTGCGTGCGCTGGGGATCGAACCGGCGTGGTCAAACCGCTACCCGGCGGAGCTGTCCGGGGGCGAGCTGCAGCGGTTTTGCATCGCCAGGGCGCTGGCCCCGGGGGTAGAGTTCATCGTGGCGGACGAAATCAGCACCATGCTGGATGTGGTCACCCAGGCCCAGATATGGCAGGCGCTGATACGCATATGTGAGGTGCGCCATATCGGGCTGGTGGCCGTCACCCACAGCCCGGAGCTGGCGGCGAGGATATCCACGCGGGTGGTGGAGCTTCTTGCATAAACGCATGACGTTACCTGCAACGATAACATCACCCCTCCACGAACTGCCCTGTGGGCTTCCCGGTGACAGGTTCGCCTTCCTTGGCGATGACCTGGCCCCGGAGGATGGTGTAGACCGGCAGGCCTTTCACGGTGACTCCGTCGTATGCGGTGACCTTGCTGATGCTGTGGAGGTCCGCCGCGCGTATGGTCTTTGCCTTTTCGAAGTCCACGATGGTGATGTCGGCGTCTGTGCCCACCTGCAGGGAACCTTTGCGGGGGTAGAGGCCGAACAGTTTCGCGGGTTCCTGGGAGAGGATGGCGGCGAGGCGGTTTTTGTCCAGCTTGCCGGCATTGACTGCATCTATCATCAGGGGCGCCATGGACTCGGTGGAGCACATGCCCGAGGGGATCTTGAAGAGGCTGTCATTTTTTTCCTTTTCTGTATGGGGGGCGTGGTCCGAGCATACCAGTGACAGCGTGCCGTCGGCTATCCCGGCCCAGAGCGCATCCTGGTCAGCCTGGTAGCGCACGGGCGGGTAGCATTTGATCATGTTGCCGATGCGCCCGTAGTCGTCGGCGGTGATGCACAGGTAGTGCGGGCAGGTCTCGCCGGTGACGTTCACACCGGCTTTTTTTGCCTCCCGGAGCAGCCCCACGGTTTCCTTGGCGCTGATGTGGAGGATGTGCAGGTGCACGCCTGTGGCCTTGCTGTACTCGATGGCGGTCTGGACCACCAGCACTTCCGCCAATGCGGGGCGGCAGTGGAGCAGC
The DNA here is from genome assembly GCA_031272185.1 of Lachnospiraceae bacterium. GTDB lineage: Bacteria > Bacillota > Clostridia > Lachnospirales > Lachnospiraceae > JAISUG01. The sequence goes on from JAISUG010000002.1 coordinate 14,240, forward strand.
GCCTCGTACTCGTTTTTGTAGTCGCCCACCACGCAGTGGTCGGTGAGCTCCCGGATGAGGTTCGCATTTTCTGCATGGATGGCGATGGGTTTGCCTGTCTTCGCCACCGCCTGGAAGATGGAGAATACCTCCCCGTCGTCCATGGGGGGGATCATGTTCGTGTCGGCGGGGTCGTAGTTGTAGACCAGGCCGTAGGTGGTTTTGTTGATGGCGTACCCCCAGAAGAACTTGAATGCGCCCACCCCGCAACCGGCCAGTTCCACGAGCTTGTCGTTGTTGCGGCCCCCGATGCACAGCCCCCAGAGGGCGAAATCGGTGACGGCTTTGGCACAGAGGTTCGCTTTCTGGGCGGCGAATGCCTCTGCGTCGATCACGGCGGGGATGGCATTGGGCATCTCGCAGATGGTGGTGATGCCACCGCATGCGGCGGCGGTGGTGGAGTGGAGGAAGTCCTCCTTGTGGGTGGCGCCCCCGTCCCGGGAATGGACATGGGTGTCGATGAACCCTGGGTAGACGAAAAGCCCGGTGGCGTCGATGGTTTCCAGCGCGCCTTCCTCCAGCACGTCGGCGGTGATGGCCGCGATGCGTCCGCCCCTGGCGTAGAGGTTCGCTTTTTGGGTCTGGGTGGGCGTGACAAGTGTGCCGCCCAGGATCGCTAGGTCAAACATATAAGGGCTCCTTTCAGGCCTCATTATCAGAGTAGTATGACACGGCTTGGGCCGCATAGAGTTTCTTCTTGGTGGCGATGTCTTCGATCCGACGGAAGAACTTCTTGCAGAAAGCCTCGAATTTCTTGGCGTTGTCGTTGAGCTCCACGCCGGCTTCCCATTCCAGGACCAGGGAACGATAGACGGGGTTCTCATCGAAGGGGTAGGTCTGGATGTCCGGGTGCGCCGGGAGGTTCCAGGTGATGAGCGGCACGAAGGCCACGCCCAGGTCCGCTTCCACGAATGACAGGACCGTCTCGCTGCTGACACATTCGATGATGGACATGTTGCTAAGGTAGCCCGTCTTGCGGAAGTGTTTGCAGATGTCCTGCAGGGAGTGGTTGTTCTGGGAATAGAAGAATGTCTCGCCTTCCATGTCGGACGCCTTGATGGCTTCCATGCCGGCGAAGCGGTGGTTCTTGGAGAATGCCAGCACGCACCGCTCCTGCATGAGGGGCACTATGTGCCGCGCCGCGATGGTGCTTAGGTAGATGGAGTCGATCATGCAGTTCGTGCCATGGCCGCCCTGCTCGAAACTGTCGGAAAACTGGATGTTTATGTCGGGGTATTCCTTCTGGAAACGTGTGGCCAGAAGCGGCATGAACACGCTGGCAGAGTTGAACGCCAACGTGATGCAGTTGCGGCGCTGGTTCGCCGCGGCCAGCTCCATCTTGGCCTTGTCCAGGGAATCCATGATCTGGTTCGTGTATTTGAGCAGTATCCGGCCGTTCTCGTTGAGGGCGACGCTCTTGCCTTTGCGGTTGAACAGCTTGACGCCCAGCTCCGCTTCCAGGGAGTGGATGATCTTGCTGAGGGCCGGCTGGCTGGTCATCAGTTCGTCCGCGGCCCTGGAGATATGTTCCAGCTCCGCAACCCTCTTAAAACTCTGCAGGTATTTTAGTTCCATGGGGATCCCTTCCTTTTGCGCCCACTGCGTCGTGGGATGCGACCGATGCGGTTACTGCCCCGCCAACCAAACAATGCGCTTCCTACATCAGTCCCAACTTTGCGCAAGGTTTGGCCGGCAAAGCAATACATGTGGCAATAGGTGTTTGGCGCATGCGATGCGCCCGGCCGTGCCTGTGTCATGGCATGTGCCTTCGCCGGGCACTATAAGCATAGGTTAAAACTATGATATCACACTACGGGTAGGATGTCAAATGCTTTGGTACACCACGTCGCCGTCGCAGATGGTGTATTTGACCTTGCCGTAGAGTTTCTGGCCGATGAAGGGGGAGTTGGTGGCGCGGGAGTGGAACATCCCCTTGGTGACGGTGAAGGACTCCGTCTCGGAGAATATGACCAGGTTCGCCTTGGCCCCCTCGGCTATGTACCCCGCATCCAGGTGGTAGAGGTTCGCGGGGTTGAGGGACATCTTCTGGATGAGCTTCCACATGGTGAGGTGGCCTTTGCGCACCAGGTGGGTGACGGAGAGCGCAAGGGCCGTCTCCAGGCCCACGAAACCGCAGGCGGCATCCCGGAAGGCCCGGGCGGTATCGGAGGCGGCAGGTGAGGGCGCCACGGCGCCGTCAGATGATGCGCCGGCCGCAAACCGGTCCGATGTGGATCCGTATGCTCCGGGTGCGCCATCGGCGGATGCCCACTGGATGCCTTGTGCGCCGGATGCGCCGGCGGGCGTGGCCGCGGGTGGCCCATCCCCATCCCCGTTGGCGTTGGGGCAGTGGTCGGTGGAGATGATCTTCAGCGTGCCGTCGCGCAGGCCTTCCAGTATCTCGAAGCGGTCTTTGCTGCCCCGCAGGGGCGGGTCTGTTTTGGCCAATGGGCCAACCCGGCGCACCTCGTCATCTGTCAGGGAAAAATGGTGGGGGGCGACCTGGGCCACCACCTGTGCGCCCATGCCCTGGACCATGCGGATGAGGTCCACGCTGGCCCCGGAGGAAACGTGCTGGATCACCACCACGCAGCCGGAGTGGAGGGCCAGCATGCAGTCCCTGGCCACCATCAGGTCTTCCGCCAGGTTCGGGGTCCCGCCCAGCCCCAATTCCTGCGCCGCCGCACTTTCGTTTATGCCGATATCCACCACATATGACGGGTCCGCGTCGTGGACGCTGACGGGTATGCCCAGGCGTGAGCCTGCCCTCATGGCCTCGAGCATCAGGTGTGAATCCATGATGGCAGAGGAGCCATTGGTGAAACCCACCGCGCCATGTTCCTTGAGCGCGGCCATATCCGAGAGCTCACTGCCCAAAAAGCCCTTGGTGAGTGCGGCGGTGGTGTAGATGTGGAGCTTGCGTCTCCGGGCCGCCGCAAGCATCCCGCAAAGCGCCCGGACATCGTCCAGCGCGGGCGCATCCCCCGAGCGGCAGACCACGGTGGTGTAGCCCCCCGCGAATGCCGCCCTCTCGCCGTCCGCCAGGTTTTCCTCCGCATCCAGCGCAGGGTCGCCGAAGTGGGTGTTCACGTCCACCAGCCCGGGGGCCACGATGAGGCCTTTCGCCTCGATGATCCGGTCGTAGTCGTCGCTGCGGTGGAACTTGCCTATATTGATGATGGTGTCGCCGTCAAGCACCAGGTCGCGCACCTCGTCGGTCTTGCTCTTCGGGTCCACGACCCGCCCGTCCTTGATCAAAATCATGGGGTCACCTCGGTATCACACTGCCATCTGCGGCCGCATGGGCCAAACGTCACAGGGGCGCCGGCGCCTGCGTCTGCGGCTGCACTTCCCGGATGGGTTCTGCTCATCACGGGTGTGCCGGCGCCTGCGTCTGCGGCTGTACTTCCCGGATGGGTTCTGCTCATCACAGGGGCGCCGGCGCCTGCGTCTGCGGCTATCATTTCCCGGATGGGTTCTGCTGCCGCGCGTACTCACTCTTCAGATATTCGTAAATCACCCTGGAGCCATCGCAGATGCTCTCGATAGTGGCGAATTCGTGCTTGCTGTGGCTGACGCCCTTGTCGCAGGGGATGAAGACCAGCCCGGCGTCGCATATCGCCGCAAAGCTCATGGCGTCGTGCCCGGCGCCGGAGCTCATCTGGCGGAACTGGATCTTCAAGTCCTTGGCCACCCGGCACAGCTTTTCCTGCATGTCCTGGTTCATGTCTATGGGCGGGATGGAGCTGAGCTGCTCCTTGAAAAATGTCAGCCCGCGTTTCTGGCAGATGCGCTTGGAGGCGTTTTTCATGCGGGTCTCCATGCGGTCCAAGCTGTCGGACTTGATGCCCCGCATGTCCACTCCCAGGGTCACCTCGCCCGGGATGACATTGAGCGCGTTGGGGGTGTTTTGCACCACGCCCACGGTGGCTACGGAGGAATAGATGGATTCTTCCTTGCCGATGGCCTCGATCTCCAGGATGATCTCCGCCGCGGCGCACAGCGCGTCCTTGCGCATGTCCATGGGCGTGGCGCCGCTGTGTTCCGCCTGGCCGATGATGTGGAGGTTGAACCGCCTGGGGCCCGCCACGGTGGTGACGATGCCGATGCGGTCGCCGTACTCCTCCAGGACCTTGCCCTGCTCGATGTGCAGCTCCAGGTACTGGCGCACCCCGCGGATGCGTTTGGGCTGGAGGGAATAGCCCCTCTCGGCGAATATCTCGGACAATGTGCGGCCGTCTTTGCCTATGGCCTCGCCCACGTCGTGCTTGTAGATCTCATTGGTGATGAGGCCGCTGCCGATGGTGCTGCGCCCGAAGTTGCTGGACTCCTCGCACCGCAGTGCCACCACCTTCACGGGGATGTGCAGGCCGGAGGGCTTCAGCCAGTGGAGGATCATCAGTCCCGCGATGACGCCCGCCACGCCGTCGTAGCGCCCGCCCTCGATGACCGAGTCCAGGTGTGACCCGATGAGGTAGTAGGAATCGTCGGCCGGGAGATTGCTCAAGTAGGTGTTGCCCACTTCGTCGGTCTCGGTCACATAGCCTTCCTCGGCGCCCAGTGCCGCGAATATCCCGTGCATCTCGTCCTCGGCGGGGGTGTAGCCCAGCCTGGTGACGCCCCCGGTGCCGGTGTCGCCGACGTTGTAAAACTTGTCGAAGAGGTACTCCGCGTAGGAAATGTCCTCTATGGAGTGCAACATGTCGTTCATCTGGCAGCCCCCCGCCGAAATCAGAAATCAGGAAAGACTGCGTGGAGCGCAGCCTTGGTAACGATGCTATATGTTTGCTATATGCCTAATTGGTTATGGTTCCGTCTGCAATAGATGATGGAATCATTATAGCACGCCTTGATTCCCAAAGCAAATGCAAATTATTATATATATGGATATGGGTATAAATATGTTGGACAACGCGGGTCGCTCCACCGCCGGGGCGGGTGGCTTGCCCCGTAACCACCGAATCCCGCCCTTTGCGCCCATATCTTATAAACTGGTTGAAATTTGCGCAAAATACTGTATACTATATGGGATGGCCGTGCCGCGAAGCGACGCTTGCGTCACCGGGCGGGGCACACGTTTGGTACCGGAGGTGGTCATGAAGAATATTCTGTTTGTCGCATCCGAGGCGGTCCCTTTCGTGAAGACGGGGGGGCTGGCGGACGTGGTGGGGTCACTGCCGCGGTGTTTTGACAAGGCATATTTCGACGTGCGTGTCATCGTGCCGAAGTACATGTGCATCCCGGAGGACTGGCGGGGTCGCATGACGTATCTGGACCATTTCTACATGGACTACCTGGGGCAAAGCCGCTACGTGGGGATCATGCAGTGCGTCTACGAGGGCATCACGTATTATTTCATTGACAATGAAAGCTATTTCTGGGGGAACCGCCCATACGGGGACTGGCTGTTCGATTTGGAAAAGTTCACATTTTTCTGCCAGGCGGCCCTTTCCGCGCTGCCTGTCATCGGTTTCAGGCCCCACGTGGTGCACTGCCATGACTGGCAGACCGGGCTGATTCCGGTATATCTGAAGGACAGGTTCCGGGGCGGGGACTTCTATGCGGACATGAAGTCGGTGATCACCGTCCACAACCTGAAGTTCCAGGGCGTGTGGGACGTGGCCACCATACAGAGGCTTTCCGGGCTCTCGGCGTACTACTTCACCCCGGACAAACTCGAGGCGTACAAAAACGGGAACCTGCTAAAGGGCGGCATCGTGTTCGCGGATGCGGTGACCACGGTGAGCGAGACCTATGCCAAGGAGATCCAGATGCCCTTTTACGGTGAGGGGCTGGACGGGCTCATGCGCGCCAGGGCCAATTCCCTGCGGGGCATCGTCAATGGCATCGACTACGAGGAGTTCAGCCCGGCGACTGACCAATACATCGCAAAGCATTTTGACGCGCGCACGTTCCGCAAGGAGAAACCCGCCAACAAGCGGGCGCTCCAGCAGGAACTGGGGCTGGACGTGGACGAGCGCAAGATGATGATCGGGATGGTGAGCCGCCTCACGGACCAGAAGGGCCTGGATCTCATCGCCTGGGTGATGGATGCGCTGTGCAACGACGACATCCAGCTGGTGGTGCTGGGCACGGGCGAGGAGCGCTACGAGAACATGTTCCGGCATTTCGACTGGAAATACCAGCACAAAGTCTCCGCAAACATCTACTACTCGGAGGCATTGTCCCACAAGATCTACGCCGCCTGCGACGCCTACCTCATGCCTTCGCTGTTCGAGCCCTGCGGGCTGTCCCAGCTCATCGCGCTGCGCTACGGGTCCATCCCCATAGTAAGGGAGACAGGCGGGCTCAAGGATACGGTGCAGCCGTACAATGAATTCGAAAGCACGGGCACCGGGTTTTCGTTCTGCAACTACAATGCCGACGAGATGCTGCACACCATCCGGGAGGCCGAGAGGATATACTACGACAAGAAGCGCGAATGGAACAAGATGGTGGACCGCGCCATGGCCAAGGACTACTCCTGGCACGTGAGCGCGCTGAAGTACCAGGAGCTGTATGATTGGTTGGTGGGGTGGTGAAATGCCCGGCGGGGGTGTCTGGGGCAGGTCTGACAGTCCGGCGGGGGCGCATTTGCGGGTCTGGCAGTCCGGCGGGGGCGCATTTGCGGCCGGATGACGGTTTGGTAAGGGGGTAGGGCGGTTTCATGAAACTGTGGCGGGATCTTTTGAACAATCAGGTCTTGATGGCGTCGGTCATCGGGTGGCTGGTGGCGCAGGCCCTCAAGACCATCATCGATTTTGCGTTTAACAAGGAATTCCGGGCGGAACGGCTCACGGGGTCGGGGGGGATGCCATCCTCCCATTCGGCCACTGTCTGCGCATTGGCCACGTCCACCGGGTACCGCTGCGGGGTCAGCTCCTTCGAGTTCGCGGTGAGTTTCGTGCTGGCCGCCGTGGTGATGTACGACGCCATCGGCGTGCGGAGGGAAACGGGCAAACAGGCGAAACTGCTCAACACATTGATGCAGCAGGAGCCGTTCAAGCTGGACGGGGAGGAATTCCAGGTGGCCCTCAAGGAGTTCGTGGGGCACACGCCCATGCAGGTGCTGGTGGGCGCGGCGTTAGGTGTACTCGTGGCGGTGCTTTTCCAGTACCGGTGATGGGCGGCCGGAGCCGGACGAGCGCGTGTTGCCTGGCCTTTCCGGTACCGGTGACGGGCGGGGTGGGAACTGGCAATTGGCCTCCGCTGTCCAGATGAAGCGGGGAACCGGGGCGGCCTGGGTGTAGTGTGTGCATGGCGCACATTGGAATGGGGACATTTTGATAAAACTGGTAGCGACTGACATAGACGGCACATTGGTAAAGGACGGTTCACATACGCCAAACCCTGCGATGTGGGACATGGTGCTGGCGCTGCGGGCCAAAGGGATGCAGTTCGCGGCGGCCAGCGGGCGGCAATGGGCGAGCATAGAGCAGATGTTCGAGCCTGTGAAGGAAAAGATATTCTACATCTCCGACAACGGCGCATACGTGGGCTGCCATGGGCGCAACCTGTTCCTCAACAAGCTGGATCGGGGCGCATCGGACGCAATCATCGCCGATGCCCGGGAGGCGGGCCTGGACATCATGCTCTCCGCGCCCGACGTGGTGTACATGGACAGGCGCAACATGGAGTTCGTGGACTGGATGCGCGACGGTTACCGCTACCGCGTCAACCTGGTGGATGACCTGGCGCGGGTGGGGGAGGACCTCATCAAGGTTTCATTGTACAAAAAATCCGGCATCGAAGCGGCCACGGCGCAGATACGGGAGAAATACAAAGACAGGCTGAAGATCACGATTTCCGGGGACATGTGGATGGACGCCATGGTGCCCGGCGTGTCCAAGGGTTGGGCGATAAACCTGCTGCAGGAAAGCCTGTTCATCACGCCGCGGGAGACCATGGCATTTGGCGACCAGCTCAATGACCTGGAGATGCTGGATGCGGCATACTACAGTTTCGCTGTGGGCAACGCGCGCCCGGAGGTAAAGGCGGCCGCCCGCTTCCAGGCGGATTTGTGTGAGCGCGACGGCGTGCTGAAGATCCTGGGGCTGCTGTAGGATGGGGCCGGGCGGCGGCGCAGCCGGGTGGTGCGCGTCAAGTGGTAAGTGCATGTGGATTATCCTGGGATGACGTAAGTGGAGCCGGGCGGCGGACCGAATGGCGCGTGTCAGGCGGGTCACTCAAGTGGATGGACCGGGGATGACGCGGATGGAGCCGGGCGACGGACCGAATGGCGCGTGTCAGGCGGGACACGCAAGTGGATGGACCCGGGATGACGCGGATGGGACAGGGCGGCGGACAGTCAAGTAGGCAGATGTGCATATGGATTCGGGAGGAGGGGCGGATGCTTGCAAATGAAAAGGCGCTGAAAATGGCGATGGTTGCGGCATTGAAAGTGGTGCCGGATGTGGCGCTGATAGTGGCGCTGGCCATCGCGCTGACTGCCTGCGGCGCCAAAAAAACCGAGGCCCCGGAGGTGGTCACCGTCCAGAAAATCAACGGCTATACGGCCTCCCAGGCCATGATAGTGGTGGCGACCGAGCGCAACCGCTACAGCCGCCCCTATACCAACGCCATCTGGGATGTGGCCCTGGAGGGGAAGGGGCAGACCGTGGAGACGTACCTGCTATCCCAGGTGCGGGAATTCCTGAAGAACGTGAAACTTATGAACGCCCTGGCGAAAACCGAGGGGCTGGAAGTCGCGGAAACGGTGGAGGGGCAGCTGGAGGAATTGGCCCAGCGGTACTACTCGGGCCTGTCCGAGGACGACCTGGCGTTTATCGGGTGCACCCAGGCGGACGTGCTGACATTGTACAGGGAGTATTATATTGCAAATAAGATAGTGGAAGAAAAGACCGCAGGCATCGACCTGGAGATGAGTGACAGCGAAGTGAAAGTGATACAGCTTTACCAGATCAAGACATCTGACGAGGAGACGGCCAGGGAAGCCTACGAGAAATGCCAGGCGGAGGGCGCGGATTTCAAGGCCATCGCCGGGGTGTACTCCCGTGACCCGGACATAGAGGTGACGGTGGGCAAAGGGGAAGAGAGCCCCGAGTACGAGGCAGTGGCGTTTGCGCTGGGCACCGGCGAGATGAGCGGCATCATGCACCTGGGGGACACGTATTACATACTGTACTGCGCCAGCGACTATGATTTGCAGGCCACGCGTTCGCGCAAAGAGGAAATCTACATCGCCAAGAGGCGGCAGCTGTTTGCCGACCTGTGCTACAGGTTCACGGCGGAGTACCCCATCGAGTACGAGGACGGCGTCTGGGACGGCATCTCATTGAAGACGCAGTGGGACACCACCACCGGGAATTTCTTTACACTGTACCACGACGTGTTCGGGGGGTGAGGGGCGGTGCAGACGGGCTGCAGGGCCGGTGCAGACAGGCGGCAGGGGTGTTGCAGACGTGCTGCAGGGCTGGTGCAGACAGGCGGCAGGGGCGTTGCCGGGCCGGTGCGGCGGGGACTTTCGAGGTGTTCGTGAGGGTCGGTGCGGGAGCCTGGAAACGAGGGTAACGTGGTTTCGTATAAGATCGAAGATATAAAGGCATTTACCAATAGTTTGTTCGTGGGCGGGCTCTTCGACGCATTCTTGGTGCGGGAGGCGACGTTTTGCACATTCTGCAAATTCACCATCGACGGCAAGATAAAGGAAGGATACTACAGCAAAGAGGAAGCGCAGGAGGCCGGGCTTTGCGAGTATGCGCCATGGGGGAAGCTCAAACCCGTGTGCTTCTCGCTGATAAAGGGCAAAAGGCTGCCGCTGTCATTTTCAGTGCAGCTGAAACTTGGCGCCTCGGAGGCCCGGCGGTTGGTGCAAGGCGACGCAGACGGGGCGGCCGGAGGGCCGGATGCGGGTGGCGAGGAGATGCCTAAGGTGCATGGGGTGCCTGGGGAGCCTGGGGCGGGTGGTGCGGGCGGCGAGTTGCCTGGTGCGCCTGGGGAGCCTGGGGCGGGTGGTGCTTCAGGCTTGGGGCGGCCGTCTGTGGGGGCGGGCCAGGCCGCCGGAAATGGATTCGGATTCGCTCCTGGCGGCAAGGCGCCTGGGATGGACTTAGCCGGGGCAGGGCAGATCCCGGGGTTCCACCTGCACGTCCGCTACGAAAACAGCGAACTGACTGTGGTTTCCGGCGTGTCGCTGAATACATTTTCGATGGACAAATCCATGGAAGAGGCCTGGGACAGGCATGTGGCGGCGTTTTTACGGGATCATGGCATACCGGCGCAGGCAGGGTGAAAAGCCGTTGTTGCAGGTCGCTCCACCGCCCCGGCGGCAACTCCATTTTTTTTGTGGTTGACAAACCGTAAGAGATGGAGTAGAATAACATTCGTTGTGAATGGGTGCGCGTAGCTCAGCTGGACAGAGCACTTGGCTACGGACCAAGGTGTCGGGAGTTCGAATCTTCTCGCGCACGGTGATGAGAGGTGCGTTGGCACTGTCTGACGGGTGGCTGCCCCATGGTGGGCGCCCCGCAGGAGGGCCGGCGCATTTTTGTTGTGCGGTGCGTGGAGAAGAGGGGATATGGGGAGTGTGACGGTTTCCACCCAGTGGATGATACATACGAAGAAAGCGGATTTTGACGGGATCGCGAAGCGGTTCGGTACCAGCAGCCTACTGGCGCGGGTCATACGCAACCGGGACGTGGTGGGGGATACGGCCATCGAAAAGTACCTGCAAGGCACACTGGATGACCTGTACGACCCGCACCTGCTGAAAGACCTAGACAAGGCGGTGGGGATACTGCGGGGGAAGATCGCAGGATGCGACGATGCGTCCATGGCCGGCCCCGCAGATGGCCCTGGGGCCGGTCAGGTGGCCAAGAGGGGCCGCGGACGGGCGGTGGCCCACCCCGGCCACGAAGGCAGGGCGGGTGCAGGCAGGAAAATCCGCATCGTGGGGGACTATGACATCGACGGGGTGTGCGCCACATACATCCTCTTTACCGCGCTGACGGAGTTGGGGGCGGATGTGGACTATGAGATCCCGGACCGGATCCGGGACGGGTACGGCATAAACATGCAGATCATCGAGGAAGCGCACCGGGATCAAGTGGACACCATACTCACCTGCGACAATGGGATCGCCGCCATCGAAGAGATACGGCGGGCCAAGGAACTGGGCATGACCGTAATCGTGACCGACCACCACGAGGTGCGCACGGCGCAAGGGGATGGCGAAGGCAGCCACGCACTTGGGGATGAATCCCGGTATGGGGACGGGGGAGCGCCTGGCGCAGATGGTTTGGACGGCGGTGGCGATTTGGCGCCCCATGGTGGCATGGCCGACGGGGACGGTGGCGCAAAAGGCGATGCGGCCCAGGATTCGGAGATACTCCCGCCGGCGGATGCCATCGTGAACCCGAAACAAAGGGCGTGCCCATACCCATTCCCGGAGATCTGTGGGGCGGTGGTGGCATTCAAACTGGTGCAGGCGCTGTATGAGGCCGGGGACTGCATGCCTGAAGCCGGGGGCTATTTCACCAAAGAGGATACAGTCGAAGGCATCGGCGTCGCCGGGGACTGCGTAGCTGAGGCCGGGGACTGTGTGCCTGAATCCGGGGACTGCGTAGCTGAGGCCGGGGCATCCGCAAGATCCGGTGAGGGCCCCACCCCTTGGGATAAATTCTTGGAGTTCGCCGCCATAGCCACGGTGGGGGATGTGATGAAACTGCGGGACGAGAACCGCATCATCGTCAAAGAAGGCTTGAAACGTGTGGGGCAAACCCGAAATCTGGGACTGAAGAAACTGATCGAACTAAACTCCCTGGATCCGGAGCGCCTCACGGCATACCACATCGGTTTCGTCATCGGGCCCTGCCTGAATGCGGGGGGGAGACTGCAGTCGGCCAAACTCTCCCTGCGCCTGCTGCTGTGCAAAGATGCGGACGAAGCACAGCGGATGGCCGAAGATCTGAAAGCGCTCAATGACTCCCGCAAAGAGATGACGGAACGGGGGTCTTCGGAAGCTGCCGCGCAGGTCGAGGGCGGCCGTGGGGGGGATAGGGTGCTGGTCGTGTACCTCCCCGGATGCCATGAGTCCTTGGCGGGGATCATCGCGGGCCGGCTGCGGGAGCGTTTCGGCAAGCCAGCGTTCGTGCTGACGGATGCCCATGCAAGTGGCGGCGGTGCGTCTGCGGGCGGCGATGGCGGCGGGGCAGTTGCAGACGGCGGTGGCGACGGGGCAGGTGCAGACAGCGATGGCGACGGGGCGGCGGGTGCGGGCGTCCGGTATCTGAAGGGTTCGGGGCGGTCCATCGAGGCGTACCATATGTTCAATGAACTGGTGAAAGTGCAGGACCTGCTGACGAAGTTCGGGGGGCACCCCATGGCGGCGGGGCTGACGCTGCCGATGGAGGCGCTGCCGGAGTTTCGGCGGCGGCTCAATGCAAACTGCACATTGGAAGAAAAGGATTTCGTCCAGAAGCGGTGGATCGATTTCGAACTGCCAAGCGAGTACCTGACAGAATCCTTCGTGGAGGAGCTAAAGCGTCTGGAGCCCTGCGGCCAGGGCAACGAACGCCCTGTGTTCGCCCAAAGGAACCTGGTGGTGAGGAACCTGGAAATATTCGGCAAGAACAGGAATGTGGTGAAGCTGGACATGGTGACCAACTCCGGCTTTGCCACGAAAGGCATCTGGTTCGGTGACGGGGCAACATTTGCGAGCAGCGTCCGGGCAGGGGACAAACTGGATGTGCTGTACTACCCTGATATCAACGAGTTCCGGGGCGCCCGCACCCTGCAGCTGACGCTCAAGGACTTCCGGGTAAAGCCGCCCTCGCCATGACGAGGCAATTAACGTGTCTGAATAATATGTCAACGGCTGTGGATTTTGGCGCCGCCGCAGGCGGCCGCGGGTGACTAGTGGATGGTTATATGGATTCGCAGCTGCCGCAAAAAGAAAAGCCGCCCTTTGGTGGGGCGGCTTTTTGAAAAGGGGAGGAGCTATGTGAAACACCATATGGTGTGCAAATGTCGGGCGAGCCTGTGCTGCCGGCCCTGTCATACACCCAGTTTTGCCCGCAGTCATGCCCCGCCGTCGGGTGTGGCAAGCGCATCGGAACCGCCTTGGCTGTCCGAGATGCCGCCCCGTCCGGGGGATGGGTCACTGCTGCATGAAGGTGCCGGACAAGCGGCGTCATGCCCCGCCGGTGGGGGTGGAGAGGGCGGTGTCACCGCCTTGCACGCTTGAACCGTCGTTTGTGCCGCCCCGTCCGGGGCGCGTGGTCCCATCAGGGGGCGTGCCGCCACCTCCCCTGCCGGGTCGGGTGGAGCCGTCGGGCAGCGTGCCCGGTTCCCCGCCGCCGGGCCATGCACCCCCCTCGGGCCATGCGCCCCCCTCGGGGAATGTGAAATCCTCGGGTGTTTCGGGCAATGTGCTCCCATCCGGCGCTGTGCCCGGGTCCGCAAGCGTACCCGGGTCCGCAAGCGTGCCCTGGTCCGGAAGCGTACCCGGGTCCGCAAGCGTACCCTGGTCCGGAAGCGTGGCGCCGTCGGGCCATGTGCCGCCGCCTTGGCCGAAACCGCGTCCGCCTCCCCTTCCGCCGCCCATGCCGCCGCCAAACATGCTGCGGACCGTGGTGGTCGCTGTGACGGTGGCCAGTGATTTGCCCTCGGCCATCAGGTCATAGGTGGAGCCGTCCAGAAGGCCGGGCAGTATCAATGCGCAGGATGTGAACCCGTATGCGAGCTTCACGCTGTAGCTGTCCACCGCCAGCACGGTACCTGCAGCCACCGTTCCGGAGTAGAACAGGCCGGGGGTGATGGAGATGGAACCGTCGGCGTCCAGGCACTCCCCGTCCCGGGGCGCATCTATGAAGATCGCCGCGGTGCCGCCGGTGATGTTGATGCTGCCGTTGGAATCCAGGCCGTCGCTGCCGGCGTACACCAGCAGCTCGCCGCCGGTCATGGAGATGGCCATGGTGACGCCGGTGTCGTCCGAGGCTGCGTTGAGCCCGTCGTCCGCAGCGTGGACCGCCAGGCGCCCGCCGCTGATCTCGATGTTGGGCGCCTCCGCGCCTTCGTTGGACTCCAGCACGTTCACGTCGCCGGAAACGAAATACAGGTTGTCGCCGGCGTGGATGCCGTCCTTTGCGGCGGTGATCTCCACACGGCCGTCACCTGTGAAGGTGAGGTCGTCCTTGCCCTGGATGCCATGGGTGGAGCCGGATACAGAGCTCTCGCCCACCAGTTTGATGGTGAGTTTCTGCCTGGAGCCGGTTTGGCTGTCGTCGCCCAAGATGGCGGGGCCGTCGCTGCAGCGGATGGTCACATCGCTAAGCACCAGTGTGACCTCCTTGGCGGTGACGAGCACCTGGCCCTCGATGACGCCGGTAAGTGTATGCTCGCCATTGGTGGAGATAGTCATGCCGGGGTTCGCGGATGGCGCGGTGTCGCCGTCATCGTCCGTTTCGTCGGATGGGGTGGTTCCGGTGCTTTTTTGGGACTTCCGGGTGCCGGTTTCCGGTGCGGAGCCGGTGGACCCATCTGCGGGGCGCCCCTCGGAGGCAGCAGCTGAGGTTGTTTCATCCGAGCCGGACACGCCTGACCCGGCCTCGGTGGTGTCCTCGGCGGTGGACTTTATGGAGACAGATTTGGCGAATGTCTCGCCCAGGGAGCAGCCGCCGAGTATGGGCGTTGCGGCCAGGAGCGCCACCAGGAGGGCGGCCTTCACCGCCATGGAGTGGTTGGCGATCAGCGGGAACTTGGCGGCAACCCGCTTTTTCGGCAGGTTTTCGGGTACGCCGCACTTGGCGGCGGTGAGTTTCGGTGTGCGTTGTTTCATTATAAATCACCTTCTTTCATGGCGTCCATGACCAATGTGATCCCTAAGTTGCCGTTGCGGGCGCGCAGGGCGTCCAGGAATTCTTTCTCGTCCAGTTTGTCGTCTGTCACCACGGCGTAGTTGAGTTCGAACAGGCTGCCCAGCTCCGTGGTCTTGACCCGGCGCAGCTTGGATGAAAGTGTGTAGCGGCCCAGCACGTCAGCGAAAGCATGTTGGTAGTTCAGGTCTTCCGGAACGGTGATCTTCAGCGTCTTGGCCGTGGAGCGTGGCGTGCCGAAACCGGCGAGTTCCAGCACCCCGATGACGGCGCAGAGGAGGACGGCGGCTATGACGGCGAAAAGGTAGAAACCCATCCCCGTAGCCAGGCCCACCGCCATGGTCAGGAGCACATATGTGATGTCCTTGGCGTCACCGGGGGCGGAGCGGAAGCGGATGATGGAAAACGCACCCGCCAGGGAAAATGCCCGGGCGATGTTGTTGCCCACCAGCATGATGATAAGGGTGATGACGGCGGGCAGGATCACCAGCGTCAGCACGAAGCTCTGGGAGGGCTGCCGGTTGCGGTGGGTCTGCAGGTACACGAAGCTCACCAGCAAGCCTATGACCACAGAAACTATGATGGCCGTGAGCAATGTGTGGAGCGTGATGGATGTGGCGTCGGTCGCGCCGGTGAGCAGCAGCTGGTCTGTCATATGGTTTACCTCCTTGGGGTGTGGTGTCAGGTGGACCGTCCGTGGGGCTGGCCACGTCGGCAATACGGGGCCCACGGTGAGGTTGGTGTTGCCGGTTGTGGTGAATGTCGCCCTGTGCGCGAAGGTCGGTCAGGCGCACCTGGCGGCTTCATCTGCCATGGCCGGGTCAGGCGCACCTGGCGGCTTCATCTGCCATGGTCGGGTCAGGCGCACCTGGCGGCTTCGTTGGCCATGGCCGGGCCCGGCGCACCCGGTGGCTTCGTTGGCCATGGCCGGGTCAGGCGCACCTGGCGGCTTCATCTGCCATGGCCGGGCCCAGCAGCACAGGGGACTTGGCAGGGGGGATCTGCTGCGCCGCCTCATAGTGCCCTATACCGTTCGCATAGCCCCGTGGCGCATCCAACGCCGCGACGTATTGCTTGAACTCTGCCCCGTATTTGGAAAAACTGGTGGGGTAGACTTTGTTTTCGGAAAGCAGGCGGCACAGCCACAGCGGCATGGCGCGGGCGGTTTTGATCTCCATGAGCCAGCGCCCATCTTTCAGAAGCGGCGCGCCGCTGTCGCCTTCGAGCAGGCTCAAGGCATGGCGCCTGGTGCGGATGTTCGTGTCGAAGGAGATGCGCAGGTCGTCGTTATCATTGGCAAAAAATGCCATCCTGTCATAGGCGATCCATGCGGCGGGCTCCGGCCGGTCCCGGCGGATGATATATGAGATTTCTTCCATGACCTGGCTGTTCATGTAGGGCGCTACGCCCGTCATGCCGCCGTTTAGGAACGCATAGGCCTCGGGGAGTTTCATGGCGGTGCGGCGTTTGTTCACCAGCCCGTTCACCTTCTTTTTCACCTCCACGTAGACCAGCGCATCCTCCGCAAGGGAAAGCCGCCGTGAAGTCGGTGCGGGATACATGGCCGCTGGGACAGGTCCACCGGCGCCGGGAGCGCTTTTCCCATGCCCATTGACCGAAGTGCCATGCCCGGAACCGAGGGCGGGTGTTTGGGCGCTGGCGATGACGGGCGCTGCGGCATGTTCGGACAGATACCCCCGGAGCCTCACCTTTTCCTTATATGTGGGTTTCTGGAGGGAGCGGCGGATGAAACCGTGGTCCGGGGTGTCGTAGTAAATGTTCGCGACAGTGTAGAGCTTGCCGCCCGCATTGTGCGCATCGGGCGACATATAGCCGGAAATACCAAAGAGGATACGGTCGAATGTCTCGGCGTCCAGCATGTATTTGTTTTCGTAGCGGTTGAATACTTCAATGGCCATGTGATGTCTCCTTCGGCGCTGACTGCGGTGCGTCCTTTGATGACGAGAGTGTAACAGCCAAATGTGGCGCAAAAAGGGAATGAAAGAAACAATTTCATTGCGCAGTCCTGTCGAATATTGTATAATGGGGGGCGAAAGGCTGGTGGGACATCATGAAAAAAGCGGTTATCATCATTTTGGTGCTGGTGGTGGCGGTCGCCGCCGCATATTTGCTGACCCAGGTGGTTTTCGGGTAGGCAGACCGGCGGGGTCACAGTCGGGGCAGGGAAGCAGGCCGGCGGGGTCGCTGCCATAGCGAGGAGGCAGTGTGATTGCTGACCCAGGTGGTTTTCGGTTAAGCGGGGGGAAGCGCCGATGGGGACGGGGAGTAAACTGGATGCCCATCCGGAAGAGCGTCCAGATGTGCATACGGATGCCCATCCGGGAGAAAAACTGAATGTAAATCCGGGCATCATATCGGAGGGGCAGGAGAAGCAGGAAGAATCGAAGAAGCAGGCGAAACAGGCGAAACAGGAAGAATCGGAGAACCCGAAAAAACCGGAAAAGCCGGAGGGTGCACAGACGCCGGAGACCCCGGGCTTGCTCAAGTCCGTGCTTGCCCCAGTGTTCTTTGGTTTTGCCGTCGTCATTGCCATCTTTGCATTCGTGGTGGCGGGGGTTCTCCTGACCCGAACGGGCACAAAACGCACCGTGGGCGGCGGCATGACTTTCCAGACCATCCGGGAAGTGTCCCAGCTGGCCACATTGGAATACAGGTACCGGGACGTCATCATCATCGCCGAGGAGGAGGAGTACAAACTCTTCGGGATCTGGGACATAGACCCGGGCGAACACCTCCTCATCGTCGCATACGACGGCATCATCAAGCTGGGTGTGGACTGCGGGCAGATCCTGTTCAATGAATACGCCCCGGATGGGAATGGAAAAAGGAAACTGGAGATCCTGTTGCCCCCGACCATCATCCTGTCGTCGGAGACACCCATGGATTCTTTCGTGGTTATGGAGAACCGCGGTGTCTACACCCGGGCGACCGTGGACTACAGGGTATTTTTCGAGGAGGCCGCCAAACGCCAGAAGGGCTACGGCGAAGATGTGCTCTCGGGCGAGCCCGGGCAGACCGCCAGGGAAAATGCCAAACTGCAGCTCAAAGCGATGCTGGAGTCCCTGGATGCAGTGCGGGAAAACTACGAGATCGTATTCGCGGATTGATGGGGTGAGTACCGCTTTTCGAATGGGGGGGTATGCGGTGGGGACTTCGTTCGTGCACAAATGCAAAGTCTTTGTGGGCAAGCACCGGGTGGCGGTGGGTGCGCTGGCGGGGGCGGCCCTGGCGCTGGTCGTCACCGCATTGGTGGCCGCCTTGCTTTTTGGGCCGGGCAGCGCGCAGCCCACACCCGGCGGCGGGGAGATCCTCCTGCAGGAATTTGACCCGGACGAACCGATGGGGGCGGGCCTGGCCGGGGTACGCGCAGAACCTGAAGGCACCGATGCGCCCGGGGTCGCGCTGCCGGGGTTTGACCAGGAGGAAATCAACCGGCTGAAAGAGGAACTGTCCGACACACATGCCGCATTGCTGAAGGCCAATGCGGAATATGCGGCGGAAAAGGCGGCGCGGGAAGCGGACATGCAGGCCGCCAAGGTCACCCAGGGCAGGCTGGCGGGGCTGGAAAGCGAGAAAAACAAACTGCTGTCTGACCTGCGGGCGAAAGAGGCGGAGCTGGAGCAAAAGACACCGCCGCGGCTGGACATGCAGCTGATCATAGGGAGCTACGAGGGGTACGGGGAACTGGTGACATTGACCTATAGCTACGAGGTCATGGAGGAATACAGGTCCACGGGGAACATATTCACCAACAAGACGGTGCTTTACGCCATACCCGGCACATTGAAAATCGGGGTGGACTTCGATGCGGTGAAAAACTCCATTCGGGCGGACGACATCCAGAAGACCGTGACGGTGACCATACCCGCGGCGTACTTCGTTTCCAATGAAATCGACGAAAACAACGTGGAGCGGTATGACGTGAGCAGGGGCATGTTCAGCAAAGTGGAGGACAAGGACTACCTAAGCGTGGCCCCTGACGCAAAAAAGAAAGCACAGGAGCAGGTGGTCGCCAACGGTATGCTGGAATACGCCCAACGGCTGGCGGGCATGGAGGTGGTGGGGTTGACGGAGCCGGTCACATCCAGGTCGGGGTACCGGCTCGTGGTGGAGTACGGGCGGTAAGACGGCGGCCGCACGTGACCATGACAGCCTCAAGGCCTTGCCGGACAGGCCCACAAGGGCCCGGCGGTAAGATGGCGGCCGCATGCGACCCAGTCAGCGCCGCCGGATGGCCGATCCTGTGACCGTCGGTGTGTCGGATGGGTGGTGGCGTCGGGGGCATTCGAAAAAACAGATGGGCGACATCTTGTCGCTGCGCCGGCTAAAACTTGCGCGGAGTTGAGACTAGTCTCAAATGCGCATCGTTTGGTGGGTGGGGCAATAACATCACGCCGCAGATGATGCGTCCAATGACTTCGAGTCCAGGAAGCGCTCGAACGCCTCGTCCCGGCCGTTCATGCTGACGGTGATCACCCGGTTGAAATCGAGGCCCAGGACGCCCAGTATGGACTTCCCGTCGATCATGACACGCTGGTACCCCACATCGATGTCAAAATCGCAAGCGTTTGCCAGGGCGACCAACTGCTTCGCATCTTCCAGTGTCCTCAAGCGTATGTTTTTTCGGAACATGATGAAACCTCCTTCATGTCGCGGTGCGGCGCCAAAGCACCGACGCATTTCCTATGTAGATGTGTGACAGGCCGTGGGCCATATAATCAAACTCCGGGCAGGTGATGGCCGAGGTGGCAAACGCCGTGGGTGGTCATTTCCTGCCGACTGTCCCCTGTGTGCAACGCATCTCTTTACCTCCATGCCACTGGGGTGACAGATATAAAGTAATGATTCCCAATATATGGATAGACACAAAACGAAAACAACAACATCCTGCGTCAATTTTGTTAATACTATCACAATATTGGCCCAAAATCAATAGTCAATATGACGAAATATGTCAATCGGTCAGAATGATGGAAAATTGTAGAAAAATGTTGCTGTTACAGGCAAGGGAGCGTGAAACACTGGGGACCGTCCACCGGCGGCAGGGCGCCGGCGGCAAGCTGTGAAACAGACGCGTTTGGCTGGCGAGAGCGGTGGAAGCGGGGGAAGCGATATGGGGGGTAAGTCAGTGGCGACGACGATGAGACGGAACATCAAAATGGTTTTGCAGTATGACGGGGGCCGATATAACGGGTGGCAGGCGCAAAGGCCCGGGGATGTCAAGACGATCCAGGGAAAGCTGGCCCGGGTGCTGACGCAGATGGTGGCCCGGGGTCCGGGCGAAGGGGCCGTCTGCGGGGAAGATGCGGGCGCAGGCTGGAAAGACGCAGGCAGGAAAGATGCAGGCAAGAAAGACGCAGGCAAGAAAGATGCAGGCAGGAAAGACGCAGGCAGGAAAGAGGCAGGCAAGAATGCCGTAGGCCAGATGGGCGCAGACGACCTCGTGGAGGTCATCGGTTCGGGCCGGACCGATGCGGGCGTGCATGCCAGGGGCCAGGTGGCCAATGCACTCCTGGACACGGATATGTCGCCTGATCAGATCAAGTCTTACCTGAACCGTTACCTGCCCTCGGACATCGCGGTGACGGAGGTGGAGGAGGCCCCGCCAAGGTTCCACAGCCGGTTTGGCGCCCTGCGCAAGGTGTACGCCTACACGATACAGACCGGGGAAAAGAAAGATGTGTTTGACAGGAAATACCAATACTGCCTGGGCAGGCCGCTGGACACCGCCGCGATGCAGAAGGCTGCGCTGGCGCTGTGCGGCACCCATGATTTCCGCAATTTTTGCACCAAGTCGGCGGGGAAGAAAGGGGCGGCTGACCCTGTGGGGGAATCCCGGGGGGCTTACCCGCAAGGTGTAGCACCTTCTGTCACGTCGATAACCGCTTCAGGAAGTGACGCGGGTGTCGGAGGCGCGCGAAGCGCAGGGCGGCTGCGGGAAAAATCCACCGTGCGTACATTGTACCGCATATCCGTGACCCGCAAGGGCTCCCTGGTCGTCATCGAGTACGAGGGAGACGGGTTTTTGCCGCATATGGTGCGGATCATCACCGGCACCCTCATCGAGGTGGGGTTGGGCAGGCGCCAGGCTGACAGCATGGGGGAGCTGCTGGAAACGGGGAAGCGCAGCGACGCAGGGTTCCAGGCCCCAGCGGAGGGGCTGTGCCTGATGAAGGTGATCTACGGGTAGAAAAATGTCGCAGCTTCATCCGGCTGCGGATTCCCGCCTGTGCCTGCCGAGGTGATCTACGGATAGGAATGCGCACCGTAGCTGCGTGGATTGGTGGATATCCGCCTGTGCCTGCCGGAGGTGATCCACGGATAGAAAAACCGCACGCCCCGATAGTCGGGGGTGCGGTTTTGGCAAGTTGAGCCCTGCGTTGGATGTCTATTTGGATGATTGTTTTTGAGAGCTTCGGTTCACGTAACCGTTCCGGCGACCGGATGGCGGCCAAGGGGCGGCCGCATTTGCCGGGTGTCAGGCGGAGGTTGCCCGGGATTTCTCCTCGGGCAGCACCACATTCAGTATGATCGCCACCAGTGCCGCGGGCACGATGCCGGAGCCGCCAAATACCAGCCGGACGGCCTCCGGGAGGCCCGAAAGCACTGCGGAGTTCGCGCCCATGCCGTACCCCAAGCCGATGGCGACGGATACGATGGTGAGTGTGCGGGAGTTGATCTTGTCCCGGGTGATGAGCTGGATGCCGCTGACCACGATGGAGGCGAACATCATGACCGCCGCGCCCCCCAGCACGCTCTGGGGCATGATGGAGATGATGGCGGCCAGTTTCGGGAAGAGGCCGCAGGCCACCAGGAAGATGCCGCCGATGGAGATGGCGAACAGGTTCACCACCTTGGTCATGGCTACCAGGCCCACGTTCTGGCTGAAGGAGGTGTTCGGCAGCACGCCGAACAATGCGGCGAAAGAGGAACCCAGGCCGTCGCACATCACGCCGCCCGCCAGCTCCCGGTCGGTGGCTTCCCTGCCCAGCCCGCCCTCGGTGATGCCGGAGATGTCGCCCACGGTCTCCACCGCGGTGACGATGAACATGATGCAGATGGGGATGATGGCGCGGATGTCAAACACCAGGGGCACCGGAAGGATCTTGGGGATCGAGATGAATGACGACGCCCCCACTTTGCCCCAGTTGAGCACCCACGCCTTGGTGACCTCGGTGGTGACGCCCGCGGCGTCCGTCACGGTGAACGTGTGTGGCAGGACCAGCCCCATGATGGCGGCGATGAAGTAGCCTGCGACGACCCCGATGAGGATGGCCGAGGAGCCGATGAAGCCCTTGCCCGCGTGTTTCAGCACCACGATGATGATGAGCACCGCCGCGCCCAGGAACAGGTTCTCAAGGGAACCATAGTCTTTCGCGCCGCTGCCGCCCCCGAAGGAGGAGACGCCCACGCCGATGAGGGAGAGGCCGATGGAGAGCACCACCGTCCCGGTCACTACCGACGGGAAGAAGCGGCGCAGGGGTTTCAGGAAGAATCCCAGGACGGTTTCAAAGAGGCCGCCCACTATGGACGCGCCCAGGATCGCCCCGTAGCCCAAGATGCCGCCGCCCATCACATTGGCCACGGACTGGCACACCCCGATGAACCCGGAACTGGTCCCCATGACGATGGGGAGCTTGCCGCCCACCGGCCCCAGTGTGCATGTCTGCACCAGGGTCACCAGGCCCGCCACCAGCATGGCGTTTTGCAGGATGGCGATCTGTTCCGGCGAGCCGGAAGCGATGCCGCATGCCACGGTGATGAGGAGAACCGGCGTCAGGTTCCCGGCAAACATCGCCAATACGTGCTGGAGCCCCAGGGGGATGGCCTGGGACAAGGGCATCCTGCCCTCCAGGCGGTTGCCGGCCCCGACGGCCCCTTTGTCTGTCGTCTTGTCGCCCGTTGCCTTTTTTTCATCGCTCATACATACCCTCCTTTTTCTGCCGTTTTTGTGCGTGGATTGCAATAATTCCAGATTATACCAGTATTATCATAGAAACGCAAGTAAAAATTCCCCGATGCCCCCCTCTTTCCCCATCCCTGTGAACACTTGCCGGGGCGCACAGACGGGGCGGGGGCCGCTATATCTGCGCTTGCCAAAGGGGTGGGTCCCATGTTAGAATGGTGTGGGTATGGGGACAGGCCACAGGGGCAGGGGTTTTGGCTGGTGGTGGCGGGAAACGCATAGCGCGGCTGCCGGATGAGGGGAAGTGAAGCGTGGATAAAGGTTTCTATGAGCTGCTGGAGGCAAACCCGGTCATCGCGGCGGTGAAGGACGAGGCGGGGCTGGCGGCGGCATGCAAGTCGGCGGAGATCCAGGTGGTGTTCCTGCTCTTCGGCGACATCCTTAACGTCGCGCGGCTGGTGCGCTCTGTCAAGGACGCGGGAAAGGCCGCCGTGGTACACATCGACCTGGTGTCCGGCCTGGGCGCCAAGGAAGTGGTGGTGGATTTCTTGAAAGCCCACACTGCGGCGGACGGGGTGATCTCCACACGGCCTGGGCTGGTGAAGCGGGCGGGGGAGCTCTCACTTTGGACGGTGCTGCGCATCTTCCTGCTGGACTCCATGGCCCTGGAAAACCTGGAGCGGCAGGCGCTTGCGGCGCACCCTGACGTGATCGAGATCCTGCCTGGGCTCATGCCGAAGGTCATCTCCAAGGTGGTCCAAAGGGTGCATGTGCCTGTGATCGCCGGGGGGCTGATCTCCGAGAAAGAGGACGTGATCGAGGCCCTGGACGCAGGCGCTGTCGCGGTGTCCACCACGAACCCCGCGGTGTGGGAGATGTAGGAAGGCGGGGCAAAGGGGGCGTTCAAACTGCGCTTCCCGGTATGGCCAAAATAGGCGGGGGCCGCCGACACCTCATGTGCGGTTATCTACAGCTTTAACTACAAATAATTATGTAGTTGTAGCTGTGGATATTTCGGGTCAAAGGGAGAGCATATCCATGAAATCCATTTGGGCGAAAAGCTATGCAACCAACTTGAGTGGATTTTCGCAAAATTCCTGTTGAATCGGCGGGGGTTTTATGCTATGATACGGGCATGGGCATGCGGAGAGGATGAGAGCATGGTGACACGGCCGGTGGACGGTTGGTCGCTGTGCTTTTTTGATATGTGGGGATGCGGGGGCGGTGGCCGATCATGGGCGATGTAAGTCGGTCAGGGCGATGAAAGGTGACTGTTGGTGGCAAGTAGGGGATGGGTGGCGGTGCTAGCCAATGCAGTATGATGTAAGTCGGTGCTGATCGGTGCTGGTCGATGGAAGGTGACTGTTGGTGGCAAGTAGGGGATGGGTGGCAGTGCTGGTCGATGCAGGATGATGTAAGACGATGCAGGGCGATGCAATGTGTCTGTTGGCGGCGGGTAGGGGATGGGTGGCACGGAGGGGTACGTGATGGAGAAACCAAGGAACGGGAAATCGAGTAATGAGAAACCAAGGAACGAGAAACCACGGGATGTGAAACCACAGAACGAGAAGCAACAGAACGAGAAGCAACAGAACGGGAAGCAACAGAACGGGAAGCAACAGAACGAGAAACCACGGAACGAGAAACCACGGAACGGGAAACCACGCAACGGGAAACAGTACGTGATGGCGTTGGATGCGGGGACCACCAGCAACCGCTGCATCCTGTTTGACAGGTCAAGCAAGGTGGTGGGGGCGGCGCAGAAGGAGTTCACCCAGTATTTCCCGAAGCCGGGTTGGGTGGAGCATGACGCCAATGAGATCTGGGCCACCCAGCTGGGGGTGGCCCTGGAGGCCATGGCCATGGCGGAGGCGACGGCGGCGGACATCGCTGCCATCGGCATCGCCAACCAGCGGGAGACCACCATCGTGTGGGACCGGGAGACGGGGGAGCCGGTGTACCGTGCCATCGTGTGGCAGTGCCGCCGCACCGCCGGGTACTGCGACGAGCTGCGGGATCGTGGGTTGGCGAAACCCATCCAGGAAAAGACCGGGCTGGTGCTGGATGCCTATTTTTCGGGCACAAAGCTCAAATGGATCCTGGACCACGTGGAGGGCGCCAGGGAGCGGGCCAGGCGGGGGGAGCTGCTGTTTGGCACCACGGAAACCTGGCTGATCTGGAAACTGACCAAGGGGTTCGCCCACGTGACGGACTATTCCAATGCGTCCCGCACCATGCTGTTCAACATCAACACACTCGCCTGGGACGAGGACATCCTGCGGGAATTGGACATCCCGGCGCAGATGCTGCCAAAGCCCATGCCTTCCAGCGCCATCTACGGGTTTGCGGACCCGTCGTATTTCGGCAGCGCCATCCCCATCGGCGGGGCGGCGGGGGACCAGCAGGCGGCGCTGTTCGGGCAGACGTGCTTCCGGCCCGGGGAGGCGAAGAACACCTATGGCACAGGGTGCTTCATGCTGATGAACACCGGAGAGAAGCCGGTGTTTTCCGACAATGGGCTGCTGACCACCATCGCCTGGGGGATCGACGGCACGGTGAACTACGCATTGGAAGGGTCTATCTTCGTGGCGGGCGCGGCGGTGCAGTGGCTGCGGGACGAGATGCGGCTCATCGAGACCTCCGCGGATTCAGAATATATGGCGAATAAAGTGCCGGACACCAACGGCTGCTATGTGGTGCCGGCGTTCACGGGGCTGGGCGCCCCCTACTGGGACCAATACGCCAGGGGAACCATCGTGGGTCTGACCCGGGGGGTGAACAAATACCACATCATCCGGGCCACGCTTGACTCCATCTGCTACCAGGTGTATGACGTGCTCTGGGCCATGGGGGAGACGTCGGGGATAGAGCCCGCCGCGCTCAAAGTGGACGGTGGCGCCAGCGCCAATGACTACCTGATGCAGGCGCAGGCGGACATTTGCGGCGTGTCGGTGCTGCGGCCTACCTGCGTGGAGACCACCGCCAAAGGGGCGGCATACCTTGCGGGTCTCGCGGTGGGGTACTGGGAGGACAAGGAGGACGTGGTGAAGAGTTGGGAGATCGACAGGACATTCACACCGTCCATCCCGGACGAGGAGCGATCGGCGCGGCTGGCAGGGTGGAAGCGGGCCGTGGCGTGTGCCAAGGGGTGGGCGAAGGAGTAGGGAGTTAGTGCATAGTGCATAGTGTACAGTGCTGAGTGCGGACTGTACTGAGGTTTACTGATTGTGGGCGGATGGAGAGCATGCGATGGGGAAAGTGTAATAGCTGGATATTGCTGTTCTGAGCCGTGAATTGAATGAAGTCAGAGCCTTGAGAGATGAGCGGGCGGGGGTTCCTTTGCAGGGGTGCAGGGGGAAGTCTGCCCGTTTTGTGCGGATGAAGGATTTCAATGGTAGTGCGGATGACACGATAGCGGTAGGGTGGTCTTTCGTGGGCTCGAAGTGGTGCCAATTGCGATGGTGGTGCGAATGGCGCGATAACGGTGAGGGCATAAGGAGAGCGATATGTACGATGTGGTGATCATCGGTGCGGGGGTGACGGGGGCGGCCGTGGCCAGGGAACTCGCCAGATACCGGGCGAAGGTGCTGGTGCTGGAAAAGGAAGAGGATGTGTGCTGCGGTACCAGCAAGGCGAACAGTGCGATCGTCCATGGGGGGTACGATGCGGAGCCGGGCTCCATGATGGCCCGGATGAACGTGGAGGGAAACCGCATCATGGGGGAATTGGCAAAGGAGCTGGACTTCCCATTTGAGCGATGCGGATCACTGGTGGTGTGCCGGGATCCTGGGGGCTTGGGCGAACCTGAGACAACCCCCGGCAGACCGTCTGAGGCAACGGCCAAGGGTTATGATGCCGGGAACATGGTGAAGCCGGAGGCGACCCCCGGGAGCCTGCCGTGTGCAGCTGCCGAGTGCAAGGATCCGGGGGGCTTGGGTGCGCTGGAGGCACTGTACGAAAAGGGCGTCGCCAATGGTGTGGAGGGGCTGGAAATCATCACCGACCGGGAGAGGATCCGCCGTCTGGAGCCGAACCTGGCGCCTGGGGTGGTGGCGGCGCTATTTGCACCCACGGCCGGCATCGTATGCCCCTTCGGCCTGACCATCGCACTGGCGGAGAATGCGGCGGACAACGGGGTGGAGTTTGTGTTTGATGCGCAGGTGACCGGGATAGGGCGGGTGGATGGCGGGTATGCGCTGCGGGTGCGCATGCGTAATCATGCGGCGGCGATGGATGGCGATGATGCCGCAAGTGGCACGCCACCGTGCGGCGGATATGAAAGAGCGTATCATGGGAGGCAAGACGAGAAAGTGGGGGTTCACATGGAAGCGGCCGGTATGGGCGGGGCTGGTTGTTCTGAAACCGTCATAAAAGCCCGAGCGGTGGTAAACGCTGCGGGCGTCCACGGCGACGAACTGCACAATATGGTCGCAGAGGTAGATCGCCGATCGGCGGCTTCGGTCGACGCCCGGAATGAGACGCCGCATGAGTCGGCCGCTGAGAGATGCAGCGGGATGGACAGTCCGACTACCGATGCCCGCTGTAGCGAACCGTTCGGCATTGTCAGCGGGCGGAAACTTCACATCACGCCACGCCGGGGGGAGTATGTACTGCTGGACAAGGCGGCGGGGGGGCACGTGAACCATGTGGTGTTTTCCCTGCCGGACAGGTACGGCAAAGGCGTGCTGGTGACACGGACGATCCATGGGAACCTGCTCCTGGGACCCACCGCCAAGGATATCGACGACAAGGCGGAAACCGCCACCACCGCAGCCGGGCTGACCGAAGTGCTCCAAAAAGCGGGGGCAAATGTGGCGGGCCTGCCCCTGCGGCAGGTCATCACATCCTTTGCGGGGCTGCGCGCCCACGAGGACGGGCATGATTTCGTCATTGGCGAGGTGGAGGGCGCCCCGGGGTTCTTTGACGCCGTGGGGATAGAGTCGCCGGGGCTCACCGCCGCGCCTGCCATCGGGCGGTACTTGGCTGGTTTGGTGAGCGCAAAGCTGGGGCTTCGCCGGAAGCCTGTGTGGCCTGGCGGCGGATGTGCCTTCGACTATGATGGCGATGGTGCCTCCGGCCCCGACGGCGTTCCCCGTCGGTTCGTCGGCGATGGTGACACAGAGGTTGCTTGCAGCCGTGTGGATAGCGGCGCTCACGTGTATAACACTTCTAACCGAGACGGGCAGATGTTTCGCCCCCGCCGCACAGGGATCGTGAACCCTGCTTCCCTGCCGATTGAGGAGCGGTTGGCGCTGATACGTGAAAACCCATCCTATGGCGCGGTGGTGTGCCGCTGCGAGGGCGTGACCGAGGGTGAGATCCTGGATGCCATCCGCAGACCCTTGGGCGCCAAATCCATGGATGGGGTGAAACGCCGTGTACGTGCAGGGATGGGCAGATGCCAGGGCGGGTTCTGCTCGCCACGGGTGATGGAACTGCTGGCCCAGGAACTGGGCCTGCAAATGGAGCATGTCACCAAGTCCGGCGGGGAGTCGCGGATGCTGCTGGGGGTGAGATGATGGGTGAATCGGCTGTATTGCTCCGCCGACTAAACCTTGCGCAAGGCGAGACTAATGTCGAACGCGCATTGTTTGGTCGGTGGAGCAGTGAATCAGGCGGGATGGAGGTCTTGCACATATGGACGAATCGACTAAACGGACTAAAAGGACTAATAGCGCTTCAAGTGGCACGCTAGCGGCAGGGGTTACAGAATCAGTGGAGATGCACAAGACAGGCGAGCGAAGGCCGTCTACGATAAAGCGGGCACTGCCGGTTACAGAATCAGTGGAGATGCACAAGACAGGCGGACCCACCCATCTCGACTATGACATCGCCGTGATCGGGGGCGGTCCCGCAGGGCTGGCGGCGGCCGCGGCGGCGTACAAGAATGGTGGGGGCCGGGTGGTGATCCTGGAGCGGGACAAGGAACTGGGTGGGATACTCAACCAGTGCATACACAATGGGTTCGGCCTGCACACGTTCCATGAAGAACTGACCGGCCCGGAGTACGCCGACCGTTTCATCCGGGAAGTGGCGGGGTTGCCCATTGACATCCTGCCGGAGACCATGGTGCTGGAAGTGGGGCGTGCGAGGTCTGCAGCCACCGGTTTTTGCCTCCTCGCCATGAACCGCAGGGATGGGCTCTTTAAGGTGCGGGCGGGCGCAGTGGTCCTGGCCATGGGGTGCCGGGAGCGGCCCAGGGGGGCCCTGAACATACCCGGCAGCCGGCCGGCGGGGATCTACAGCGCGGGCACGGCCCAGCGACTGGTGAACCGGGAGGGCTATATGCCCGGGCGTGAAGTGGTGATCCTGGGATCAGGGGACATCGGTCTCATCATGGCTAGGCGCATGACGCTGGAGGGGGCCCATGTAAAAGTGGTGGCTGAGCTGATGCCGTACTCCGGCGGCCTCAAGCGCAACATCGTCCAGTGCCTGGACGATTTCGGGATACCGCTGAAACTGAGCCACACTGTGGTGGACATCCATGGGCGGGGGCGCCTCACGGGTGTGACGCTGGCACGCGTGGACGCAAACAGCAAGCCTGTGGCGGGGACAGAGGAATACATACCCTGCGACACACTGCTGCTGTCCGTGGGGCTGATACCGGAAAATGAGCTCACCGCCGGTATGGGCGTGGGCCTGCACCCGGTGACAGGCGGGCCGAGGGTCAACGAGTCATTTGAAACCGACTTGCCCGGTGTGTTCGCCTGCGGCAATGTGCTCCATGTGCACGACCTGGTTGACTACGTGTCGGAGGAAGCCGCGCTGGCTGGGGAAAACGCGGCGGCATATGTGCGCAGGGTGAGCTACGGCGGGGGAACTGCCGCTGCGATCCATGACGGACTGCCTATGCCCACAGGGTGTTGCGTGAGCCCCGGCGGGGGAACTGCCGCCGCCATGCCGGGCCAGACGCAGGCAACGGGCGGCGAGGATCCCTGTAACGTCAATGCACAGCGTGAGTATGGTGTCCGAAGCGGGGAGAGCCGCATCTTGGTCGATGATATCGAGGCAACCGGGGATGCCGTGGCAGACGTTGGCAATGCGGCCGATGGCACGGCGAAGGGATCATATGTGGTTTTGACACCCGGCTATGGCGTGCGCTACACGGTGCCTTCCGTGATCCGCATGGTGCATATGCCCGAAAAACTGAAAGTGCGGTTCCGCGTGGGCGGCATTTACCGGGGCGCTTCCATCGGCGTGTACTGCGACGGGCGGCGCATATTGACCAAGAAGCGACTGGTGATGGCGCCCGGTGAGATGGAGGAAGTGCTGCTGGAAAGGGAAACATTGGAAAAGTTCCCGCTTTTAAGGGAGATCACGGTGTGTGTGGAGGAGGCCGGCGGCGATGAGATAAAATAGGTGTTTCAATACCGGTCAATGCGGCTGCCGGTCAGATAAGGGTGCCCATGAGGCGAGAAGGTGAGATATGAAAAAAGTAAAGCAGGCAATAATTGGAAAAACCGAGTTGGCTGAAACAAAAGGGGATACGACGAATGGAAAGAGGTGCAACACCGTTTCCCTCACCTGCATCGGATGCCCCATGGGGTGCCAGGTGACGGTGGAGATGGACGGCGGGGATATCCTCGGCGTGACGGGGTACACCTGCAAGCGTGGGCTGGACTATGCCCAAAAAGAGGTGACGGACCCCACACGGATCGTCACGTCCACGGTGCGGGTGCTGGGGGGCGCCCACCCCTTCGTCGCGGTGAAAACCGCCCGGGACATCCCCAAAGGGAAGATCCGGGACGCTATGGCGGCTCTGCGCGGACTGGCTATCCCAGCGCCCGTGTCCATCGGCGACGTGGTGCTGCCCGACACATTTGGCCTGGGCTGCGAGGTGGTGGCCACCCAGAACTGCGGGGCGGGGTGATAGCCGCCGCGCATTGCGCATTGCTATGGCGGAAGAACTCTGTGATCGCGACAGCGCCCTATCGTACTGTGGTTTGTGGAGCGCGGAATTCAACATGGACTTCCATGCCCAGGCCATGCGCGACTCTGTTCAGCAAAGCAAGGGATGGGTTGTATGTGCCGCTTTCCAGGCGGCTGATGTTGCAGCGGGCGATCCCAGAACGCTTGGCCAGCCCTTCTTGTGTCAAGCCCTGCTCGTTGCGTGCTTTGATGATCTGGGCGACAATCTCATAGTGGGGTCGCAATGCTTCGAACTCAGCTTTTATGTCGGGGTTGTCGAGAAACTTCGCCTCGATGTCATTCCATTTTTTCATCGTCGACCCTCCTAAGATAGTCATCTCTATTACGCAATGCCGTATCCAGTTCTGCTTGCGGCGTTTTCGTTGTTTTTTTCAGAAATCCATGCAGCAGGACAAATTTGTTGCCAATCGTCAGGAAGTAAAATATGCGAGAAATATCGCTGCCTTGTTGGATGCGCAGTTCCCATAAACCTTTGTACTTCTCGCCCTTGATTGAGTCAACATATGGCATCTTTAATGCCGTTCCAACTGTGCAAGTAGACGAATCTCCCAGAGTACCTTGGCTATATGCTTGCTCGGCAGTGTGGCGATAAAGTCCTCTACGGGGACTGTACCATCTTCCTTCTCATAATACTCCACTTCCCATGTCATTATTGTATGGCCTCCGAAAGGCATTGTATCATATACGAAACATTATTGCAAGTACTAAATGCGAGTAACAATCTCTGGCATGAACAATACAGTTGCTGACTGCATTGATCATATTCTCGGGTATCATCTTGACGGCTACGGGGTTGGCTGGTATACTCATGCGTGTTGAAAAAACCGATATGGAACTCGAAGAATGGGAAGGAATGGGGGAAATGGGACAGGACAAGCCAGGATCGGACAAACCGGAACCGGATAGACTGATATCGGAGAAACCGGGAGCAGATAGACTGCGATCGGACAAACCGTATCCGGACGCCCATAAGCACTTCCGGCGAGTCGATGCGCACCAAGGTTATCCGGATGGCATGAGGCGCTGCCCCTGGGCAGACACGGAGGATGCGCTCATGCGGGAGTACCACGACGCCTGGTGGGGGCGGCCCTGCCGGGACGAGGGGCATCTCTTCGAGATGCTCACCCTGGAGGGCGCGCAGGCGGGGCTCTCCTGGGCGACCATCCTCCACAAACGGGAGAACTACCGCAGGGCGTTTGACGGGTGGGACATCGAACGGATAGCCGCCTACGATGCGGGGAGGATCGAAGAGCTGCTTCGGGAGCCGGGCATCGTCCGCAACCGCCTGAAAGTGGCGTCAGTCGTCACCAACGCCCGGGCGGTCCTGAAACTGGGCTCGCTGGCGGATTTCATCTGGAACTACGTGGACGGGGAGCCCATCGTCAACGCGCCGGAGAGCATGGCCGACCTGCCCGCGACCACACCGCTGTCCGACCGCATCAGCAAAGACATGAAGAAGCTGGGGTTCTCCTTCATCGGCAGCACGGTTATCTACAGCTTCCTCCAGTCCGTGGGCGTGGTGAACGACCACATGGCCTGGTGCGATTTCCGGCCGAAGGCGTGAGCCCCTGCACCGCCGCGCGTAAGGTTGCGCAGTGTCTGTCAAATGCTCCCCGAGTCCGTGGACCTTTGCGCCACCAGGCATGATTCCCTGCGCCATGCATTGCGCACCATAACTCACGCGCGCTTCAGGTTGATCTTCTGGCCTACGCCGTGCATGCTGCCGCCCAGACCCAGGGCCACCCGCTCTGCGGCTTCGATGTCTTTGAGGACGAACCCGGCGATATAGTCCACGCCGTAACTGTGGAGTATGGGGGTGATGGGCGTCCCGGCGCCGACCGCGATGACGACCGCATTTTTGGCCAGTTCCAGGTAATGCGGGAAAACCTTTTCCACCAGCGTATAGCTGGAGATGAACACGTAGTCGCTGTCCGGCAGGAGATACTCGGCGGCCTGCTCGGGGTAGTCCCCGTCTTTGGGCAGGAATTTCTCTATCACCGCGAGGTCGCAGATGGGCCCGAAGAGCTGGTCTATATACGGGAAATGCCCGACGACAGTGACCTTTTTGCCGGCGATATCCCGCTGGAGCTGTATGAATGGGTCTTGGGAGCGGTCTTCGGTGTGCAGGCGGTCGGGTATGTCCAGGCCAAGCGCTCGGGCTTTTTCAATGCCATTGTACCAAGCGTTGATGGCGGCCAGCCCGAGGGCCGCCTCCTGGTAGTCCCAGGATTTGACGCACACCGCCAGATCCCGCAAAGGCATGCCTATCTCTTTGCGGGCCAATATGGGCTGGCGCCAGGTCTGGTCAAATGATGCGGAGGTTCCAGCCGTGTCCCCGCTGCGGACGAAGCAGTTTTTGCCCCCGCTGATGATGCGGTCTGCCGTGGCCAGGGGGTCTATCCCCTCTATCAGCTCGTCGTAGAATTCCCACATGCTACTTGTCTCCTTTTACAATATATTTGCGGATAAGGCATCGCAGCCAGCCATGTTTTATTCCCGCTTGTTGCCTTTCGTTGTGAATTGTGTTAAGCGCTGCCGCCGCGTTTCGTGCCCGTACCCTTGGCCGGCCATCTTTGGCACAGCAGGGGATGGCTGCCGACGTGACAGCCGCAGCGTGTGCCAACGACCGTTGCATCGACATTGGCGCCGAAGATGCGACGGGAGGCTGCCGACGTGGCAGTTGTTGCATTTGCTGAGCATTGTGTACCTGCGCCGCGCTATGCAGGGTCATAGCGACGCAATCCTCTCCCCGGAACGCAATTTCCTGCGGGCGTCGGCCAGCATGGCATCCACCCGTTCCAGCTCCTTCATGCTGCTTTTCTCTTCGGGTGACGTGGTGAGCACCCGGTAGATGCCGCCGTGCTTGATGACAATGCGGTGCGTCGCGCCCAGCGCCAGCAATGGGTCGTGGGTGGAGATGAGCACGATTTTCTCCCGCCTGGCCAGCAGGTCGATGGCTTTCCTGCGGTCCACCCCTGCGTTTTCTATCTCGTCGATGAGCACTATGGGGGATTGGCTCATATATGCGCAGTCCGCTATCATAAGCGCCCGGGACTGCCCGCCCGAGAGCATCGTCACCTTGGTGCCGGGGGTGAATTTCTCCCCCGCCAGGCTGTTCGCCTTTTCGAAACATGCATTCACCACGCCGGCCATGGGCAGTGGGCCCTGTCCGGCCCCGAGGCTCCCGGCATGCATCTCCAGGAATTCCTGCACGGTGAGGTCCATGACGAAGTTCATGTTCTGGGAGAGCTGGGCCACCAGCTTGCCGCCCAATGCGAAACGCACGTCGTCCGTCACGGGCTGCCCGTCCACGAGGATGTGGCGCCGGGTGGGGGTGTCGCCCTGGGCGAGGCATTCGATGTCCGCGAGCAGGCGGCTCTTGCCGGAACCCGTGGGCCCCACCACGCTTACCACGTCCCCGGGCATCAGCGTGAACCGGGCATTTTCGTCTTCCCCCCGTTTGTTTTTCCCGCCTATGACGGTCAAAGACTTGATGGCTTGGGCGTTTTCGGACGCCGTCATGTCCTGCAGGAAATCCACGAGCTGGTTGTGTACCTCGAAGCGGTTTTGGCCGAACTCGTAGAACCATTCGTCGTCCAGGGTGGACAGGACTTCCTGGAGCGTCTTGTGGGTATCGGTCAGAGGGATGTTCGCATTGCGAAAAAAGTCCCCTGATATCGGGAACTCTTCCATGAGCTGCGCTATGCTTCGTTTTTCTATGAGGCGGTCAAAATCCAAATGCAGAACCCTCCTATATGTGGCGTGGTCGCTTGGCGCGCCCGCTTGGCGCATCTGCCCGGGTGCACACGGCCAAGGCATCGGACCTGGCTGGGCGTGAAAGCCCGTGGCGCATCTGCCCTGGTGCATACGGCCAAGGCATCGGACACGGCCGGGGCGTGAAAGCCCGCAGCGCGTCTGCCCGGGCGTTCAGTCGTACTCGAGTTTGCGCATCATGCCCATCTGGTAGGCCTCGCCGATGCGGGTCTCCCCCGTGCAATACGCACACGCCGCCGCCGGTGTGGTGAAACGCAGGGTGTTGTCGGTGAGGGTCGTGATCTCCCTGGCCTGGGCCGCCTTCTTGGCAAGCATGAAAGCCCCCTGGCCGGTGATGCCATTGACAAAAAGGATCTGCGCCTTGCTGTTGGCCTGGCGCACGCCCCATGCGAACACCTCCCGCTCCGCCTGGGAGACGATGTCGCCTTTGGTGATGACTGCGACGTCGGCCATCTTGAGCATGGGCCCGATCTTTCGGGGGGTATGGATGCCGGAGAGCGCATCCACCACGCAGACGCTCAGGATCCCCTTGATGTGGGGCGAACAGCGGTTGCACAGGCCGGCGCTTTCCGTGATAAGTGTGTCAAAGCCGCGGCGGATGCCCCATTGGACGGCCCCCTCGATGTTGTTCACGAAGAAGTGGTCCGGGCAGAATTTGCCCGAATACCCCACGAACACGGGGATGCCCGCCTCGTCGTAGCGCTCCCGGTCGAAAGACGTGAGGCAGTCGAACTTCACCACCCCCACCTGGCCGTCGAGGAGCTGGGCGAGTTTCAGGATGACTGATGTTTTCCCGGATGATGGCGGGCCCGCCACCGTGATCATGCGCATGGCCAGTCCTTTCCAAAGCGAACGATATTCGCTACATCATACCACAAAAAAAACCTGATGGCAAATATAAATTTTGGGGGGCGAAATCCGTCTTGTTTTTTGGGGCGAAATCCATCTTGTTTTTTGGGGGCGGGTGGGGTATAATTCTATGCAAGTGCCTGGGATGGCTGGCGCAGGCCGGCACCGGGCGGGTTGAGAGGAGGCAAATGATGAAACGTATCTTTTCGTGTGTGGTGTGTTTGGCGGTGGCGGCGTCGCTCTTTGGGTGCGGCGGTGGTTCCACCGGTTCGGGCGCCGGAGCGGCCGCGACTACGGGTGCGGCTGCTGCTTCGGGTGCCCAAGGGTCCGACGCCGGATCCCAGGGCGGTGCGGCAGTTTCCGGCGAGGCGGCGGGGCAGGGGGCTGCGGTTTCCGATCAACCGGCGGGGCAGGGCGCGCCGGCGGCCCCAGAGGCGGCGCCTGGGGCAGGTGCGGCTTCGGGTAAGGGGCTGAAAGCCGCCATCGTGTTCAACGGGCCGGTGGCCGACGGCAGCTGGAACGCCGATTGCTACGAGGGGATGCTGGCTCTGGAGTCCGAATACGGCTATGAGATCGCTTTTACGGAAAATGTGGACATCTCTGACTATTTGACGGCTTTCCGCGACTATGCGGCGGCGGGGTACGACCTGGTCATAGGGCCCGGAGCGGAGTTCCAGGATGCGGTCATGGAGATCTACCAGGAATTTCCGGACACGATGTTCGCGGGGATCAATTTCTCAGCGACCGCCAAGAACGTGAGCGCGCTCAACTACGACAACTACCAGGCGGGGTTTTTGTTCGCCACATTGGCCGGGCTGATGACCAAGACTGATTCGGTGGGGTACATCTACTCCATGGAGATCCAGCCCATCCTGGACTCCATCGAGGGGGCGAAACAGGGGCTGGAGTACACCAACCCCGGATGCAAGCTCTCCATAGCCGGCGTGGGTTCGTTCAATGACGTGGCCAAGGCCAAGGAGCTGGCGCTGTCCCAGATCACCACCGCCAACGTGGACGTGATCATGCCATGGGCGGCTGCCGCGGGGATTGGGATCCTGGAGGCGTGCATAGAGAAAGGCGCCACGCTGGTGTACGGGCCGGTGGAAGGGTTGGCTTACTCCGACAAGATCGACGGCTGCGTCATCATGAGCAATTCCGGCGTCATCAAGAAGATCGGGGCGGACGTGGCCGCGGGCTTGGACGAAGGCTATGAGTTCGTGGGCGACGTGTCCAATGGCGTGATACATTTCGGCAACATGAGCGACCGTGTCAGCGAGGAGGACAAGGCGTTCATGCAAAGCGTGGTGGACGGCCTGATCTCCGGCGAGATCGTCATAGACAAGGGCGCTCACTGAGCGCCCCGCGAGCGCAAAGTGAGCGTCCGGTGGGTGTGTGGTGAGCTCCAGGCAAGCGCAAGCTAAGCTAGGGCTGCGAAGAGTACCCGGTGGGCGCCAAGTGAGCGTTCGATGGGTGCACATGGGGCACTGCCGCAGCCGCAAGCGCTGCGGGGGGCACTCCCGCAGTGATGGAAACGATGTGGAATGGCAGACAGACAAATGAGTGGATTGACCGATACGGGTGGGCGCGTCGCTGCAGGAGCCGATGAACAAAACCCGGATGTGATCCTCAGTATGGAAGGCATCGTCAAGTGGTTCGGTGACACATGCGCCAATGACCGGGTGGACTTCTCCCTGCAAAGGGGGGAAGTCCATGCGCTGTTGGGGGAAAACGGTGCGGGGAAAAGCACGCTGATGGGCGTCCTGGCCGGGGTGCACCGCATGGACGCAGGGCGCATCCTCCTGGACGGGCAGACTGTGCGCATCACGGACCCCGCCGCGGCCAAACGCCTGGGGATAGGCATGGTGTTCCAGCATTTCATGCTGGTCCCTTCCATGAACGTGACGGAAAATGTGATATTGAGCGGGGCGGTCAAAGATCCGGGAGGGACAGGTGAGAGACGGCCCGGTTTTTTGCTGCCCTTGGCCGGCACCGCAAAGATGATACGGGAGTTTTCCGACATGTATGGGCTGGGGGTAGACCCTGACGCCAGGGTGGGCGGCCTGTCCGTGGGGGAGCAGCAGAGGGTGGAGATACTCAAGGTGCTGTGCGGGCGGAGCCGCATCCTGGTGCTGGACGAGCCCACGGCGGTGCTGACCCCGGATGAGGCCGAGGGGCTGTTTCACATCATCCGCCGCCTGGTGGCACAAGGCGACCGGTCGGTGGTGTTCATCACCCACAAACTGAAAGAGGTGATGGCGGTCTGCGACAGGATCACCGTGCTGCGCGGCGGCAGGAACGTGGCGGTGTGTGACAAATCCGCCACGGGCATGGACGAGCTGGGGCGCTTGATGGTGGGCCGGGAGGTGAAGCTGGGGCGCCGGGTGCGGGGAACTATCGGCGGCGGGACGACTGCAGGAGGTGACGGTGGTACCGGCGGGACTACTGCCAGAGGTGACACTGGCGGGGGCCGTGGCCGCGGCGGTGTCGGCCGGCAGACCGGCACCCCGCAGCCTGCCCGGGGCACACCGGATGCGCTGCGCCTTGAGGGCGTCCGATATGCGGATGCCAAGGGCGTCTTGCGCCTGGACATTGACGATCTGATCGTAAAGCCGGGGGAAATCCTGGGGATCGCCGGGGTGGACGGCAACGGGCAGTCGCAGCTGGCCGCGCTCTGCACGGGGGCCATAGCGCCCCAGGCGGGCAAGGTGTATGTTTGCGGGGAAGATATGTGGGGGGGCGATCCGGGGGAAAAGCGCAAGCCATTCGGGATGGTGCGGGCGGGCGCCCAGCTTAGGTTCCTGCGCTCGGGCGTGTCCCACATCCCCGAGGACAGGCGCGCCCTGGGGCTGGTGCCGCCCATGGGCATACATGAGAACCTGGTGCTCAGATCCATCGATTCGCCGGCATTTGCGTCGGCGTGGGGGTGGAGGCTGAAACATGGGGAGATCCTGCGCCATGCGAAGGCATTGATCGAAATGTACGACATCCGGCCGGCCGACGCCCTGCGCCCAGTGGAGGCGCTCTCCGGCGGGAACCAACAAAAGGTGGTGCTGGCCAGGGAGATGGAGGCGCACCCTCGCCTGTTGGTGGCGGCGCATCCCACCAGGGGGGTGGATATCGGGGCCACGGAGTTCATCCACGCCCAGATACTGGCGGCGCGGGAATCCGGGTGCGCCCTGCTGCTCATTTCCGCCGACTTGGACGAGATACTGGCGCTGGCCGACCGCATGGCGGTCATGTACGAGGGGCGGATCATGGGGTATGCCGACCCGGCTTGGCCGGACATGGGCGCCATCAGCCTGATGATGGCCGGGAAAGGGTGAGCCAGCACGTGTGCCGCCACGGTGCGAGGATAAGTAACGGCAGGCGCCGCATGGGGTATGATATCGGACGCATGAGTGGTTGGAAGCGGCGCAAAGGTGGGTGGTCGCCGGCGCTGCGGGGGGCGGCACCGGTTGAGTGATGGTTTGGAAGCGGCGCAAAGGTGGGTGGTCGCCGGCGCTGCGGGGGGGGCGGCACCGGTTGGGTGATGGTTTGGAAAGGGCAATGGGATGACGAGTGGTAGTATCCGGCGGCGCGCTACGGCGATGGTTTTGGCTGTGTGCGCCGCATTTGCCATAGGCGCCCTGTTCATCTTTTGGCAGGGCACGAACCCGCTGCGGGCATATGGGGTGCTGGTGGCGGGGGCATTCGGCAGCGTGAACAACATCGGCGAGGGATTGGTCAAGGCCGCTCCCATGGCGCTGTGCGGCCTGTCCGTCATGATCGCCTACAAATGCGCCGTTTTCAATATCGGCGCCCAGGGGCAGCTCCTCTGGGGCGCCATAGCCGCCATCTGGGTGACCCTTGGCCTGGAAAATGTGCTGCCGCCTGCCCTGGTGTGGCTGCTCGCGCTTGCGGCGGCGTGCCTGGCGGGGGGGCTGTGGGGCCTGATTCCCGGATACCTGAAAGCGTGCAGGGGCATAAACGAGATCATAAGCACGATACTGCTGAACTATATAGCCGCCGGGCTGCTGACATGGCTGGTGACAGGCGCCATGCGGGAAAGCGGCGGGCGCAACCCCCAGACCGACGCCATC